>NZ_JADAIN010000009.1:0-8681 GCF_015676285.1 Acinetobacter sp. Res13-Abat-PEC15-P4-01 | reverse complement strand
CCGCTATTGTCTACATCAACTGTTATTGAACCTGCTTCACGGTCTAAACCACCTTGGTCTGGAGTGTTTGGATCATTGTCATGATCTGTCTTAACCAGACTGTCTTCTGCTTCTACCGGTGTTCCGTTACGGTCTACTGTTTCTGCCTTAACCGTTAATTCACCATCTGCAAAGTCTGCCGGTACTTCTGCTGTATAGCGACCATCCGGCTGAACCGTTGCCGTGACTTCTCGTTCGATCGGATTGCCTGACTGGTCCTGACCGGTAATGGTTAACTTGACTTCGCTGCCCGGTGCAACATCCGTCGTTCCACCGGTGATCATACCTGTTTTTGTTAACTCAACTGAAAGCGTTCCATTTGGCTTACTTGGATTTTTATGATCATCATTATTTGTTGCCGCAATGGCACCTCCAATTGCACCAGCACCAATTAACCAAGGTAAAAGCCCCATTAACTGGCTACTCGCTTCGGGCAATAGAACCTCTAAACCAGAAATAGTTTTAAAACCAGATACTTCATCAAACCAATATAAAACGCACCCATCTTCCTCAAAAACCAAATCTGAAGAAACTTCATCATATGTTATGAAAAAATTCTCAATAACAATGGTTTCACCATTTTTAAGTTTGAGTACCAAATTATTTCCATCACGGATAAATTCAGCTACATCATCACGATTCATTTTAGTATGTATAATCGAAGCTTCACTTAAACTAAAATGTGCTGTATCAAACGTTGCCTTATTTAAAGAATCTTTTTCTATTACAGTAAATTTATTCATAACCCACCCAAAATACTAGTAGTTAATTCAATTATTTAGATATACCTGTTATTTCCACACTGACTCGGCGATCCGGTTGTAAACACGTTTTTAGTTCTTCATCTTGTTTAATATCAAAACAACCGTTTGTGACAGGGTTCTGTTTGCCAACACTTATCGCTGAAATAATATTTTGAGCTATGCCATTTTGAACTAATAAATTACCTACTGTATCTGCACGATTCTGTCCCAATTGAAAGTTATAACGATCACTACCTAAACGGTCGGTATGACCTGTTAACTTAATATGGCTGACTGATACAAAGTTGTTTGAAATTTGCGAAGCTAAATTTAAAATTTCACGGTGTCCTTGAGGAAGGAGATCATTCAAAGAAGATCCATTGAACTTGAATAATGTATCTGCTGCTAAATCCACAGTGACAGTTGTTACGGCTGTTTCATTCGATTTCAGCTCTTTCTCTGGTGTCTTACAAATTAACGGATTGCCATTATTTGAAATAAAGGGCTTACCAAAATTATCTACAGAAAGTAGAAATTGATTATTTCCCACGTCATCCGTGGATAAATCCACATCGCAACTTTTACAGGATTTTTCTGTGCAATTTTTAACCTTTAAATTATAAGAACCTGATTTTAGATAATAATTATTTTTATCATTAACGTAAAAAACACCAGATTTTATGCTATCGATATAAAACTCAATCGGACAGTTTTGTTTATCAAGGCTTTCTTTTGTACAAAGTTTCGAATCACGAATAACACTAATTTCTTTATTATGCGTCCCGTCTTTCTTTTGGAAGTGAATGCTATTTTCTTTGCTGGGTTGGTTGGATGCACATGCTAATAACCCAAATGTGCAAAAACCAATGATCAATGGAGTTTTATACATAATAATTTGAACCTAATTTTTGAAGTAATGTCATAGCAAATATGTTCAAAATGAACATTTTTAAATATTACACAAAAATGTGCAAAATAAACACTTTTTAAATTTTTTTTTTAGAATTTTTCATACACACAGTTTTAGATAAAATTTTTAAATAGATCCCTACATCATTCAAAATTAAACGTGTGATTTTAAAATCTTGCAGTCCGTTAATTATCCAAATTTAAAAATAATTTTTTAAGATATTTTATTAATAAAAACAAAGATCTATTTAAAAAACACTAGTCCGCACTAACTCAAACTTATACGCAAAATGATGAAATTTAAAATTGAAGATTGCTTTCCTATTAGGATATGTACAAAACCGTTTTAAATTTATTTGTTTAGAAAAACTTTAAATCTTCAGACTGTTTAGTCCAGAACTTGTATTCCTAAAAATGCCTAGAATACACATTCATCTTTCCAATATTGCACCCACCCCGCAAAGCCTAAGACAGGATGAGTTTGTGCTAAACGCCATAAAAAATGGCATCTAATAATTTTTACCTATAAAAATCACAACTTAAATTTGAATTTAAATTGCTTGTTCTGTTTCATAAAAAATGTTTTAAATGCAAAAACGACAAAAAAAAATTCATAAAATACAAATAAAAACAAAAAGATAAATAAATAAATGTAATCTATAAATTTTATAGCTTATTTTTTTAAAAAAAAGAGGCTACAATAAGAACCTATAAATCTATTTGTTCAAGTTGACAATAAGTTGTGGTTTTAACATATAAAAATTCAAGTCAAAATATTTTTACTTTTGAGGTGATTACATGACAAATAACACTTCCGTTCTAACACAATTTCATGAAATGAAGCTTACTCATGCAAGTGAAACTACATTAGAACATGTTATAAATATTATGCCTCAACTCATTAATTGGCTCATTAGTGCTGGCGTTGGTTATAATGAATTTAACACAGCTTTAAAATCATTATTTTATAATGAGGCGATAAAAGAACTAGATTCAATTGGTCAAAAAAAAACAGACTCATCAATAAGTTTATTATCAGGATTAAATCGTCGAGATGTGAGAAATTTTTGCAACCTGTATGGCGAATATAATCTGGTAAATCAATCTGATACAAGACTACCGATTAGTGTACCAGCTCGTGTAATTGGTTTATGGATCAACCAGAAATCTCCTTCAAAGATACCTTTTTATGGGGATTCTCCTAGCTTTGAAAATCTAGTAAAACAAGTTTCATCCGAAAAACACCCTAAATCAATCTTATTGGAACTTATACGTCTAGGTATTGTTGCCCAAGAGGATGAGTATGTAATCTTAAAAAATTCAAGCTACAGCCCTAATTTCAATGTTGATGAAACGAGTCAGCTATTCACTCATAACATTTCAGATCATCTCTCTGCGGGTATAAATAATATCAAATATAATAAAAATTTTTTAGAACAAGCAGTTTTTGCTGATGAACTTTCTCAAGAATCCATTATCAAGTTAAACAAATTAACGAACGATCTCTGGGAAATTATGTCTAAATCAATCTTATCGGCAGCTATTGATTACTCTAATAATGATAAGGGACTCGATAATGCTAATAAAAGGTTTAGAGTAGGTGTTTATCAATATGATGAATGAACACTTAACTTTCCGTTTTGTTTTTTTCCCAATGCCCTCCCTTTGCTTTAGTCCAACCGAGTTTTTTTAACGTTCTCCAAAGAACTGCATATGATGTTTTATAACCAAATTTTTTTTCAAATGGTTCAATCAAATCCCTCACCCTTTTAAAAGGTGTGGATTTTATAAATTCATCAAAGGACAATAAATCCTGTATTACAGCGGGTCGGCCAAGAATATTTGGAGACAATGGATTTAGACTTCCATTCAAACTTTCTAATAAAATCCATTCATCTAGAGTTGATCTTGCAATACCAAATTGTTTACAAACATTAGATTTATGTTGAGATTTATAATAAGCAGATAATACTTTTTTGCGCAGATCTAATGAATATGCTCGCATAATACCTTCTTCTACTTTCTCACTTTAGTTTAAAACCTAAAAAATAATAAAAGATTTTTTAAAATTAACTCACACACAAAATTAAGAATATTTAATTAAATCAACAATATGAAATAACTTAGCATACATGCTGCTGACAACTAAATAAGCTTTCACATAACGGAACTTAACTGCATGAATTAAAAAATGCATAATAGCAAATTATATGTTCAAATAACACATTTTTTTCATCAAACAACGAACACACTAGACTTTTCCATACCTCAATTTTTAGTCAGCTCTCAATCATATGCAGCTGCAATCGAATTGAATCTTAAACCCAGTCTTTTATCTCTCTAAAGCTTTGCAAAAAGTTTTAAAAATCCTGTCAAAGACTTCCAAACTTAACCAGCTATTTTGCCGAATCTTATCTAACTCGATTTTAGTAAATCTCAATATATCCAAATAAAACAGTGTTAACTTCTTTTATTGAATATATGACCTCCTACCCCATTCGCTTCCAGATACAGCCGTACCAAGAACAGTAGGCTACTCGACATGCTTCGAATCCCCCTGATGAGCCACTGTGTCGTTCAGTACGTAAAATACTAAGCGATGATCTATATGATGAGGATTTTGCTAACTCATAATTCGATGACTGAATAAATCTTGCCTCGCACATGATTATTACTCATTCTGGTGGGTACAGATGGTAAGTTATGTTCTGCAAACATAATTTAGCTGCATGGCTATAATTTGATACTCTAGACAGTCGATAATTTAAATTGTTTATAAGCAGTCCCCCTGACAATTTTCATATTCAATTTACGAATTCACGTGCACTTTTGCCAGGATTTAACAGAAAGTCAACATGCACTTTTTAGATAGCTTTGGTTTTTATGAGTAGTTTGATCGTTCATCAGTCTGCAACATGCTTTTGTTCTGTTAGAAGTTGAGATATGTTTGAAACTGTTGGATTAGATTCATGGATTCATTTATCTAGTGTTGAATCGCGATCTCGTAATTTTTTGTATGATGGCAGGCTACAGGCTCATGTAAATTTGAAAATGTATAAGTTGTTGCTTGCTATTAAATTCATGACTAAAACAGCCATTTTTATCTGCAAACTTAACATTCTATTCGCTTCAAAGCGACGATCTGTTGATTATTTTATCTACAGCCAAATTAATAATATATTGCACCTATAATTAAAATATTCAACTGTGTCCCTTCGGTTTTAATTTTATATTCTAGCCAGAAAATTTAAACTCTAGTTTGAAATATAACTCCCATTAAGCAAAATTATAAAAATATATCAACAGCTATTTAAAATTATCACAACATTAATTTTTCACTTAAAAAATTTAATTAAAATTAAAAAATTCAATTAATTTATATTTTAACAGAACTTCTCGCCAAGTTCCTTTATAATGCCCATTAAGAAAGTCTTCATCAAAATAAATCTGTTTTGTTTTATCCGTATTTTTTTTAAGACCTTTTATTAACATTAGGTAATTGAATAAAGACTCATATGTAACATATTTATCATTTGGCGTTTTTTTTAAAAAATTTAAAACTTTATGATTGGGCAACTCTACCCAACAATCGTGATAGAAAACGCTCAGCATTTGTTCATTATAAATATATTCAATTAGGTACTCTTTCCTTTCTCCCAGATCAACTGAATTAACGATCACAATGATATTGAGTTTTGATAACCATTTCAATGAATCTAGTACAACTTCAGAATCAAGGGATAGTTCATGAGGCGAAATTTTTAATACCCTTTCTGTATTTTTTAATTTAACGGCCATTAAAACTAAAACTTTAAGTACGCCAATTTTAAGCTTAAGGCTTAAACTCTCTGTAATTATTTTAAAATTCTGGCGATTTAACCACCATAAACATATTAAAGTCGTTTCAGGCATAAATATTTTTCTCTTGGATATATTTTTAAATAAACCAACTTCCCCTCAAAAAGTTGGTTTATTTTTTAATTTTCTTGATGCTTTCTAAATAAAATAAATCTTATTTATATTGTTATATTATTTTTCAATGATTAATAACATCAGAAAATAATACATATTTATCGAAATATTTTCGTTCAATCACTGTTCCATATATCCATCAACATCAATGACCACTCTACGGTTAGGCGCTAAACAATTAATCAATTCAGTTCTCGATAAATTACTTTCACACTCTGTCACTGCATGGGCTGGTCCTCGCCCTTGTGAACTCATGACATCAGGATGTATTCCTCGAGTTGCTAAATACTGCTTGATGCTTTCAGCACGATCCTGAGAAAGTTTTTGATTATAGGACAGAGACCCTAATCGATCTGTGTAGCCCGTGATTGTGATTGATTTAATTACTTTAAATCGCCCCAATTCTTCAATCAGATTATCTAGGTCTAGTCGTCCTTTCGGATTCAAATTTTGAATATCACTTTTATCAAATGTAAATAATGCATCAGCTCCCAAAGTAAAACGCTTTGTAGATACTTTTTCTGGAATCTGTTCTATTACTTGTGGTGTCAGAGCTGGGGGACATACGCCATCTTGAGGATTGATTGGATTCCAATAAAAGCGACGTACATACATATTTTGATCAAATAGGACCTTGAATTGGCATGTCGTTATATTATTTTCACCTTGACCTGGGGTTGTAAAATGAAATAAATAGTTCCATTCACGTGGTCTCCAACCATCATCATATTGAGGACGTCCAAGCAATTCATAGAGCTGATCTTTGCTCATCCCTTCTCTGATCTGATTTAAACTTTGTAAGTTTGGAAAGGTTCCTGATTTTTTGTTAAAGATGACCTTTTCTGCTTTATGCCATTTAGGTTGTTCCGTTGTACCTTCTTGAGTAATGACTGTTCCAGTGGTGCATCCACCCATTAGTCCAGCAAGTAAACTCAACGCCATTAATTTTTTCATATCCCAATTCTCGCATTAATTCTGTTTTTAGATAATTTGAATGGAGTTTTTTATAGTGTCAGATACTTTTGAGGCTTTAAAAGTATCTGACCTTTTGTTAAAAAATTACCATTGAATTCCTGTGCCGACTGTTCCACCAAAATCGCCACGAGAGTTACCGCTTCCACTTATTTTGAATACCCATCGACCATTATCTGATATTGATGACATTCCTATCGCATAGCCACTCTCGCCTCGGAAAGTGCCGCCACTGATTGCCATCATGCTTTTCCCTGGGATATAAGCCTGTGGTAAACCTGCTGTAGCTAATGCTTGTGCATTACCCGCATTGGCACGATTTTCTACATCATCGATGCGTTTATTTGTGGTATAAAAGGCTTGTTCAAGTCGATTGCTTACATTGGTTACACTTTGATCCAATGCGTTAAGTGCATCACCCACATTGTTGTACGAGCCTCCACCAACATTATAGGTTGGACCAGTATTGGTCTCATAATTAGCACCACCACCTAAGTAGTTATATATGTTGGTATTACTTGCATGTAATTGTGAGCCGTTTATAGCATCTGTTGATGTTGAACTTAAGCTACCATTTGCAACATTCGTTACTTTATTTGCTCCGGCATTAATACCTGCTTGATCGATAACAACATTTCCAACTATTACTTTATCACTCGTCACTGAACCCGATTTAACCGTATCAAAAGTCACATCTTTTTGTGTTGCAACTTGATAGTTCGTACTACCATCTGCATTTTTACTGGTAGACACGGTGATATTGTCGCCTGCGGAGACTGTTGATTTCGCTGTATTTGCTGCCTGTATTGCATTTTGTGCAACTTGTTTTAATTGATCTTCTGTCGCAGCTTGACCAGAAATAATATTATTTGGATCCCAGGCGGTATTCGATAAACCGTTTACAGTGCCAGTTTCACCATTTACTGTAATTTGACCTGCGGTGATATTTCCTTTTGAACCATCTATCTGAACATCACCAACTTGGATTGTTCCTTCATTACCATCAATAGATACCGTATTGTTTCCTGAACCAACCTGGATTTTGTCACTTAAACCCACTGTAATATTGTTGCCTGTATTGGTAACCGTAACTCCACTGACTGTATCGCCATTAATATTTACTGTATCATCGGGTTTAACAGTACTTATCGCATTTGATCCAGAATCTGTAGTGACTTTCCAGCCTTGATTTGCATTTGCAGCTTGCTCATTGACATATTTAATCGCATCATCAATGTTATTCTGACCCGTACCACCTATATTGTTCCAACTAATCTGGTTATTCACATAAAGTGCATTGCCACCAAACAGCTGGGTCACATTGCTACCTAAACCATAAAGCTGGCTAGCATTGATCGCATCTTTGGAATCAGCACTAATCAGACCTTCAGCAACATCAGTGATTTTTTGGTTCCCAGCACTGATTCCATTTTTGGTAATGCTTGGTCCATGTGTAATGACTAATCCGTTTGATGTAATCGTAGTATCTCCAACGGTTACTTTATTGAAATCGACATCATCAGCTGTGGCAATGGTATAAATTGTTTGACCATCTGCTCCAGTAGTTGTACCAACCTGAATATTTTTACCTTGTTCAACTTCTGTTTTAGCTGCCGCTGCACTATTATCGACATAGTTTTTATTCACAATATGTGTTGCTTCAGTGATCGGTCCTGTATAGTAACTGCCACCATTATTCACTGTGAAGCTATCGCCTAACTTGGTTTCACCCGTTGCTGTCAGGTTTGTCGTGTTCACTGTGGTGAAGTTAACATCTGCTGCTGTACCCACTTTGATACTGCCATCTGCATTGGCTGTTAACTCAACATTGTCACCCGTCACAAAGTTGACGGTGTTGTTATCTTTATTGACAGTCTTCACATCGACACCATCAATCTGAGTTACCACACTTTGTAATGCTGTATCTGCTTTTACCAAGCTGTCTTTGCTTTCTTGGCTTAAATCAACAGCATAATCAGTGACATTATTTGCATTGGTTGTGCCTGCAGTCACAGTGACTGCACTTGAGCCTGCCGAAGCGGTAGT
>NZ_JADAIN010000008.1:0-144039 GCF_015676285.1 Acinetobacter sp. Res13-Abat-PEC15-P4-01 | reverse complement strand
ATCATTGAAAAGCGCTACTACAACCAAAACAACCTTCCCAAAGACCTCAACGAACAAATCAATCGTTTAGTTGAACAAAGCCATTGGCAGCTTACCAATATCACCACAAACAACAGTGACGAACGCCAAGCCAACCAACTGACGTTACAACGCAGAAACATCAGCACAGCAGCAGAATACAACCCACTCAAACACCGTCCAGTGGCATATCCACAACGCGCCAAAGTGGTTGGTCCAAGTGGAGAAGAAATCCATGTGGATGAATGGGGGCGCATCAAAGTACGCTTCCTGTTTACCCGCAATGAAGACCACAGTCACGATGGTGGTGCAGGCTCGAATGACAATGATACTGACTCAGCTTGGGTTGATGTATTGACACCCTGGGCAGGCGAAGGTTATGGGGCACGCTTCCTACCGAGGATTGGGGAGATTGTTGTTATCGACTTCTTTGATGGCAACATTGACAGACCGTTTGTGGTGGGTCGAATCCATGAAGCGCAACGCAGCCCGAGCAAGTTTGATAACAAAGGCAAGCTGCCTGATACCAAGAAGTTGGCAGGGATTAAAAGCAAGGAATATCAAGGCAGTGGCTATAACCAACTGCGTTTTGACGATACCACCAACCAGATCAGCAGCCAGTTGCACAGCAGTCATGGCGCGAGTCAACTCAACCTTGGCAATCTCAGCCATCCTAAAGAAACCGAGAGCAGTGACGGGCGAGGAGAAGGCTTTGAGCTAAGAACGGATCAATGGGGTGCTGTACGCGCAGGGCAAGGTTTACTGGTCAGCACCTATGCACAAGATGGCGCATCAGGCAATCATCTGGATGCGACAGAAGCCAAAAGTCAGCTAGAAAATAACCTGAATAATGCCAAAGCCTTAAGTGAAGTTGCCAAGAACCAACAGACGGATCCTTTGGAAAATCTAGATTATTTGAAGTCATTTATTTCAGATTTGGAAAAAGAACAGTCTGATGAATCCAAAGATCAAGCCGATGCATTTAAGCAAGCCTTGATGGTTTTAGCATCTCCAAACTCAATTGCATTATCAAGCAATGAAGACATTCATCTTTCTGCTGATAAACAAATCAGTCTTAGTGCAGGGGATAGCATCAATCTGAGCACACAAAAGAATTTGTTGGTGCATGCACAAAACAAGATCAGTATGTTTGCGGCACAGGAAGGCGCAAGGCTTTATGCAGGAAAGGGAAAAGTCGAGATCCAAGCCCAAGGGGATAGCGCAGATTTGATCGCCCGAAAAGGCATTCAAATCATTTCGACAGAAGATCGTATTGAATTTATCGCCAGTAAGAAAATTGTGCTAATTGCTGATGGTACAAAAATTGAGATAAGTGGAGCAGGTGTTTTACCAACCACGCCAGGTAAGTTTGAAGTCAAAGCTGGACAACATAAGTTTTTAGGTGGTGCGAAAGTTACTAGTTCTAATATTAGTTTACCTAAAATAGGTGATAGAAATTCATATGATTTGAAAATGTTGGTGAAAGATGATGACGGAAATATTAAAAGAAATATGAAATATTATTTTTTCTTAGAGAATGGAAGTAGGGTGGAGGGTATGACAGATGAGAATGGTTATACTAAAACAGTAACAACAATTCAACCTGAAAAAGTGGATTTACATTTAATAAATGATGAGTTTATAAATATTGATGAGATAGATAATGGCTAATTTTGATTTTTATCCATATGTTTCTTTGGATTCTAATGTTGATATTAATGATTTGAGGTATTCATTACGGGTCTATGATCCTGTTAAAAATGTTAACTATTTAGATCAGAGCAATAATAAAATATTACCATATGCAAAAAACTTATTGATTAAGTCAACTAAAAATTTTAGAACACATATCTTAAAAATAGTTGTTAATGATCCTGCTAAATTAAAAGAATGTATATTAATTTTTGATTTATTTAGAATTTCTAAAAATGGTGCTGAAGTTCATGTTATTAAAAGATATTTGAGTGCGAATAGAATTGAAGAGTTTAGCTCTCAAGATAGATACAATGTTAAGTTGGATATTGTTAAATATAAAGAGACAAACAATATTACGAAACAGACACAACCTAACAATCCAAATGTTGTGGAAGTGAAACTACCATCAAATAGAATTTTTATTGAAGAAAAATATCCTCCTGGGAATCCAAATGATCCTTTTACTAAAGAACGTGTTGAGACAAGTTTATACAGTAGGATAAAAGATCCGTATCCAAACCAACGTAGTACATATTTATGTGGTCCAGCTGCATTTTTTTATTGTGTTTTAAATAGCGATAAGAAAATATATGCTAAAATAGTAAAAGAGTTGTGGGAGAAGGGAGAGGTAAAGGTTAATAATCTAAATATTAAACCTTCTTTAGACGGTGCTAGAAAAGTGCAAGGTTTTTATAAGGAAAATAAAGGTGTTAATAATAAGGTAACTTTAAATCCAAGAATTTCACCAGTAGATTGGATAACAATGGGAAGTTTGAGAGATTCAGAAAACTCAGTATTTGATTATAATACAGCTGAAAGTCAAAGTATTATTGGTGATAGTTTTAATGGTTTTACAGCATTTACTCTACCATCAGATATGGAGCGCTGGTTAAAGAATATTGGTTATAAAATAGTCTATACTGAAAGAAATTATAGTAGTCGTGTTGAAAGCTTAATAAAAGCAAATGCATTTTCAATGCAAAATCATTATTTGATAGCATTAACAATGGGGGCTATTGTAGAAGGACAGCCAGAAATTCCTCGATTTACTAAACTTAAAGCTAGAGGTCCTTCGCATTGGGTTGTATTTACAGATAATATTAAAACAAAAAACGGACAATTAGTTACTTCCTCAACTCAACATAATGAAATAGTATCAGCTTATTGTGCGACTTGGGGAAGTAATCAAAAAATTAAAGATCAAGAACTGAGTTTTTTTTCTAGTAATTTGTATTGGTTTATCGTCGTCGAAAAGAAATTGAATTAGGATCAGTATGAAAAATATATTTTTAATTTTATTGTCAGCTTTTATTATATTAGGCTGCACTAATACTCCAAGTATCACACCTGATAAATTACCAAAAGCTTCAGTAGGAGAGCCTTATAATGTTAAAATTGAAATTGAAAAAGTAATATTGGTAGATGAATTATTTGTTGATAGTAATATAACAAAAGAGTCTGGATTGGTTTTAAATACTGGAATTGGAGATCCCCCTTATAGTGATAATAGAATAGAAGTTAAAGGTGTTCCTGTTAAAATGGGGAAATATGAAATTATAATAGAAGGGCAAACAAGAAATGCATATGGTGGAAATATTAATTTTAGAAAAAAATACGATTTGGTAGTCTTGAAGTAAATAAAATTAAGTTATTTTTATAATATAAATATGCTGATAATTGTTTGGATTTTGATAATCACACTAAAATCTAGTTTGGCAGCATCATATATTTCACCCTCATAGACGATAAATAAATATGTGAAAGATATTTTTAATGAATAAAATCTTGCTATTAATTTTGTCTTTGGAGAGTCTAGTGAAGAACTGAGCCTTGACTTAGGTTTTTTGATGAGTAGTTAAATTGTATTATTTAAGTGTGGGGTTGTTTAAATAATGAATTTAAACTTTATTTTTTTAATTATTAGTCTTGTTATTTATATTTTTAGTTATATTTACTCTGTAAGTTTTATGAATAGAAATGAATTTATTAAATCTAAAATTTCTAACAAAGATTATTTTTATTTTTTGAGATATTTGAAATTCAATTGTTTTTCTTTGCGATGTATGTGCAATATAATATATTTTATAAGGTGAGTGGTAAAATACCATTTTATGATGAAAAGCATAATATTGTCATGAATAATTTTTCGAAATCAGAATTGTTGGATTTTATAAAAAATAATTATAATTTTTTAACAATTTTTTTTATTTTTAGTGTGATTAGTTGGGTCTTATTATTTGGTTCGATTTTTAATTTCATTTTAAATAATTGAATTTAAATGTAAGGTGTAACAGATTTAAAAAATGATGGTCAGTTGGTTAAGTTAAATTTACCCAAAAAAGTATACTAGTCTAAACTTGAAAGTAAAAAATCGATTAGGTTTATTCGCAGTATATCTTTTTGAATCATAGTGTTATTTAAATATGGTTTAAGCATAGCTTAAACTTTATTCTATAGAAAGAGCGTTTTTGTTATCAGGAGTATAGGAATTGGAATTATTTATATACACAGCGAAATGCATTTCCTTTACTGATATCAATAGTATCTCCATTTTCCTGAACAATTGAGGATGGGGTTAATTTTTGTCGATTTATATTCATACCATCTCCTGCAGAAGCATTGTCTCCGCCTTGAGGAAAAGCGCTGCGCATCACCTTGAATTCGCCTTTTTCAGGACCTGTAGGGTTATGAATTGGGGATTGCGCATAATAATTTTCACTGTACCAATCGCGGACCCATTCATTATTATTGGTCACCATATCATACAATCCCAAGGGATTGGCGGGAACCTCACCAAGCACAGGTAAATGTCCAGATCTTTGATATCCATATTTTGTTTTATTGGCTTCTAATTGTACATAACTGGAGATATTTTTACCATTTTTCATGGTACCGTCATTGGTGGCATAAAGTACATATTGCCCACGATTCCGTGCAGCATATTCCCACTGTGCTTCAGTGGGTAAATCCATACTTTCACCGATTTGACTGCCTAACCATTGACAATATTTTTGTGCATTGTACCAATTGGCACCTGCAGGCAGCTTATGAAAAATTTGTTTAGGATAACGATTTACATACTTGGGTTGTTCTTGATGGGTGGCTTTTAGGTAGATCAAATAATCTTGTAACGTGACCTTATTGTTGGTCATTTTAAAACTGTCCAAGACTACCTTATGTGGTGGTTTATTATTTGGATTATGTGAATAACCGATAAGGCTGTCATACGAGGGTTTTTCTACATTTCCCTTAGGGTTTTTCACAGCCATGCTATCAGGAACAGTGCTTTCAAGTTCACGTGTAATCATGGCAAAATCTCCCATAATGAAAGAACCACCTTGGATCGTGACGATATTTTTTTGGTTTCGTTCAATAAGTTGTTTGATTTCAGTTTTAAGATTTGGATCATTGTTTGGTGACGTATGTGTTTGTTGTGCCGTATCCTCTGTGGGTTTGGATTCAGAGGGTGTTTTTGCACAAGCGGATAAGGCTAAACTTGAAAGTAAAAGAGCGATTAGGTTTATTTGCATTATATCTTTTTGAATCATAATGTTATTTGAATATGGTTTAAGCATAGCTTAAATTTTATTCCATAGGAAGATCGTTTTGTTATCAGGAGTACAGGAATTGGAACTATTCATATACACAGCGAAATGCATTTCCTTTACTGATATCAATAGTATCTCCATTTTCATGAATAAGTGAATGGGAGCAAAAGTAGTAAATGATAAAAAATATCGTGCGATGACTAATGAAACCTGCGCAAAAGAAGCTTATAGAATTCTTTCAAGTATTTTAAATGATAAATTTCTGATGCTTATGGTTATGTAAAAATGTATGGTATATCCAAAAAAGCTATATGTCCTTTTGCTTGGAATGAGCATTTATCCAATTCTAATTTAAAATATTATAGTTATCCTGAATATCCAAATGTAGGAAAGGCAAAAGAGCTATTAGCTGCTTTTAAGTTAGATAATGATAAAGAGAATGAAAATTTGAAATATACATATTTTTAAGAACACCTTCAGCTAATAGTATGGGCTATGGTGTTATGGTTCCTGAATTTGATCCAGTAAATACTACGGATTGGTTCTTAATCGAGGGGCATGAAGACCCTCTAAAAATTTATTCATATTTTAATGGTTAGATAATGAATTATTCAAAGCTTATTAGCCTCTTATTTTTTTTAATTTTCAGTTCTGTAGTAAACTCTAGACCGATGGATAAGATTATGATTGATAATACTATTGTTTTGATAAATGAAATCACAAGAGTGGGTGAAACAGAAAAATGGAATAGTAGTCTTTTTTTTGAAGGACCTTTAAAAGTACATGTGCTAAAAGATGGAACTGTAACTGACCACGGAGTATATGTTTTATCTAAAAATAAGTTTGGCTATCCAGCTAAAATTCAGGTTCTCAATTTAAATGATAGGAATAATAAATATGAATTTATTTTCTCGCCATCAAATCAGCCAGTATTTAAAAAAGCCATAAATGTAGATGTTAATTTACTTAGAGATAATAATATCATCTTTAAATATTCTGAGTCTGTAAAAGAAGGATCTTCACTTTATTCTAGTCCATATAGTCCAAATTTATTATATAAGCATGTTTTTGTTAATCAAAAAAAACCATTTATTACTTATGAATTTTACTCCACAATGAATAAAATTGAAGATCAAATAAGCTATGTTAGATTAGTAGTTGTTTTTAATCAGCATAAATAAACCAGCCGAAGCGGGTTTATTGACTTACATATTTGGATGGTTAGGACCACCACCACACCTCAAGTGTTACCCAAGTGATGTTTTGAGAAAGATTTTTAATATCAAAAGTCTTACAGTGAACGCAGTTTGCTGCGTTAATCTGGAAGTGTTTAGAACCACCATCATTTCCATGATTTCATATACACCAGCAGGGCAGTAACGCTGAGCAGGTTCATCCCATTTTGGCAAGTTGACATTGACAGGAATTGTTGGATCAGTCAATTTACCATCTGGCTTTGATAGTCGTTCAAACAATCAGGTTCTTTTAAATGATCGGCTTTTAGGTAGATCTAATAATCTTGTAATATAACCTCATTGTTGATCATTCTAAAACTGTCCTAGGCCATCTTATGTGTTGGTTAATTATTTGGATTATGTGAATAACCGATAAAGGTGTCATACGTTGGTTTTTCTACATTTCCTCTGTGGTTTTTGACTGCCATACTATCAGGAACGGTACGCTCAAGTTCACGTGTAATCATGGCAAAATCTCCCATAATGAAAGAACCACCTTGGATCGTGACGATATTTTTTTGGTTTCGTTCAATAAGCTGTTTGATTTCAGTTTTAAGATTTGGATCACTGCTTGGTGAAGTATGCGTTTGTTGTGCTGTATCCTCTGTGGGTTTGGATTCAGAAGGTGTTTTTGCACAAGCAGAGAGTGTCAGGCTGGAAAGTAAAAAAAATGAAACTATTTTTTGATTTATCATATTGTTAAAAGCAGAGCATTATTTAAACATTGACTAAGACTAGCGTAAATCAAATAGCATAGAAAGATTGTTTTTGTTATCAGGAAGATAGGAATTGAGACTATTCATATACACACCGAAAAGCAGTAAATACACTTTTTAGCAGTCAGTGCTTCTGATATACAAAATGAGTTGAAACTTTCTAAATCCGTGACATATGCAATCAATGGTGGTTACATAGATTGGGAGGGGCGATTAAGAGAAACTAGAAATGCTAAGATAGTATTATTGGATGGTGTGTAATGAATAAATCATTATTTATTTTAATTATTGCAGTATTAAGTTGTTCAAGTCTCAACGCAAAATCATTGTGTTTAAAAGGCGAAGAAATTTATTTTTCCTGTCAAACAGGGAAAAAAGAAATTTCATTTTGTGGTAAAACAAATAAATTTTTAGAATACCGATTTGGAAAACCTCAAAAAATAGAAATGTCATATCGGGTTGATGATAGTAAAAACAGGAATAATAAAATTAATCAGGTAGTCATGGGTAATGATATTTTTTTCTTTAACAAAAGTAATTACTACTATTCATTAAGCATTCCAATTAAAGGATATCCTGCTTTACAGATTAAAAAAAATCAAAAACTCATTAGTGTGCTGGAGTGCAACTCAATGGGAAGTTGGTCGGGATATAATCGTTTTTTGACAGATCTTAATGAAGATCAAATTGAAAATTTAGATAACATTTTATAAGGTTTTTTACATTTCATATGCACACTTTTAATTCATGGAGATCTAATTATGTGACTAAAGACAAAGAGTTTTTTTATTAAATTTTTTTCATAAATAAAAAAAGTGCTCATTCTACTTTTAGATATTTATAACTTATAGCTAAGTAAAAGTACCATTGTTATATTGAGAGTAATTTAGATATATGAGTAATGCCAACGTAACTGAAAAATTGCCAATAATTTAAGTCGAGAATCATAATGAGTTCAAATAAAATGATCCAAATTTTGGCAATCACACTAATATCCAGTTTGACAGCATGTGATTCATCCTCAGAGACGATGAGTCAACAGGAAGAAAAGAAAATGAATGAATCGGATTATATTATTAGTGTTGTTGTTGGAGCTTCTAGAGAAAATTTAATTAGTAATAATGCTAAATTTTTTTCACAATATAGTTCAGGTGCAAGTGTAGGTTTTATAAGACCAAATTTAGATACTAACCAAGAAAGAAAGCTTAAGTTAAATTTAAAAGATGGATATGACCATACAGTTTTAGTTTTTAATCATTTAGAAAATCTAGTTTTTGTATTAGATACTAACTATTCAAAGCAAGGAGTTACAGATATAGGTTTTGATATGAGCAATATAGAGTCCAAAAAAATTAATGAAAAAAGTAGTTACCTTGCTTATGAGGGAATTGTAAAGCAATTGAATAAAAATGGTTGGAAAGTCTTTTACTTCGAGTCTGAGCCAAGAATATTTGGAAAGCAATCATTTGAAGCGAATAATAAAATACCTAACTATCTCGGGAGTTTGGATGGTTTTTATTTAGATAGTGAAGAAAAATGGGAGAAGTATTCGAGTGATTTAAAACGTCAACCTCTTAGATTTTATAAAAACAATGTCATCTTAACGATAAATTTTCGTGAATCTATTGATGATGTGAAAATTCATTTGGATTTCGTTACTTTCTTTTCTCATTATTTTTACCAATATGATGAGAAAATTAGAGATAAAGATTGGAACACATTACTGTCTAATGATTTGAATAAATGGAAGATTGAAAGAGATAGATCTGAGAATAAAATGCAAAAGCTTGGTTACAGCATCAACAAAGATTATCAAAATCCTAACGTTTTTAAATTTTTGAATGTTCATTAGTTATATTTCTTATTTATATCATGCTTTTAATTAATTGATTCTTACGATACATTAAATGTTGATGTATAAATAATAAACCCGCCGAAGCGGGTTTATTGATTTACATATTTGGATAGTTAGGACCACCACCACCCTCAGGTGTTACCCAAGTGATGTTTTGAGAAGGGTCTTTAATATCACACGTCTTACAGTGAACGCAGTTTGCAGCGTTAATCTGGAAGCGCTTAGAACCATCATCATTTTCCATGATTTCATAAACACCGGCAGGGCAGTAACGCTGAGCAGGTTCATCCCATTTCGGTAAGTTGACATTCACAGGAATCGTCGGGTCAGTCAGTTTTAAATGCGCTGGCTGATTCTCTTCATGTACCGTGTTAGAAACGAATACAGAAGACAAACGGTCAAAAGTCAATTTACCATCTGGTTTTGGATAGTTCGGTTTAAAGGTAGAAGCATCTACAGTTTTCAATGCGCTAAAGTCAGGCACAAGATCGTGTAAAGTAAATGGAACTTTAAAGATATTCTGGTCGATAAAGTTAAATGCGCCACCCATCCATAAACCGAATTTATGCATAGCAGGGCCAAAGTTACGAGAACGATGCAATTCTTCTTTTAACCAGCTGTTGTTGAATTTGTCTGTATAGGCAGTCAACTCTTTCGCAAACAAGTCTTCACCCTCAGTCACACGAGCAATGGCTAAATCACCACCTTTTGCATGACCTGCTTGGATTGCTTCAAATACAGCTTCACCACACAACATACCTGATTTCATTGCGGTATGAGAGCCTTTGATTTTTGCAAAGTTTAAGAAACCAGCATCATCACCAATCAGGCATCCACCCGGGAAAGTCAATTTCGGCAGTGAGTTTAGACCACCTTTTACAACAGCACGTGCGCCATAAGAAATACGTTTGCCACCCTCAAGATATTGCTTGATCAGTGGATGGGTTTTCCAACGTTGCATTTCAGCAAATGGATACATATGTGGATTTTCATAAGATAAATCGACAATCATACCCAAAGTGACTTGGTTGTTTTCAGCGTGATATAACCACCAACCCCCTGACGAACCAGTTTCAGCAAGCGGCCAACCTGAACCATGCATCACCAAACCTGGTTTATGTTTTGCAGGATCGATTTCCCAAAGTTCTTTAATCCCGATACCGTAATGTTGCGGATCGGCATCTTGATCTAAGTTGTATTTTGCAATTAAACGTTTACCGAGATGTCCACGGCAACCTTCTGCAAAAATCGTATATTTGGCATGAAGTTCATAACCAGGCGTGAAGTTATGCGTCGGTTCACCATCTTTACCAACGCCCATATCACCGGTTTGAATCCCTTTTACAGAACCATCTTCATGATAAAGAATTTCTGAAGCAGCAAAGCCCGGGAAAATAGAAACTTCTAATTCCTCAGCTTTTTGACCCAACCAACGAACAACATTACCCAATGAAATGACATAGTTGCCATCGTTGTGCATGGTTTTAGGAACCATCCAATGCGGTGCTTCTTGAGACTTTTCAGCAGACATCAGGAAATAAGTCTTGTCTTCAGTCACAGGCACGTTTAAAGGTGCACCTTCCTCTTTCCAGTTGGGGAAAAGTTCATTGATTGCACGAGGTTCAAGTACAGCACCAGAAAGGATATGCGCACCAACTTCAGAGCCTTTTTCAACCACACAGACAGAAAGATCTGAAAGGTTGTTTTCAATAGCCAATTGACGAATTTTAATCGCAGCAGAAAGACCCGCAGGACCTGCGCCTACGATCACTACGTCAAACTCCATCGATTCGCGTTCGATGTGTTCCATGTAGGACTCCTCATATTTCTAAGGGTGGCAACCGTGAGCATTTATTGGGAATTAATAAATCGGTGCTGCCATGAGTGTTCTAAAAATTCCGTGATACGAATTAACGCTCGTACCAATAATATATTTTGCGCTAGTATAGTTATAAACCTTAATCTAGCCAATTGGCTGAGTCGTATTATTTTTTAGTCAGCAAGGCATAAACCATGGTAAATCAAAATAATTCAACATCAGCGGCTCAAAATCAGCCTGATTCTGATAATAAAAACTTAATGTCTATTGCACAATACTTAAAAGGTGTACAGGTGGGTCACAAAAGGTCAATACCTCCTTTAGAGCAATGGCAACCAAAGCATTGTGGCAAAATGGATTTGAGGGTAAAAGCCAATGGCGAATGGTGGCATGAAGGTCAATTGATTAAGCGTCAAGCGCTATTGGATCTGTTTACAAAAGTGCTTTGGAAAGAACAGGGAAAATTCTATTTAAAAACGCCGGTTGAGCAGATTGAAATCGAGGTTGAAGACGAACCATTATTGGTGAATCAGGTTGACCAAGTCGTGATCGATGGGCAGACCTATTTACAGGTCACAACCACCAATCAAGACATATGTTTGGTGGATGCGGAACATGCTATTTTTATGCGCGAATATCAAGGTGAGCTGAGACCTTATGTACATATTCGTTTTGGTATAAATGCCTTGATTCAACGCAATGCTTTTTTTCACTTGATTGAGTACGGAACCTTACTTGAAAATGATCAAGGAGATACCATTTTGTCTTTACAAAGTGGTGATTTGCACTTGCAATTAGGCACTTGAGGTTTAAGCTAGTTAATTATTTTCAACACCTATCCATAGTGGATCAAATGAGCGCTATTCTTCCTCTGTATCCTTTAGAAAATCCCATGCCAAAAGCTTTGGCAAATGCACCTATTGGGATTTTTGATTCAGGAATTGGCGGGCTTTCAATTGCACAAGAGATTGCCAATTATCTGCCGAATGAACGTATTGTTTACTATGCAGATACAGCGCATGTCCCTTACGGTCCACGAACCGATCAAAATATTCGCGAATTAACAGCGCATGCGATTGAATGGCTGTATCGCCAAGGCTGTAAAATTGCGGTTGTCGCTTGCAATACGGCATCTGCTTTTAGTCTCGATTATTTACGTGATCATTATGGTGAAAACTTTCCTATTGTGGGATTGGTTCCCGCATTAAAACCAGCAGTTTTACAAAGCCAGTCTAAAGTGGTTTCAGTGTTGGCAACACCTGCAACTTTTCGAGGGCAACTGATTAAAGATGTGATTCAACGCTTTGCAGAGCCTGCCAAAGTGGAGGTACTCACCATTACCAATTTAGACTTGGTTCCGCTGGTTGAATCTGGACGTTATAACACGCTAGAGTGTAAGCAAAGCTTACAAAAGGTCTTGGATCCTGCGGTTGCGAAAGGTGCAGATTATTTGGTTTTGGGATGTACTCATTACCCGTATTTAAAGCAAAGTATTCAAGAGCTTTACGGTGCTCAATTAAGCTTAATTGATTCAGGCTTGGCAGTTGCGCGACAAACGGCACGTATATTATTGAAAAATGAGTTAATATCGACTGATTCGCAAGGAGCAGCTGTTCGGTTACAGTGTTTTGTGAGTGGACAGAATGCCAAAGAATTAGAAAGTGTCCTCAAGCATCTCATACAGCCGGAAATTACATGGTCTATCGAAAATATTGTTGAAAAACTCGGCTAATTCTTTCAATATTAGAAAGATTTAATATTTTTTAATAAGTGTAGGGCATATTCTACTTAAAGCTCAAGGATGGACTTAAGTTGAGTATGACAAGAATGGGTTAACCTATGCTCGATAAACGTTATCAAGTTTTTATTACAACATCTGGCAAAGAAATGCAGCCAGAACGAATGGTTGTGTCTCAAACATTGATTGGGATGGGGTTCTTTTCCTGGGGGTTAGAGCAACGTACACCTTTAAGTACTGCTTTTGCTCGTCGTCAGATTGATGATTGTGATTATGTGCTGTTGTTATTGGGTAGCCAATATGGTGAGCAGTCTGTTTCAGGGGTAAGTTATTTACATCTGGAATATATTTATGCAGTGACCAAGCAGAAGCCAATTATTGTGTTTATGCATGAAAATCCAGAGTCTCGTGAATCACATTTAAAAGAAGAAAGTGCAATCTTAAAAGGCAAATTTAATGAATTTCGCCATCAGCTACAAAAAGAAGTTGAGCAAGTGGTGACTTATCGAACCTTGAGAGATTTAGAGTTAGCCGTGCGTTCTTATATGCCTCAAATGCTGGAGCGTTATCCTGTTGTAGGTTGGGTAAGACCTCAAAATATTCAGGTTTTGCAAGATGAGATCGATCGTTTAAAATCAAAATTGGCGCAGGTTTCAGTTGAGCATGGTCAGAAAGCAGCAGATCCATTTTTAACTTTACCAAAAGTTTCACTGCATGAAGTGTTTAACTTCGATTACCGTATGCATGCTTATCAAGATGGTAATTTTAGGGAGCTTTCTCCAGCACGTGAAATGACTTGGGCGGAGTTATTAAAAATATTATCTGTTGAATTCAGGAAACCGACACCTGAGGATTTTTTCTCCAAAGTACTCAATGACTATTTAAATAATACAGGTCTGACAGATGCACAAGTGGTCATGCCGCGTGCGCATGCCGTTTCTAGAGCACAGATCAATGTACGTTCTTTACATACGATTAAGCAACAAGTCCGTCAAAATGAATGGATTGTCCCTGTCGGACGAGATGACCGTCAGCGCATGTTATGGCAAATGACCGATAAATGTGTCAAATTACTGGAAAATTCACAACGTATCAGTCATCGTTCTTCTATTTTTTAAGTGTACGCAGTGTCAATATGCAGATAAAAATTCTGTTTATAGATTGACTCTGGTAAGCTGATATTTAGAGATTATGGTATTGTGCAAACAGAGTAAAAATGTCTTTATCCAAACCTAAAGTCCTGATAGTTATTGCCAATCTTGGGACACCAGATGCACCAACAGCGCCTGCGGTTCGGGCTTTTTTAAAGCAGTTTTTATCGGATCAGCGTGTAATCGAAATTCCCAAGCTTTTGTGGGCAATTATCTTAAATGCTTTTGTACTGCCGTTTCGCCCCAAGCGTGTAGCGGAAGCTTATGCGCAGGTATGGGCTGATGATTCACCGATGCGGGAAATCTTATTTGAACAAGTACGAGGGCTTCAACAGAAATTGAGCCCATTCAATACTGATTTTGATTTAACCATTGTTCCTGCAATGACATATGGTCGTCCGGGTATTGATCTTGTGCTGCGTGAAGCTGAGACACAGCTTTATGATCATATTATTCTTTTTCCTTTATTTCCGCAGTATTCCGCAACCTCCACAGCTCCGTTGTACGATGTCGTTGCAAAGTGGCTGCTCAGGCAACGAAATATTCCGGGTCTAAGTTTTATTCGGGATTATTATCAACATCCTTTATATATTCAGGCCTTAGCCAACAGTGTCCGTGATTACCGGCAGCAACATGGTCAAGCGACAAAATTATTGATGTCTTTCCATGGTATTCCACAGCCGTATGCTGATAAAGGTGATCCATATGCAGACCGTTGTCGAGTTACGGCACAAAAGGTTGCTCAAGCACTTCAGCTCAATGATGATGATTGGGCGATAAGCTTTCAATCTCGTTTTGGCAAACAGGAATGGGTGAAACCCTATACGGATCAATTGTTGCAACAATGGGCGGAGCAAGGAGTAGAATCTGTACAAATCCTTAGTCCGGCATTTTCAGCAGATTGTTTAGAAACATTGGAAGAATTGGCCATTCAAAATGCTGAATTATTTTTGCAAGCGGGTGGCAAGCATTATGCCTATATTCCTGCATTGAATACTCGTGCCGATCATATTGATCTATTGGGGCATTTGTTAGAGGCGCAACTGGATGCTTTAAAGGTACAGTTGCAGGCTTAGAGTCTGTTGATACTTCATCATTGTCTGCCTGGTTTATGTTGTGAACAGATAATCCAATGCATGGTTGAAATGTCAACAAATTCTACTCTTTTAGGAAAATTATTATGTTACAAGTTAAAATTGTACCCGTAACGGCATTTGCTCAAAACTGTTCCATTGTTTGGGACTCAGAAACAAAAGAAGCGGTATTGATCGATGCAGGCGGTGAACCTGAAAAATTAAAACAAGAGGTTGAAGCGCTGGGTTTGACAGTAAAAGCATTATGGTTAACACATGGGCATTTGGATCATGCTGGGGCTGTGGGGGCACTGGTTAAAGTATGGAATGTGCCCGTGATTGGTCCCCATAAAGAAGATCAATTCTGGTTAGATATGATTCAAGACGTATCTGCTCGTTATGGCTTTCCTATTCCTGAACCAGTGAACGTTGATCAGTGGCTTGAAGGTGGTGAAACACTGAAATTAGGGCAGGAGGAATTTGAAGTTCGTTTTGCGCCGGGTCATACACCGGGTCATGTCATCTTTTACAATGCAAAACATGCGGTTCTGTGGACGGGTGATGTGTTGTTCAAAGGCTCAATTGGTCGCACAGACTTTCCAAAAGGCAATCATCAGCAATTACTTGATTCAATTCAGCGTGAATGCTTTAGTTTGCCCGACAACACCCAATTTATTTCAGGGCATGGCCCTATGAGTACAATTGGTTTTGAAAAACAATATAATCCATTTGTGGCAAGTAAAGCAGGCTAAGTGTCTCCCTAAACTTGATGTCTCATAAAATACAGCTCAGTCAGTGTCGGATAACGCAATGAATGGGCTCATGTTCTTTCATTTTCTATTTATGAGACGATGAAGTATCAACGTTTTATAAAAGGATTGGCTGATCGGTTTTGTGCTTCTAAGACAATCAGTAGAATTGAAGCTGCAAAGAGGACTCCAATAATAATCAGTGATGCATCCAGTGCATAAATGCCTAGCGTGGTAAAAAACACACATAAAATGGCTAATATCGTGACAAAAACTTTTAAACCTATATACATCTTGTGATACTCCAGTTGAGTTTCAATGAAACTATTTTTTAATTTTTTATATGGAAAATGTGACATTAAACACGCAATGATCATATAACTAAGCGTGTGTTAAAAAGTAGGCGTTTATTGTGAAATATATATGTCAATTGTGTTTAAATTATAAAAAACTGTTTAATCAGAACAAGGGCGTTACATTCACTCAAAAATATAAAATAGAAACTGTCTTAATTTCGGATTTTGATTTCCCTCATCGGGCATGATGAATAGTTTCTGCTCATTTTTAATGATAACGACTATCGAACAAAATATTAACTAAACAGGGTCTACAAGGGTAGCATTTTTATTTAGAATAAAATTTAGACAATGCTGTTGCATTGAATCAGGTGTTAATTTTTTAAATAAGAATTGAATTTGGAGAAAAATTTTATGCAATGGATAAAACCAGCTTTTACTGACTTACGAATTGGTTTTGAAGTGACCATGTACTTTGAAGCCCGTTGATTATTTTATCTTCGAACCAAAATAAGCCCTAGTCTTGATCTGGGGCTTATATCTTTATCATCAGATCTTATTTCTATGTATATTTATATATTGGGTTCAGCTGCAGGTGGCGGATTTCCACAATGGAATTGCAATTGTGTTAATTGTGATGGTATCCGCAAAGGCACGATTCAAGCCAAAGCTCGAACACAATCTTCGATTGCCATTTCTGAAAATGGCACGGACTGGATATTGTTAAACGCTTCTCCCGATATTCGCCAGCAATTATTTGATTTTAAGGCTGCCCAACCAGCGCGTAAATTACGTGATACTGGTATTAGCGATGTCATTCTGATGGACAGTCAACTTGACCATACATTAGGGCTTCTTAGTTTACGTGAAGGATGTCCAATTTCTGTATGGTGTACTGAAATGGTCTATCAAGACCTCAGTTTGGGTTTTCCCGTATTTAATATATTGAAGCATTGGAATGGTGGACTGCAATATCGCCAGATTGACCCGAAACACGCTTTTCGAATGGATCGCTTCAAGCATTTGCAATTCATTCCCTTGCTGATTCAAAGTGCGGCTCCGCCATACTCACCTCATCGCCATGATCCGCATGAGGGGGACAATATTGCTTTAATTATTAAAGACCAAAAAACACAAAAGCAGTTATTTTACGCGCCTGGTCTTGGGAAAATTGATGACATGATTATGGAGACGATGAGGAACTCAGATTGTGTGATGATTGATGGGACGCTTTGGACAGATGATGAGATGCAAAAATGTGGCGTAGGTGTTAAAACTGGAAGGGAAATGGGACACCTGTACATCAGTGGTGAAGGTGGATCATTGTCTTATTTGAATCAGCTTTCAGCCGTAAAAAAAATACTGATTCATATTAATAATACCAATCCGATTTTAAATGAGAACTCCGTTCAATTTGCTGAACTTCAAGCTAATGGAGTAGATGTGGCTTATGACGGAATGTACATTGAACTTTAATAAGATGCCCTATGAATCAAATACCAAAAGCGTTGACACCAGAAGAATTTAAACAAGCGATTATAGAAAAAGGACAGTATTACCATATTCATCATCCGTTTCATGTCATGATGGCGGAAGGGAAAGCGAGCCAACAGCAAATTCAGGCATGGGTTGCAAATCGTTTCTATTATCAAATTAATATTCCCCTTAAAGATGCTGCGATCATGGCAAATTGTCCAGATCAACGGGTACGTCAGGAGTGGATTCAACGAATGATTGATCAGGATGGTGAGTATCCAGATGGTGGGGGACGAGAGGCTTGGTTGTGTTTGGCCGAAGCTGTAGGTCTTCGACGTGAACAGGTGATTTCTGAAGAGCTGGTTCTCCCAGGGGTACGCTTTGCTGTAGATGCTTATGTCAACTTTGCACGTAGAGCGTCATGGCGGGAAGCCGCGAGCAGTTCATTAACTGAATTATTTGCCCCTAAAATACATCAATCGCGGTTAGATTCATGGCCAAAACATTATCCTTGGATTGATGATAAGGGATATCAATATTTTCGCGCTCGATTAGGTCAAGCCCGACGAGATGTCGAGCATGGGTTAACGATTACACTGGATTCATTCACCAGTAATCAACAACAGCAACGAATGCTGGAAATACTACAGTTTAAACTGGATGTTTTATGGAGCATTTTAGATGCTTTAACTTTGGCTTATATACACAATCAAGCCCCTTATCATACTGTGACTAAAGAACCAGTCTGGCATAAAGGATTATTTCGATGAGCAGTAAACAACTTGATCAAAACCTTATTCCTATTTGGCGCTCTGGCTATCGTTTTCAATTTGAACCGGCACAAAATAGTTTTGTTATTTTATATCCTGAAGGCATGATCAAGTTAAATGAAAGTGCTGGCGCAATTGGGCAGTGTATTGATGGAAAAAATAGCATTTTAGACATTACTGCTTATTTAAAACAACAATTTGGTGATGTTGCTGAAATAGACAGTGATGTTGTTGATTTTATGTTGGTTGCTCAACAAAAATACTGGATTGATTTTAAATGACGATGGATATTGGACTACCTTTATGGTTATTGGCGGAGTTAACCTATCGTTGTCCATTACAGTGCCCATATTGTTCCAATCCTTTAGACTATACACAACATAAAAATGAACTGACGACAAAAGAATGGTGTGATGTTTTTGATCAGGCTCGTCAACTGGGTGCTGTGCAACTGGGCTTTTCTGGTGGAGAGCCTTTGGTTCGTCAAGATTTAGATCAATTAGTTGCACATGCACATCAACAAGGTTTTTATACCAATCTCATCACTTCGGGGATGGGTTTGACGGAACAACGAGTGAGTCGTTTAAAACAAGCGGGTCTTGATCATATACAGGTGAGTTTTCAGGCAAGTGATCCACTGGTAAATGATGCATTGGCAGGTTCAAAAGATGCTTTTGAACAAAAATACAACATGTGCCGTATCATAAAAAAATATGCATATCCCATGGTGCTAAATTTTGTCATTCATCGGCATAACATCGATCAGATCGAACAGATGATTGAGCTTTGCCTAGAATTGAATGCGGATACAGTCGAACTAGCAATTTGTCAGTTTTATGGTTGGGCTTTTTTAAATCGTCAGTATTTATTACCCACTCAGGCACAATTGATACGTGCTGAAAAAATTACCAATGTGTATCGAGAAAAATTACGTCTGCAAAATCATCCCTGTAAACTTATTTTTGTGGTACCTGACTATTATGAAGAGCGCCCAAAAGCATGTATGAACGGTTGGGGGAAAATATTCTTGACGATAGCACCAGATGGTCTGGCGCTACCCTGTCATGCGGCTCGTCAGTTACCGATGACTTTTCCGAATATCCGTCAACAATCTTTAGCAAAAATTTGGTATGAATCCATGGCTTTTAACCAATATCGTGGAGATGCTTGGATGCCTGAAGGTTGTCGCACATGTCCTGATAAAGACCGTGACTTTGGTGGCTGTCGCTGCCAAGCCTATATGTTAACGGGGCATGCATCTGATGCTGATCCAGTCTGTGCCAAGTCACCGTATCATCATTTGATTGAACAAGCACGGGCAGACAGTGAACAGGATGTTTCCCTCAGTAATTTGATTTTTCGCAATAGTAAAAATTCTAAACGAATGAATAATCAGATTTCCGTTCTAAACATTTCAGATCAATGATTTGAGCGAGATCTTCAGTATGCACACTGATTCAATGCCAATTTTTGATGGTCACAATGATGCTTTAACACGACTGTGGTTATCTGATGACCATGATCCTGTCGATGCTTTTATCCATCAGCAATTGCCTGGACATCTGGATTTAAACCGCTGTCAAAAAGTGGGTTTTGCAGGCGGCTTTTTTGCTATTTTTCTGCCACCATTCGACTATCTCAAGCAATATCATCCGAATAAGCTGTTAGATCAAGGTGCTGATAACTTTACCCAGCAACAGATTGAACAGATTTGTTTGCAACAGCTTGATTTAGCTCAACAGTTGACTCAACGTTCGTCCAATATTCAAATCTGTACTTCTGTTGAAGACATTGAACACTGTATCACTGAAAAAAAGCTGGCGATCGTCCTTCACATGGAAGGTGCAGAAGCTTTACAACACGATCCTGAACTCTTGGATGTCTTTTATGATGCAGGGCTACGTAGTATAGGACCACTATGGAATAGGCCAAGTCAATTCGGACATGGTTTAAATGCTGGATTTCCTCATTCTCCCAATACAGGTCCTGGTCTTACAGCTGAAGGTAAAGCTTTAATTGCACGTTGTGCTGATAAAAAGCTGCTTGTTGATGTGTCTCATATGAATGAGCGAGCCTTTTGGGATACCGCAGAGATTTTAGCGCAACCGATTGTTGCAACCCACTCCAATGCTTATCGATTGTGTCCACAAGCAAGGAACTTAACCGACACTCAATTAAAAGCGATATATGATAGTCAAGGTTTGGTTGGGGTGAATTTTGATGTGGCGTTTTTACGTTCAGACGGGCAGCGAAATACCGATACACCCATTGAAATGATTTTAGATCATTTGGAATATCTCATTCTGTATTTAGGCGAAGAGCATGTAGGCTTTGGTTCTGATTTTGATGGTGCACTGATCAGTAATGAACTCAAAGATATTATGGGCATGTCCAAACTGATCAGTGCAATGCGACAACGTAATTATTCAGATCAATTGATTGAAAAAATATGCTTTAAAAATTGGCTCAAGATGCTTGAACGAATATGGGCAGCCCACATGAGGGGTTAATCCTCATAATCATCCTCATGGCGTCTTTGGTCCATTTGAGGCGCATCTTGAGTTGGAAGTTTATATTCTTCATTTGCCCAGGCACCGAGGTCAATCAATTTGCATCGGTCAGAACAAAATGGGCGAAATTCATTTGCTTCCCATGTTGAGGGTTGACCGCATCGTGGACAAGGAAATGTTTTAGGCATACAGAAATTCTCATTTTAAAAAAGCAAAACCTGCAAAGAATTGTTAAACTTGCAGCGATTTTTCTTAGTTTGATCTGATTATGCCGATTCGTCAATTTCAAGCACAGCGTATGCATGCTCCTCGTGATTTTCAACGTATTGAAAATACTCCTATTTGTGTTGAAATCGGGGCAGGAAAAGGCAAACATGCATTATTATTTTCGGGGCAACATCCGGACTTGAGCTTGATTGCAATTGAGCGAACACGCGAAAAATTTTTGGCGATGCAAAAACAGCATCAATCAGAAGGACAAACGAATTTAACCCCAATCCATGCCGATGCATTGCCCTGGGTTGTACACGCATTGCATCCAGCGCAGGTGCAGCAGTTCTTTATTCTCTATCCAAATCCTGAACCACATAATCCGGCGCAACGCTGGTTGAATATGCCTTTTTTTGAGTTTTTGATTTCTAGACTGCAACCAAATGGCAATATTACATTGGCAAGTAATATTCCCGAATATATCGCTGAAGCTGAACAACAGTTGCAAGAGGTTTGGAAACTTCCTTATGAAAAACAAATTATTGCATCAGATTCAGCACGAACACATTTTGAAATCAAATATCTGGAACGTGGTGAGCTGTGCCAGCAATTGATTATTCGTAAGCCTGAACATTATTCAACTCGTTTTGATGATATGCCGCCCCGTCAAGGTCAGGCTGTTGAAACGCTGTCAGAGCAAGCGCATGTCGATTAAACGAGTTGCAATTGTTGGCGCAGGTCCAGCAGGCTTAATGGCTGCTGATGTGTTGAGCCAATATAAAAATTATGAGATTCATGTTTTTGAACAAAAACCATCGGCTGCCCGCAAATTTTTGATGGCGGGAAAAACGGGACTGAATATCTCACATGCCGAAGCGTTTGAACAATTTATTCAACGCTACGATCAAGTGGAATGGTTAAAACCCTGGATTCGAAAATGGGATGCAGCATGGATTCAACAGTGGATGAAAAGTTTAGGCATTGAATCCTATGTCGGCAGTTCCGGGCGGATTTTCCCAGTAGAAATGAAAGCTGCACCACTGTTAAGAGCATGGCTGAAGTATTTACTTGAGCAGCAGGTTCAATTTCATTATCGCCATCAAGTGATTGAGCTTAAGTGTCAGCAACTGAAGATGATTGATTTAAAAAGCAATCAGATCAATGAACGGAACTTTGATGCGGTTATTTTGGCATGTGGTGCTGTATCATGGTCTCGTTTAGGCAGTGATGGTGCATGGCAAAAATGGTTGTCTTCATCTGAAATTGAAACTTTTCAACCCAGTAATGCGGGTGTAGTTTATCCGTGGTCGGACTATATGCAGTCGGTCTTTGGTCAGCCTTTAAAGCGTGTAGATGCCTGGGTTGAGCCTTCGGTTAAAACGCAAGGTGATATCGTCATCACCCATTATGGCTTGGAAAGTGGACTCATCTATAAGCAAGGACGCTCATTGCGTCACCTGATTCAACAGAATCGGCCATTGGTCATGTATCTGGATTTATTACCCGATCAAACGGCTCCACAATTGGTACAAAAATTACAACCATCCAAAAAACAGTCGACCGCCAATATTTGGCGCAAAGCAGGCTTGGACACAGCAAAATCCAGTTTATTACGTGAATTGGTCGACAAAGCACTCTGGAGCGATCCAGAACGATTGGCGCAGCAGATTAAACATCTTAAAATCGAATTACTAGGATTCCGCCCGATTGAAGAAGCGATTAGTTGCGCAGGCGGTGTAAAACAACAAGCATTGACGCAGGATTTACAGCTCAAATCTCTTGGGTCAGTATTTTGCTGTGGTGAAATGCTGGATTGGGATGCACCTACAGGTGGCTATCTGTTAACAGCTTGTTTTGCTACCGGTCGAGCGGCAGGTGAGGGTGTGCATCAATATCTTTCCGGGACATTTTAAAAAAAAGGATTTATTTCCGCTAAGCGCAGAGATTTATGCTAATTTGATGGTGTACTAATCATTTTTGCACATGGTGAGATTTTCAAAAATGTCTGCTGAAAAATTATATACAGGAAGTTGTTTGTGTGGTGGGATTCATTATGAAGTTCATGGTGAAATAGGTCCGGTCATCCAATGTCATTGTAAACGTTGCCGAAAAGCCAATGGTACGGCATTTGCGACCAATGCACCCATTCAAAAAGCAGATTTTAAAATCGTAAAGGGTGAGGAATTGCTCAAACAGTTTGCATCCACTGCGACAACGACGCGATGTTTTTGTCGGGAGTGTGGCTCGCCGATTATGAGCATTAAAGCCGAAGCCCCAGATACCTATCGTTTAAGAATTGGAACACTCGACACGGCATTGGAGCATCAACCCACCATGCATATTTATGCAGCCTACAAAGCAGAGTGGGATACGATTTGCGATGGTTTACCTCAATATGATGAACGACCATAAGTAGTAATAAAGGGATCAATTTGATCCCTTTGATTTTTCTATTACGATGAGAGGCTGAGCCATTCTGTGAATGCTTATAAGGATGAATGCAATGTCAATCGCTCTTATTTCTCTGTTAAAGCAACACCATCAAATTGAATGCCATCCCAGCCATTTTGCATAAACTGGCGAATGTTTTGATGATCGGTTGCTTCTGGTGTTGCCAAAACAGCAGCATAATGTTCTGCGAACAAGCTCAAGGTTTGTGCTTGATCGAGTTGATTTAACTGAGCAAAAGAAAAAACTTTTGCACTGCCTTGGTTTTCTGTTGCAGCATTATATTGTTGACCGTTTTGAAATGCGGTGGGTGAATGGGTATAACGTGCTTCGATATAACTGATCACATCGGTAAATTTTGCTTCGCCAGCTTGAAGTTGTTTCAATAAATCTTGAGCCATGAGTTAAGCGTTCCATATTCAATCGTGCGCATAGCATAACCGATCGTTCATGGATCGGTAATGTCCTTGTGGGTTTTGCTCGATAAATTATTTTTTAATTGTATTTGTTAGAATCGAATGCTTGAAGGAAATAATCATCGTGCCTTATGCACCGACATCGTTTAAAAAAACCGACCAAGGGCATTATTTTAAAATGCATTGCTTTTTTTGCGCAATGCTCATTTTTACTTGGTTTGCGCCGTATGTTGATGCGCTTAATTCCTTTCTTGGAACTACAGAGCCAGGTGGAAAATATTGTTTATTTGTCTTGGTGGGTTGATATAGAGCAGGTGTGTTCAGGCTATCCAAGTCATGTGCAGTTATTAGAAAAGCAGGGCAAAACGATTTTTACCATTTTGACTTATCAACACCAACACTTTGGTTTTTCTTTCTTAGGTCATTTACGCCAGTTCATGCCATCACCTCAACAAAGCAATTGGCGGTTTTATATCGCACCTGAACAACCAGCCAAAACAGTGATTTTTGAACAGGTCGTGATTGATCAGAAACTTTATGTACTGAGTGGACGTTTGGCAAGTGATGTGATGCCCGCACAATATGCCCAGCAATTTGTCCATAAAAGAGAGGATGATATAATTCAGACGCAGATTGAGCTTGATGCACTTTATCGACTCTCCTGTTCAGTTCAGATCAATATTTACCTCAAACATGGAAAATGTTTTTTCTTCGTGGCGTGAGGCTATTACTTATCTGGTAGACCAAGATCATGCATGGGTAGAATGGGTTGATCAGCCGGAGCGATTATCACAAGGTGATATTGAAATGCCTTTTGATTTTAATCAAATTCAAGCGGCTCAAGTGTCCAATATTGATTGTCCACTGCTCCATCAGTGGGGAGTTAGAGAACAAGATGTTTTTGCATTTGTGGTTCCAGCTTTGAATTTTTATGTAAAGAATGAGACCCCTATCGATGAGAATACTTCGGATTGTTGTGAAAAATGTGGATAACTTTGGGCTTATACACAAACACTGCAGTAGCGGATTATTGTTGTTGCAAGACGTTATTTAAACAAGATTTAAGGAATTTTGAATATGAATTGGCTTTTGGTCGCATGTGGTGGTGCAATTGGTGCAAGCTTACGTTATGGGGCAGGTTTTGTGATTTCTAAACCCCATAGCCTTTTTCCTTGGACAACATGGTCAATCAATATTTTAGGCTGTTTCCTTGCAGGCATTTTCTTTGCTTTTACTCAACGTTATCCGATTTTGCAACAAGAAACGCGTTTGTTTCTCATGGTGGGAATCCTGGGTGGCTTTACGACTTTTTCAAGTTTTGGTTTAGAGACGTTTCAACTCATTCGACAAGGTCAATTTCCCATTGCGCTGGCCTATACGGTATCCAGTGTTATTGTCGGGGTGATTTTTTTAGCGATCGGTTTTTATATTTTCCAAATGATCTTATCAACAAAATAGTATAAATAAAAAAAGCCTAAGTTTAGAGGGGTAACTTAGGCTTGAACAACAGTTAAAGTTTAACGTTTAAAGCGTGCAAAACGCTTATTAAAGTTGGCTATACGACCTTCATTGCTCGCTTGACGGATTTCACCCGTGTAGAACGGATGAGAAGCACTGGATATATCTAATGTTACATAAGGATATACTTTACCTTCATGTTCTTTGGTATTTGCTGTCTTGATCGTACTGCCAATCACGAAGAATGCATTGGCATTGGTGTCATGGAACAGCACTTCACGATATTCTGGATGGATACCTGCGCGCATGATTTGATCCTCTGGTTATTTTGATTTAATGTAATATTATAACATAACATTTAATTTGTAAAGTCTATTCACATTTGGATTGAATGCGTCGGATGAATTGGTTTGATATTACAGGAAATAAAAAAGAAATCTAAGCAGGAGGAGGTTGCTTAGATTTCAAATATGCTTTTAATTTAGATTGCTTAGCTTAAAATAAGATGAATCCATCTAGACGCTGATTATTATGATATTGATGCTCCGCATCTTGAGCTAAAATGATCAGCTTTTGGAATTTATGCTTTCATCATTTTTTAATTCCACATTTTTAATGTTTATGTCATCTCAATCTTGCAGTGGAACCAGTTCTTCGAAAAGATCGTTTAAATTATCATGAACCTTCAGTTGAATCAGATTCCAATATTGTCCTGAAATGGTACGATTTACCATTAAAGTATCTGGGGAAGGCTTAAATACATCCCAATATTTCAATGATTTTTTCACCAGCTTGATTCCATCATGGTGGGCTGAGTTTTCAGCGAAATCATAATGTGTCGTAAGTGGGCGTAATAAAACTTCCAGCCATGCTTTATAAAGTTCTTCAGGGAATTTGCCTGTTTCAACCAATGCATCTAAATCAGTTAAATGTTCTTCTATTGCGGTGATATCTTGCTTTCTTGCAGCTCTGACTAAGGCTTTAAAGTGTGCAATGATTTCATTGGATAAGGTTTTTACTCCCCCAAAATCGTAAATAATCACACTCCCATCTTCACGGAAAGCAAAGTTTCCAGGATGTGGGTCGCAGTGAAAACGTTTCAAGAAAAAGATCTGTTGACCAAGTGCCAAAATTAAACGTCGTCCAATTTCATTTCGAATATCTAAGTCCCAAGTGCTGGCTGTTTCGATACTTTCACCTTTTTCTAGACTCAATGTTAAGATACGTCGGCTTGAATATTCATTGAAAACTTTGGGAATAATAATTTTTGTATCCAAGGCCTGATGAAAAGTTCTAAACACTTGTAGGTTTTGAGCCTCAATTTCGTAATTCAATTCTTCATGTAAACTGTCTTGAATTTCTTTAAAAAGACGATCTTGTAATTTTTTATCGACTTTCAGTACGCCCATAAGACGCAAGGCAAGCCGGACTTGTTTTAAATCACTTTCACAGGCTTCATCTACCCCAGGATATTGAACTTTAACCACGACTTCGGTGCCATTTTTCAATGTTGCCTTATGAACCTGACCAATTGAAGCTGCGGCAAAAGGCTGTTCATCAAAATACAAAAAAGCTTGGTCAATGGGTTTACCGAGTTCTTTTTCTACTTGTTGTTTAATTTCAATAAAGGGCATCGCAGGTGCCTGGCGTTGCAGTTTAGCAATGGCGCGTGCAACTTCAGGTGGGAAAATATCTTTGTATTGAGAGGCGATTTGCCCGACTTTCATCACTGCACCTTTCATTTCACCTAAGGTATCTGCGATTTGTATGCCAATATCTTGAAATAGCTTGCTGCGCGCTTCATTTTTTTGATCTTCATCTGCATTGAAGTTACGAATTGAATTCGATACCGTTTTTGTCGCAATACTTGCAGTCATGCTGGCAAGTTTCATAAAGCGGCGACCGGGTGTACTGGTACTTTTCGACATTCGTAATCATCCTTCAGTTTAGATTAGATGTTTGATTTATTTTGATCATAGGCGACTATTGTTAAGCTGCCTACTCTAATTTGTTAAGCATTTGTTTATACTTTGATTTTTTCGATATTTAAATACGTTGGACAGTATAAGCCTGTTTTTGTGTATTTTGGATTAAAATATTTTCACCTATTTATATAGTTGTAACTGGATGAAAGTTTATCGATATTTAACCGGCAAAGATGATGTTCATTTTTGTGCAAGGGTGAGCAAAGCACTCAATGAGGGTTATGCACTGTATGGTGCTCCAACCATGACGTTTAACGGTACTGATGTCATTGTTGGACAAGCCATCGTCAAGGAAGTTGCAGATCTATCAAAGATGTCTGAGAAATTTCAACATGCATATCAACTACAATCTGAATAAATATACGTTCCGGATAAACATTGTGTTATCTGTTCAAAGTGTCTGATTATTGAGACAGCTGATGTATGGTGCAGAGTATAAAGATCAGTTTGATTTTACTTTTCTTAGAAAAAATAATGCCGTTAAAGCAACAGCATTATTTAAAAATTTAATCATGAGTTTTGTGCCAAGCGTTTGTTATTGGTATATAAGCGCATAAGCAACAAGATGCAAGCAACTGTTAATCCAATAATCAGACCTGTCCATACACCTGCAGCGCCCATATCGGTATAACGTGCCAAATAGATTCCAATCGGGAAAGCGATGATCCAATAAGCCAGCATCGTGATCCACATGGGGCCTTTGGTATCTTGCATACCACGTAAACATCCCGCAGCACTGACTTGCCAAGCATCCATAAGTTGGTAAGCGATTGCAAATAAAATTAAATAGACCGCAGCTTGAGATACATCATAATCACGAGTATAAACAGAAACGATTTCTGGACGTAATACCAAGAGCAACAGCATAGTTGTACAGGCAAATAGGGTACTGGTCATCAAACCAACTTTCTGTACTTTACGCATGGCAAACCAATTCTTTTCACCATAATAAGTTCCTGTGCGTATCGTCAGCGCCAAAGCGAGTGACATTGGGATCATAAACAGTTGAGAAGTGACCGATAAGGCAATTTGATGTGCAGCAACAGTAATCTCACCCAAAGGGCTGAGTACAATTGCACCCGTACTAAAAATACTTACTTCGAAGAAAATCGCTAAGCCAATCGGTAAACCCAGTTTGAGAATACGCTTGATGAGTACACTGTCTACTTTCTCAAATTTATTTAAGGGTTGTGTCGCCTGATAGCGTTTTGCTTTAAAAATATAAGTACTGATTGTAATGAACATGAGCCATTGCAGTAATGCTGTAGCGAAACCACAACCCGCACTACCCAAGTGGGGAATAGGGCCAATACCGTACATAAAAATAAAGTTGAGTGGGATTTGTACGACCAATGCGACAAGGCTGATCACGGTGACAGGGCGGGGGTAGCCCAAGGCTTCGGAATAACCCCGTAATGTCGAATACATGGTAAATGCGGGCATACCGAAAGCAATTGCATGAAGAAACAGACTGGCTTTAGGCAGCAGTGACTCTGGAACACCGACGAGTGGCAATAACAATGGAATGATTTGTAAAACCATCATTCCGATTAATCCCAGTAAGAAGGCAACCCATAACGATTGGCGTACGATAGACGGTATTTTTTCAGGTGTACGTGCGCCATTGGCTTCAGCCACCAAAGGTGTCGTTGCAATCATGATCCCGCTGAACAGCAGCATCACTGGAATCCATAAACCGACGCCCACGGCAATTGCGGCAAGATCTTCGGCAGACATATGCCCAGCCATGATCGTATCAATTAATCCAAAACCTGCCGCAGCAAATTGAGTGATTAAAATCGGGAGCATCAAATGAAACAGTTGCTTTAATTCAAAGCGGGTAGTCGTGGCTTTTACTGATACAGACACTGGAAATACTCGTTTTAAAGGTGCTTAGAAAAATAAATTGGTTAGCGTTGTAGAGTGAGAAGCACACCTATAAAAATCACCACGCCACCTAAAAGACGTTGCCAGTTGACTGGCACTTTATCTGTACCCAATACACCGAAGTGATCAATGATCATCGATGTGGCTATTTGTCCAAAAATAATTAAGCCTGACAGCGTTAAAAAGCCAAGTTTTGGCGCAGTATAAATGCTGATACTGATGGCATAAACCCCAAGACAACCACCTAGCCAGAGATACCAAGGAATCACGGCTAAACTGTGTAGGGTTGGTTTTTGTTCAGACTGGAAGATTACCAAAACTACGAGCAATAGTGTACCCACCAAAAAAGATAAAAGAGCTGCTTGTAAGGGGGAGTAGAGATATTCACGCAGCTGTGTATTAATGGCAGTCTGGAAAGCCATAGCAATACCAATGCCCATAGTCAGTGGTAAAAGAAACAACAATTGACTGGATAATTTCATCATTCTTCTTCATCTACTTCTTCTCGGTGATTTATAGTTTAAATTAAATTAATGAGTTTTGCTAATAAATAGATAGATTTTTTTGGGTTATTGTTAAATATTTCTAATATGTTTGTTGGCTTTACTTATGAATTTCTACATGATTCTAAGAAGCTGGATGAAGTCATGTTAAAATTAGCCATTCTCTTACTTGCTTTGAGCTTTTCTTTGACTGCTTTAATCCCTCAAAATATTCCATTATCCCTTTATATTCATATGCCGTGGTGTGTGCGTAAGTGTCCGTATTGTGATTTTAATTCGCATGCTGTACCCGATGGAAAATTGTCTTTAGGTTTAGAACAGGAATATCTACAGGCATTGGTTGAAGACTTTAAAACGCAAATTGAATTTGCCCAAGGGCGAGAAATTCATAGTGTATTTATTGGTGGAGGGACGCCGTCACTGATTTCAGCCCAAGGGTATCAATGGTTATTCTCACAGTTAAAAGCATTACTGCCGTTTGAACTGGATTGTGAAATTACGTTAGAAGCGAATCCGGGAACAGTTGAGCATGATCCTTTTGCAGGCTATCTAGCGGCAGGTATTAACCGACTATCAATCGGTGTGCAGAGTTTTAATACTGAACATTTAAAAAAATTGGGTCGTATTCATTCCAATGATGATGCTGTTTTCGCGATTCGAAATGCAAGAGAAGCCGGATTTCAACGTGTGAATGTTGATTTGATGCATGGATTACCAGAACAGACCTTGGAACAGGCGTTATACGACTTAAAACTGGCTGTTGAAAACGGTGCGACACATATTTCATGGTATCAATTGACCATTGAACCCAATACGGTTTTTTTTCGCACTCAACCGGTCTTACCTGTGGATGATGTTCTTGAGGAAATTCAGGAACAGGGGGAACAATATTTAAAAGAACAGGGTTTTATCAATTATGAAGTATCAGCCTGGCGCAAAGAACAACCATCAACGCATAACTTAAATTACTGGCAGTTCGGAGATTATCTAGCCATTGGTGCAGGTGCACATGGTAAGGTGACCCAGACCGATGGTGTATATCGTTTTCAAAAGACCCGTTTGCCCAAAGACTATTTAGCAAAAGTGCCTGCTGAACATTTGCAGTTTAAACGTATTGAAGATGTGGAGATGCCTTTTGAATTTATGATGAATGCTTTGCGTTTGAATGAGGGGGTGAATGCTCAACTTTATTCAGAGCGTACAGGCTTGAATCTTGCGGATTTAAATGAGCGAATCCGCCCATTAAAACAACGTCATTTAATGGTCAATGATGCAGCACGCTTGTCCTGTACAGCACAAGGACATATATTTTTAAATTCTGTTTTAGAGGCATTTTTATAAATATGCGGGTTGATTAAAATAAACAGCATGAGATATCCAGTTTTGTTATGATGTGGCTGAAAATAAATATTTTAAATCTTCGGGTCATAACAATGAATAAATATCTCATCATTCTGTTTTCTGCCTTGACAATTATCCCAATTGCTCACGCGAAAAATGCGGTTCCCCAGTTTAGTGATTATCCTGTGAAATCAGTATATAAGGGCAAGACAGCTCAACTGGATATTTCTGATCCGAGTGCCAATATGTTTCGTACCCGACTTCGAGATGCATTAAAAGAAAAACCGGATTTTGCCGGGGAATATGTCACAACCATGTGGGGATGTGGTGCAAGTTGTAGAATGTATTCTTTCGTCAATAAGCGTACAGGGCAACTTTTAGCTGATGGTTTTGGGGGAGAGGCACGCACAGAAGATGTCGTAGCAACACGTGTGAATAGTCGTTTGTTGGTCACGCAAGAAGAACATATGGATCAAAACTACGAGGTTGATCAGGTCACTACTCGTTTTTATGTGCTCGAAAAAAACCGCTTGAAGCTGATAAAAACCATGGTTCGACCGGCAGTTAAAACTCAGCAGTAAAATCAACAGACTTTTATTCAATTAATTTCAATAACCATCGCTTGCTTGAAAAAATCTGGCTATTGCTATTATCAGGATTGTTTGAGTAGGTCTTTAATAATTGAAAATGCAGGGGAAACAAGTTTTCTGCTGGTATAAAATAAATAAAATGGCGGATGGGTAATTGCATATTCAGGCAGAATTTCATTGAGCTTGCCCTGATTGATATAAGGCATTGCAAGATTTTGAGGAATATAAGAAATTCCATAGCCGCATAAAGTTGCTTCTAAAATTTGATCGACATTGGTAAATATCAATTGACCTTCACCTTTGAAGCTTATGGATTGTCCGTTTTCCACAAAAGTCCATGATAAAAGTGAATGATCTGTCAATATTCGAACATGAAGGCAAATATGTTGTTTTAGATTGTGAATTGACACAGGTCTGCCATATTTTGAAATATAATCTGGTGAAGCGACTAGGCACATTTTGATACTGGAACTGATTGGAATTGCCACCATATCTTTTTCGATTAAATTGCCCAGCCGAACACCTGCATCATAACCTTCTTTAGCAATATCAATACGTCTATTCTCGGAGATTAACTCGATTTGAATGTCTGGATAATCTTTGAGTGCATTTTGAAGTTTTGGCCATAGATGATATTTGATGGCATAGTCATCAGCAGAGATTTTGACTTTTCCAATAGGTTTGTTGTGCATTGAACTGAGCAACTCTAAACCTAAATTGATTTCTTCTATATTTTTTCCCACCAAGTCAAATAAGCGTTGACCAGCATCAGTTACAGTCAAACTTCGAGTGGTACGATTAAACAGTTTTAATCCAATCTGTTCTTCTAAATGACAAATACTTTGACTGACCGCAGACTGTGTAACCCCCAGCTGAGCTGCTGTTTTAGTGAAATTTTTATTGTGAATGACCGCAGTAAATGTGCAGAGATCATTTAAGTTTATTTTCATTATTCATAAGAAATACTAATGGCTTCAATCTGATTATAGCATCTAATCAGGGTAACATACCTTTGTTAAGATGATTCTCATTGAAACCAAGGATAAATGAGGTCCTACAATGAAAAATGTAAAAATCAAAGCACCTTATTGGGAAATTGCTGCAAATATATATTTCCCAGAAAATTTTAATCCAGCACAAACATACCCTGCAATTATCAGTGGACACCCGATCGGAAGTTGCAAAGAACAAACGTCCGGTCAGGTGTATGGAGAGGCAATAGCAAAAGCCGGATTCATTGTGATCGCCTTCGATGCCAGTTTTCAAGGTGAAAGCGGAGGGGAACCGCGTTCAATTGAGAATCCTGCATTACGTGTTGAAGATTTTCGACTGGTTACAGATTATTTGGTGACCTTGGAGTATGTCGATGAAAATAGAATCGGTGTTTTAGGAATTTGCGGCGGAGGTGGCTATGCTTTGAATGTCGCAATGACTGAAAAACGTATTAAGGCCGTTGCGACTGTAGATGCGGTGAATTTCGGTCGTTTATCTCGAGAAGGCTTCAGTCAATGGAATCCACTCGAAAAGTTAGAAATGATTGCCAAGCAACGCACAGCAGAAGCACGTGGTGGAGCCAAACGGGTGGATAGTTTATTGCCTAATTCTGTCGCCGAAGCAGAATCTGCAGGTTTAACGGATATTGATGTGTTGGAAGCAACCGAATATTACAAGACACAACGCGGTCAACATCCTCATGGAGAGTCTAAAGCTTTATTTTCGCATTCAGCAGTTTCAATAGGTTGGGATGCCTTCCATTTGGCTGAGGTATTGTTGACACAACCGCTTTTATTGATTACAGGTGATAAAGTGGGAGGGTTTGGAGCATACCGTGACAGTTTAGAAATTTATGGTCGTGCAGCGTCTAAACAAAAAGAGTTGCTGATTGTTGAAGGGTGGTCTCATTATGATCTGTATGACAAACCAGAACCTGTGGCGCAGGCATTGGCAAAATTGATTCCTTTCTATCAGACACATCTTTAACTGAAATACTGAGAAAATACACTGAGAACAGTCAGCTTCATCAAACACAATGCTGAGGATGCGATCATTGCTGCAAATATTCATTATCCTGAAAAAGTTAATGAAAACGATCAATATCCAACAATCGTCATTGTTCATTCTTGAGGTGCTGTAAAAAAACTACAGTTGCATACGCTTCAGAGCTTGCACAGCAGGGATTTGTAAGCATTTTAAAGAGCAGAAGTATTTTTTACTCATTCTTTGCAGGCTATTGCAGGTAGTCAATGGATGCTAGAGGATTTGGTAAATCGTGCTGCGAGTGCAGTTGAAGCAACACATCAATTCTTTAACGCTCATTGAGCGTGATTCGCGATAAAAAAGAGCGCCTGGGCGCTCTTTTTTATCAGTCTATCTGTGATTGGTTGTTACAGCATCTCAGTAATCAAAACTAAAATGTTCCGCTTCAAGTGACATCATGGTCTTAGATGGATTGACCATCGACTCAGCATGACCTTGTGCGCGCGGTAACAATTGTTCGAAGTAGAAATCAGCAACTTTGATTTTTGCTTTATAGAACTCTGGAACTTCAGCACCATTTCCTGACGCCAGTTTTTCAGAAGCGACGGCTGCTTGTTGAGCCCAGTAATAAGCCATCATTGCATAGCCGGAGAACATCAAGAAATCTACAGAAGCAGAAGATACGATGTCACGGTCTTTACGCGCTGCAAGCATGATGCGTACAGTTAAAGCATTCCACTGCGCACAGATTTTGGTTAAATCCCATGCAAAGCGACGCATGTATTTGTTACGTGCATGTTGACCACAGAATTTTAAGATCTCGGCAGTGTATTCACGAACGACTTTACCTTTAGAAGAAAGTAGAACTTTACGACCGATCAGATCAAGTGCCTGTACGCCAGTTGTACCCTCATATAGAGTTGAAATGCGTGCATCACGTGCAATTTGTTCCATGCCATGTTCTTTGATATAGCCATGACCACCAAAAACCTGCATCCCGTGATTTGCAGCTTCCAAGCCCATTTCTGTTAAGAAACCTTTGAGAATCGGGGTATAGAAACCAAGTTTATCGTCATATTCATCAAATTTCGCTTGATCGCCTTGAGCCAAAGCATCAGTCATTTTATCAGCAAGTTGAGCGGCATGATAAATCATTGAACGACCACCCTCAGCAATTGCCTTTTGGGTCAACAGCATACGACGAACATCCGCATGGTGGATAATGGCATCTGCAACTTTCTCTGGATCTTTTTTACCTGATAGCGCACGCATAGACATACGATCTTTGGCATAAGGCAGCGCACCTTGGAACGCTAACTCAGCATGTGCAAGACCTTGAACCGCAGTACCGATACGTGCAGTGTTCATAAAGGTAAACATGGCATGTAAGCCTTTGTTGACTTCACCAATCAGATAGCCTGTTGCTGCATCAAAGTTCAACACAGCTGTTGCTGAAGCACGAATCCCCATTTTGTGTTCGATTGAACCACATGTCACAGGGTTGCGCTCACCCACACCGCCATCAGCAGTTGGGATAAATTTAGGGACGATAAATAATGAAATGCCTTTGGTACCTGCAGGCGCATCCGGTAGGCGAGCCAATACGATATGAATGATATTTTCAGTTAAATCATGTTCACCCGCAGAAATGAAAATTTTTGTACCGGTGATGGCATAGGTACCATCTTCTTTAGGCTCGGCTTTGGTTTTAACTTGTCCTAAGTCGGTACCACATTGAGGTTCAGTCAAACACATTGTACCTGACCAGGTTCCGGCAGTAAGATGTGGCATGTAGGTTGCTTTCTGCTCATCTGTACCAAACTGCATAATGGTGTTCATACAGCCCATGCTTAAACCCGGGTACATGGTGAATGACCAGTTTGCAGTTCCCATCATTTCTGATTTGATCAGATTTAAAGACATCGGTAGACCTTGACCACCAAATTCTTCTGGATAGGACAAACCCTGCCAACCACCTTGAACGAATTGATCATAAGCTTCTTTAAAGCCTTTTGGTGTTGTTACTTCACCATCTTTAAAATGACAGCCTTCTTCATCACCTGATTGGTTCAGTGGAGAAAGTACATTTTCACAAAAATCTGCTGCACCTTCCAAAATCATATCAATGGTGTCTGCATCGGCATTTTCGCCAATAGACAGCGTTTTATAGTGCGCTGAATAGTCAAAAACTTCGTTAATTAAAAAACGAATATCACGGAGCGGCGCTTTATATGCTGGCATGTATTTAATCCTAATTTAAAAATAGTTTTGGATCTTCAATCGATAGTTTCATTATTCATAATCATATGAGAAATACATTGATAAGACTCCCTAAAAGAATTGTCAGAAATGCGAATTTGGTAGAAAAAGTACATGCTAATCTGTTGCTTTTTTGGTAGCATTAAACAGTTTTTTTTTGTAGTTTCATTGCTATTTTTAGTGTCTTTATAATATTCAAGTGAGTAAATCTCTCATGCATTTAAAAAAATTAACATTGTGTCTTTTGGGTTTGAGTTTGTCGGCATGTTCCACACATGTGATTAAAAGTAATGCTTTAAATGCAGATCAAGACACTCCTCAACGTGCAATTCAAGGATTTAATGCGCTGTATGAATATCCTAATTTTGATTATCGTGGACAATTCCAAGTTCATTTAGATCGTTCACAGAAAGATCAAAATACAAAGAATACGGATTCCAAACAACTAGATCCTGCAATTGAAAAAAAGGTCAATCAGTATTTAAAAGATCAAAAGATCAAACTGACGGATACACAGAAAAAAGAACTTTATCAAGCGATTGCGAAACAGGATTCAAATTACATCAGTCGTTTTGTCGGCATGGGGGCTGATGTTGTCCAAAATATTGTCAATGATCTGCAAGTTCAATATGACGGAACCGTGAATTATCGTCAAAAAATGGCATCGTTCAATTTAGAAACCCGATACAAAAAGCCAAACTTATCTGTGGAAATGCGCATTCCTACAGTTTTGGATATGAATGATTATAAATTCTATACGCATATTTTTTCGATCATGCCTTATTTGGCCAATTCTCAGGATCAGGATAAATATGCATATTATGATTTTTCAAAATATAAAGACGATATTCGCAAGGTAAATGGCAAGGCGTTGGTTGAGTTGTTGAAACAATCGGGAGCAACTTCATATTTAATCGCTTCACCTCGTCAAATTGAAAATCTTGCAGTGAGTTCGGCGGAAAAACAGGCAGGCATCGTTGAAAAAATTCGTTTAAATACGACCATTGAAGAAATGTTTTTACAAGGACAACTGTATTCGACAGTGAACCGCCAATATCTGATGAATTCTGTACTGGGATTGAGTCAGTCCAATATGGAAAAAATCTTAGGATCTGATCGAGAAGTTCAGACAGGCGATGAGGCTTATCAGGCAGCACAAGAAGCAATGAAAGCTGCTGAGGAAGCAGCATCTGGAATTACATCAAGTGATGATAGCGCCAGTGATGCATCCAGTGCAATGTATCAACTTTACAATGCCGTCAATCGTAAGTCGCATGAAGACTTGGAGGAAGAGGTGGATGAAGGGGATGCAACACAAGCAGCCTATGATGCAGAACAAGCCGCGAGTGCGGCTGTTGAAGACAATGACGATTATGCTACAGCTGCTCAAGATCAAGAGCGTGATTCTGAATATGACGATGTTGAGGCTGCAGCAGACAGCAATACAACAAAAATCTTAACTGAGCAGCAATGTGAAGATTTGACCAAAGCCAAAGCAAATCCTCGGTTTGGTGATGTGGAATATTGTCAATATCATTATGAAATAGACGTCTTGAAAGGCGAGCAACAGAAAGAATCTTCATCAGAGAGTGCGTTAAGAGAAAAAAATAAGACAACATTGGTCAGCACATTCAATGGTTATGCTAAAGATCAGTTGGTAGATGCACAGCAATTCAAACAGTTGTGGAATCAACATCTCTCTGAGATTGAAAGCAGTTTACCGGCTCCAAGCAAGCGTAATCCACTGATCGTCGATTTGTCATTGGACAATAAAGGACGAGCAGTTAAAGCAGATTATGATATGGGCTTGGATTTAGACACCTTAAATCGTAAGTTAAACATTAAAATGGCGATGCAATTCCTCAATTATGGCAATGCAAGCAAAATTGACCAGAGTGTTCTCAAGCAGGCGAAACCTTTTAAAGAGATCTTTAAAGGCAGCATCATGGAACAAGCGGTGGGTGGCATATCGGGTTCAGAGCGCAGTGATGAGCAAAAATATCTAAGTTTAGATGAGCGTTTAGCGCTGTTGGCTGAACAAGTATTTGCGCAAACGGGATCTTATGAAAAAACCTATAAAGCAGTATTTATTGCAAAATTGACTGCGCAAAAACCTGAATTGATCAAACAGTATTCTGCCCAAGACTTACAAGAGATTGCTGCGATTTATGCATATGCTTATTCAGATGAAGAAATCTACAATCCGAAAGGTCAGGCTTTAAAACACATTCAAGCCCTACAGAAAAAGCATCACTTAGAAGACGATCATCAGTACGATGATGAACTTGGAAATGATGTCGATGAGATTGTTGCTAAGATCTGGAAAGCCAAACAGAGTACTTTAGAGGTGCAGGGCTTAGTTAAAAAATATAAAACGACTGAAGCTGTGTTTGCGCAATATTACATGCAGAAGTTTGAAGCCGAAAATGAGATTGAAAAGTCTCAGCGTGGAGAATTTGTAAAAACAGCAAAAGTTTTAGCAAAGTCGTATGTTGCATTTAAAAATAATAAGTTTAGTGATCAAGTCGTATCAACATTGAATGCTGATTCTACAGAATTTATTGATTATGACTTATTCAAGCAAGCTTATCAGGCATTGAGTGATGCTAAGTTAAAGTAATTGCCCGTTGTATGATGCTAAAAAAGAACCTCAATAGAGGTTCTTTTTTTGACGACCAGATAAATATTCTGCACATCTGTCGCCATCTAGAGAAAATCTTTTAGATTGGGGCGAACGCCATTCCAGATATAAAATGCTTCTATAGCTTGTCCAACCAGCATGCCGAAACCCTCTGAGGTTGGAACTTGACGTGCTTTGGCTTGTTCTATAAAGCTGGATGCTTTGCCATATGCCATTTCATATGCATGGTCAAATGTTAATGTTGCAGGGAGTATAAGGGGATCACCACTTAGACTTGCTGAGGTAGCATTGATGACAATATCAAACTTCCCCTGTAATGCTGTTAGGTTACAGGCCATCAGCTGTGCTTCAGGCACGCTGTCTGCCAAGTCGGCAACCAATTGCTCGGCACGAGCAAGTGTACGGTTGGCGATCACGATTTTTTTTACCCCTGCTTTCACCAAGGGATAGATGACACCTCGAGTTGCACCACCCGCACCAATAATCAGTAAATCTGTGTCTGTTAATTTCCAATCCAAAGCTTTAATGGCGTCAACCAGACCTTGACCATCGGTATTGTCTCCATGTAACTCGCCATTTTCCATCCATAAAGTATTTACAGCTTTGGCGATTTTGGCGCGCTCAGTGAGCTGCGTGCACAAGGCGAAGGCCTGTTCTTTAAAAGGAACGGTCACATTCATTCCTACACCATTTTGGGAAAAGAACTCATGCACACTGTTCTCAAAACCATCCAGTGGAGCAAGACGTTTGCTGTAATTCAGATCAATACCTGTTTGCTTTGCAAAAGCATGATGTAATTCAGGAGAACGAGAATGTTCAATCGGATTTCCAATGACTGCGAATTGTTTGCTCATGTCCAATGTCCAAGTATTGAGAATATTGATTTTTAAGGCGTGGCAACAATATACGGGAAAATGTTGAAGACAACAAAAAGTATCTTGGTGTACTTTTGGATTAAATATTTATCTTCTGATTTTTGATGTTTAAGAAAAAAGAAATTATTTTTTGAATTATGGGTTACATACTGATTCTAAAAAATCGAGGAAAATCATTGCAAAAACCACAACGAAACCAATCGATAAAACAACACTGGAGGTAATTGAAATGCTATCTGATAAATCATTGGTAGAGATGATGGTGGTTGAAACTGAGCACACCAGTAAAAACAGAATGCCTACTGAAAGTGTAAGTTTATGATTTTCTAATAAATTCCTCATATCAACCTCTCGCGTTAACTGCTATAATCTTCTGATATTCAATATAAATTTATCGGAAAAATTAAGGAAATTTTAAGTCTGCTATAGTAGCCGAGTTTAAGGTTAATTTAAATTAAAAAAGTTGCGTTATTGTGAATAATTCTCATCTCAATTGTGAGTAAATCTTTCAGCGCTTGTTTTGGGGCAATATAAAAAAAGCTACCTCATGTCACAGGGTAGCTTTTTAAAATGATTTTTGATTGTTTTAGATCATTTGAGTACAGATAACCAATCATGAGGTTTTAGATAATAATCGGTTAATTGTTTTTCTGGGCTCTGTTCATCCCATTCAGGGCGGTACGACCATGCTGCAAGCGGTGGCATACTGACCAAAATAGATTCAATCCGTCCGCCCGTTTGTAAACCAAATAGTGTACCTCGGTCATAGACGAGGTTGTACTCCACATAACGACCACGACGATACAATTGGAAATCCCGTTGGGCTTCAGTGTAGGGTTTATTCTGATTGCGTTGGAAAATAGGTAAGATGGCATTTAAATAACCGTTACCCACGGCTTGCATATATTCAAAGCATTTTTCAAAATCCCATTGATTCAAATCATCAAAAAACAGACCACCAATACCACGCTGTTCATCTCGATGTTTTAAATAGAAATAATCATCACACCATTTTTTATGCTCTGCATAGACCTCTTCTCCAAAGGGTTTGCATAAATCAAAAGCGGTTTGATGCCAACTGAACACGTCTTCTTGATTGGGATAGAACGGGGTAAGATCGAAACCGCCCCCAAACCACCAAATTGGCTCTTGACCTTCGGGTTCAGCAACAAATAAGCGAACATTGGCATGAGAGGTCGGAACATTTGGATTTTTCGGATGAATGACCAGCGACACCCCTAAAGCCTGAGCTTTAGCACCTGCAATAGCGGGATGGCGCTCAGTTGCAGAAGCGGGAAGTTTTGAAATATTGATATGTGAGAACATCACACCCCCTTTTTCAATCACTGTCCCGTTTTGTAAAACGCGGGAACGTCCACCGCCTCCCTCAGGTCGTTGCCAGTCATCCACTTCAAACTTTGCAGTCCCTTGACCTAATTGTTCTTGTTGTTCTAAAGCTGAACAAATTCGCGCTTGTAAATCGACAAGAAACGTACGAACACGTTGAATATCAGCAGAGGTTGGGTTTTGCATGACGATCCTCAAATGCGCACAAAAAGATTTTATACATCAAAGCATAAAACCATTAAAAAAGAAAACCATTGGAAAATGAAGGTGTTTTTTTGAATACTTTTGCTACGGATTCAGCACATAAGCGTGTTCGTGGCGATTTAAAGTCTTTTACAAAAAATCCCGAGCAATTCGCTAGGTTGAAATCCATGTTTAAGCTCAGCACAATGGATTGAAGATAAAGGCATGGGTGTGCATTTATTGGTTTGTGAATCTTAATCCGGTACTGAGCAGTGAATATGAGTTGTTCTTTAATTCAGAAATACAATGTGGCAGGTCCACGTTATACCAGTTATCCAACAGTTCCGTATTGGGATGAAAGCTCTTTTTCGATGCAGCAATGGAAGCAAACGTTAAAACGCTCCTTTGATGAGTCTAATCAAAGTGAGGGCATCAGTTTATACATCCATTTACCTTTCTGTGAAAGTCTATGTACGTTCTGTGGATGTCATAAGAAAGTGACCAAGCGGCATGAAGTGGAACAACCCTATATCCAAGCGGTTTTAAAAGAATGGGACGTGTATTGTCAATTACTACAAGACAGACCCAAGATTAAAGAAATTCACTTGGGGGGCGGTACACCGACGTTTTTTTCAGTTGAGCACTTACAACAACTTATTCAAGGCATCCTAGTCAAAGCAGATATTGCCGAAGGGCATGAGTTTAGCTTTGAGGGACATCCCAATAATACGACCCGTGCGCATTTGCAAGCATTGTATGATCTCGGATTCCGTCGAGTGAGTTATGGTGTGCAGGATTATAATGATACTGTTCAAAAAGCCATTCATCGTATTCAACCTTTTGAACATGTTGCCAATGTCACGAAATGGGCACGTGAGATTGGCTATAGTTCAATTTCACATGATCTGGTTTTTGGTTTGCCTTTTCAAAATCTAACAGATGTGTTGAAAACCATTGATTTAACCAACAGTCTCATGCCAGACCGTTTGGCTTTTTATAGTTATGCACATGTTCCTTGGATCAAGGGCAATGGACAACGTGGTTTCAAAGACCATAATGTACCGAAAGATGAGGTGAAGCGAACGTTGTATGAAGTGGGGAAAAAGCAACTTTTGGCGCATGGTTATCATGAAATTGGCATGGATCACTTCGCATTAGCGAAAGATGGGATGTATCAATCTTTTCAGGCCGGAACACTGCATCGTAACTTTATGGGCTATACTTCCTCAAAAACGAAGGTCATGATCGGTCTTGGAGTCTCTTCGATCAGCGACAGTTGGTATAGCTTTGCACAAAATGAAAAAGATATAGCGGCATATTATGCATGTTTAGAGCGTGATGAAATTCCTGTCGTGAAAGGTCATGTACTGAGTGCTGAAGATTTGAAGATCCGTCGGCATATTTTAAATTTAATGTGTACTTTTCAGACTTCATGGGCTGAGCCGTTTATGGATTTTGCAGAACGCACCCAGGTTGTTGAGCAGCTTATCGAAATGCAACAGGACGGTTTGTTGGCGATCGAAACAGATCGGATTGTAATTACTGAATCAGGCAAGCCCTTTGTTCGTAATATTTGTATGGCTTTTGATTTGCATTTAAAACGAAGAAAACCTGAAACACAGATTTTCTCGATGACGATTTGATAGAAGCTGAATAGTGTTTTTTAATCATGCCAAATCATTTGTATGAGCGCTATCTGGAGCTGAGATGGTGTGTTGATATTGGAAGAGGTACAGCACATACCTCCGACCAATAAAAAAAGTATTTTTTAACACTGCATTGAGAAATCAGCCAAAACATACTTGAAAAGAATCAGTGATTAAAAGTCATCTTTCTCATACATATGAGACATACGATCATGTTTGGTTTTTAAATAATCTTCATTGAATTTATTTAAACCCACGGTTAAAGGAACACGGTCGACAACATCTATGCCCAAATCCGTTAGGGCTTTTAATTTTAACGGATTATTGGTGATTAACTTGACTTGTTTAACCTGCAGATGATCCAGCATGATGCTGCACATGTCATATTGACGCGCATCAGCAGGGAGGTTCAACAATAAATTGGCGTCTACAGTATCATGACCTTGGTCCTGTAAAGCATATGCTCGAATTTTATTGGTTAAACCAATCCCGCGACCTTCTTGGCGTAGATATAAAATTACACCTTGACCTGCTTCATTCATCATTTTCATGGTGTTGTGTAACTGTGGACCGCAGTCGCATTTCAATGAGCCAAAGGCATCGCCAGTTAAACATTCTGAGTGAATGCGAACTAAAACAGGATTTGTGGGAGCGATTTCTAAACCCTTAGAAAGAGCAACATGCTCTTCACCTGTCAGCGGATCTTGAAATACAGAAATTTTAAAATCACCATATGCGGTGGGTAATTTTGAAGTGGCAACAAACTCTATTGACACAGAATCTTCCATCTATTTGTTTAGAAATTAGCTAAAGTATAGCGTAATGCTTGGACATTGGTAGAATTGAAAAGCATGTTTTTATAGATAACTTTGCGATAAAAAATTCTTTTTTGTATAAAGCACACGATAATAGTTGATATATAGATAGATTATTCATGATAATTGACACCAAGAGCACACTTGCTGACTTGGAAGTTTCCAATGACGCATCATTATAAATGTGGCTGATCGAATGTGATATGATTTGTTTTCACAATCATGCTAACCCGTGTACCTAGCTTAGATTTGCCAGGCTTTAGAAGGCTTTGCCACATATGTTGTATACCGAAATACCTAATCAACGTCCTGTTACGCCATTGTTGGATGAAGTAGACCATCCTCAACAATTACGTCAGCTTGAGCAAAGCCAATTGGTGCAGGTCGCGGACGAATTGCGTCAATTCATTTTGTATGCTGCTGGACAAAGTGGCGGGCATTTTGGGGCAAACCTTGGCGTTATTGAACTGACTGTCGCTTTACATTATTGCTTTGAGACACCCAGAGATCGTTTGGTGTGGGATGTGGGGCATCAAGCATATCCACACAAAGCACTGACAGGTCGTCGTGAACAGTTAACCACGATCCGTTCCAAAAATGGTTTGGCGGCTTTTCCTGCACGAGAAGAATCCGAATTTGATACCTTTGGTGTTGGTCATTCTTCAACAGCAATTTCAGCAGGTTTGGGAATGGCGTTAGCACGTCGTTACCAAAAAGACCCTTGTGAGGTTGTGGCTATTGTGGGTGATGGTGCGATGACGGCTGGTATGGCTTTTGAAGCCATGAACGATGCTGTTGCGCATAATGCTGATTTGATTGTGGTGCTGAATGACAATGATATGTCCATTTCGTGTAGCACAGGCGGTTTTGCAAAGCATTTAGCTGCAATTTGGGAACAAGGGCAATTCATCAATATTGATGAAGAGGGACAAGCTTTTGTCCAAGACTGTCCAGCGTGGGACTACAATTCTCGTTTACACCAGTCAGCAACAGATGCAGCTGATAATTTGTTTAAAGCGATTGGCTTTGATTATTTTGGTCCATTTGATGGTCACGATGTTGAGCAGCTGGTACAAGTATTCAATGCATTGAAAAAGCGTAAAGGTCCACGTTTGATCCATGTATATACGGTAAAAGGTAAAGGGTTTGCGCCTGCCGAAGCTGATCAAATCAAATATCATGCCATCGGTAAAATTCACGCTTTACCCGCTAAAAGCTCAGCACCGAAATATTCAGATGTATTTGGGCAGTGGTTATGTGATGAAGCCCTGCAAGATCAACGATTATTGGCCATTACACCTGCGATGTGTGAAGGTTCGGGGATGGTACAGTTTGCCAAACAATTTCCTGAACGTTACTTTGATGTCGCGATTGCAGAGCAACATGCAGTCACTTTAGCCGCAGGTATGGCTTGTGAAGGCTTAAAACCTGTGGTTGCAATTTATTCGACCTTTTTGCAACGTGGTTATGACCAATTGATTCATGATGTTGCTTTACAAAATCTGGATGTAACCTTCGGTATCGATCGTGCTGGATTGGTTGGAGAAGATGGACCTACGCATGCTGGCGCTTATGATTATGCTTATATGCGTACAGTACCGAATATGGTGATCATGGCACCAAAAGACGAAAATGAATGCCGTCAGATGTTGCATACCGCCTATTTATATCCAGGTCCAACGGCTGTCCGCTATCCACGTGGAAATGGCTTAGGGGTTGAGATTCAGCAGCAATTGACTGAACTTGAGATTGGTAAAGCCGAATTATTGTTAGAACTCAATGCTGAACATGAGGAATGTATCAGTATCCTGGCATTTGGTAGCCGTGTTCGACCTGCGTTAGAGGCAGCAAAACAACTGGCACAGCAATTGGATATTGCAATTCGTGTTGTGAACATGCGCTTTGTGAAGCCATTGGATGAGCAGATTATCCGCGACTTGGCAGACAAAACCAGTTTGTTTGTTACCGTGGAAGAACATGCCGTTATGGCGGGTGCAGGTAGTGCTGTAAACGAATTCCTAGCGCAGGCTCAAATCATTAAACCGATTTTAAACCTGGGTTTACCTGATGAGTTTCTGGCTCAAGCAACTCATACTGAAATGCTTCAAGACTGTGGGCTGGATACCAATGGTATTCAAAACTCAATCCAGCAGGCTTGGTTGAAACTTGTTCAGCATGTCTAAACTGCTGTAAAAACTCAACATGTAAAATTTTAGAAACAAAATTTCCCAAAAAGCGCAGATATTTGTTAAAATGCCTGCGCTTTTATGCATTATTCTTTATCAGTATCTTCAAATTTGTAGTGGGTGTTCAATGGAACCTATGGTGGTGATGGCTGCGCGTGCGGCTCAATTAGTTGGTCAAGAGCTTTTAAAAGCGCATCAAAATCGTCATAAACTCGATCTACAAGTCGAAGAAAAAGGGATTGATGGGCCAGTGACTCGTGTAGACCGTTACATTGAGCAACTTACCATTGATACACTTCGTAAAAGTTATAAAAATCACAGCTTCCTTGGTGAAGAGTTTGGTCTGCAAGAAGGTAAAGGTCACGATGCCGATTGGTGTTGGGTGATTGATCCACTTGATGGCACTTTAAACTTTATCAACGGTTTTCCACATTTCTGTGTATCTATTGCAGTTCAACATAAAGGTGTGACTCAACACGGGGTGATTTATGACCCTGTGAAAGATGAGTTATTCTCAGCAAGCCGTGGTCGCGGTGCCATGTTGAACCAACGCCGTATTCGCGTCAATGTGAAAGACAGCCTTGAAAATACTTTTGTTGGCGTAGGACATGCTTATCGTGCAAAACGTAACGGTGAAATTGTTTCTTATGCAAAAAACCATTTTGAATCTTTGTTAAATGTGACAAATGCTGGCGCACAATATCGTCGTGCAGGTTCTGCTGCACTCGATTTGGCTTATGTTGCTGCTGGCCGTTTAGATGCTTATTTTGAACTTGGTTTAAAGCCTTGGGATATTGCGGCAGGTGAATTGATTGTGAAAGAAGCGGGCGGTACAGTTGTTGATGCTCGCGGTGGTTCAGACTCAATGGAAAATGGTCAAGTGATTGCTTGTTCTATGAAAATGTTAAAGCCATTGATGCAACAAGTTGTTCCAGCATGGGGTGAAGCTGCGAAATAATTTTTAATTATTGGTGTAGATTGAGTTTTAAAAAGCCTTCATGTGAATGAAGGCTTTTTTATGTTATTTTTTTTAACTCAAGTTAAAGTCAAAAAAAGGACTGCTTTTCCTTTTTTATTTAGTTCTGCATAGGTATTGATAGGGTTATGATATGTTGTAATTGAAGAAGAAATATTGGGTTTACAGCTTTTATTGAGAGAACAAAGAAAAATATATTACTCCTAACAGGTGTTGAGACAATCTAAACCGTATGAAAACAATTTATCAAAATGAAAAATTCAGTATAGAAACACATCATCAAATTCCCAACAATGATATAACTCAGCAAAACATGGATTTTTGGATTAAAACAGAAGCTAAAAGTTATTGGGGGAGTGCAGCAACGATTGCAAATATCCAATATTTAATGCAAAGATATAGTCAAACAGGTGAGAATGCTTCTGGTGCATTTTATTGGCAAACAAATACAATTATTATTTATCAATTCACTGTTGATAGTTTGGTTGCTAGTGTTAAAAGTCTGATTGAGGATAGTCGCGACAATTTAAGTGATATTTTTTATTTAATTATATAAACAGCAGCAATAAGTGAATGATACAGGAAAAAACAATAAAACTTCGTGACATTATTATAAATTCTGCTATACTCCGCGCACGCACTAAATTTCGTTCATTACCTGAACATTCTCTTCTATATTGTGTATGCGCGTCCGGTCCAAAGAGAGGACAATATTTCGCGCCCCACCCAATCGCTTAAGCGATTCCTTCAGGTTGCGGCTGTTATCAAATGTGCGTTATACGCATCGTCGTTCTCGGATCGCCGCTGATTCTATATTTTCAGCGATTATTGCTGTGCCGCTTTTTGCCGATGTCCATCAGACCATATATTAATGGAGCACCCACATTAGGGTGAATATCTCTATGAGCAAAACTTTTGCTGAATTTTCATTAGACGAGTCGCTACAGAAAGCACTCGAGAGTCTTGGTTTTACTACACCGACTCCTGTTCAAGAATTATCTATCCCAGCGGCTTTAGAAGGCAAAGACCTTTTAGTATCAAGTCAAACTGGTTCTGGTAAAACTGCTGCATTCTTACTCCCAACGTTAAATGCTTTAGCTGGTCAAGATACATTTGTACCATTTAAAGAACGTATGAAAGCAGTCACTCAACCCAATATTTTGGTGATTTCGCCTACTCGTGAGCTTGCACAGCAAGTATGTCAAGATGCGATTGCATTTGTACGTCACATGAAAGGTGTACGTGTTGCTGCGATTATGGGGGGGATGCCTTTTGGTAAGCAAATCCAACAATTAAAAGGTGCACAAGTTGTTGTTGCAACTCCAGGTCGTTTACTTGACCTTGTGAACCGCCGTCAAATCAAACTTGATTCAGTTGATGCTTTGATTGTTGATGAAGCTGACCGTATGCTTGACTTAGGTTTCTCTGAAGACCTGGAAGCGATTAGCGATTTGGCTTTAAACCGTAAACAAACATTAATGTTCTCTGCAACATTTGCACCACGTATCATTAACCTTGCTGAACGCATGATGAATGATCCAGAACGTATTGCAATTGAAACAGGTCATTCTACCAATACCGACATTACCCAGACCCTCCATTGGACTGATGGTTTTGAGCATAAGAAAAAATTGCTTACACATTGGTTAAATGAAGAAGATGTCGATCAAGCAGTTGTGTTTGCATCAACTCAAGAAGATACAGATATGTTGGCTGAAGAGCTTGCAGAAGCGGGTCTTTCTGTTGTTGCACTTCATGGTGCTATGCCACAAACCGTACGTAACCGTCGTTTACGCAGTATCCGTGAAGGTCGCGCAAAAATCCTTGTTGCTACAGATGTAGCAGCACGTGGTCTTGACGTACCAACAATCTCACACGTGATTAACTTTGGTCTTCCAATGAAGAACGAGGATTATGTACACCGTATTGGTCGTACAGGTCGTGCAGGTCGTACGGGTAAGGCAATCACTTTAGCAACATATCGTGAACGCGGTAAAATCCGTGCTTTAGAAGATTACTTAGAAGCGCGTTTAAGTGTTTCTGAAATCGAAGGTTTGGAGCCATCTCCACCTCCTGCACGCGGTGGTCGTGATGGCGGTCGTGGTCGTAACGGCGGTGGTCGTCGTGATGGCGGTCGTGGTGGTTTCGGTGGCGGTCGTCGTTTTGAAGGTGAATCGAACTTCAAACGTCGTGAAGGCGGTGATGATCGTCCACGTCGTAGCTTCGATGACAAACCTCGCGGTGATCGTCCATCTTATGGCGAAGATCGTCCTAAGCGTTCTTTTGGTGGTGAAGACCGTCCACGTCGCGAATTTAATTCGGATCGTCCACGTCGTGAAGGTGGTTTTGAAGATCGTCCTAAACGTTCTTTTGGCGGTGAAGACCGTCCACGTCGCGAATTTAATTCAGATCGTCCACGCCGTGAAGGTGGTTTTGGAGATCGTCCGCGTCGTGAAGGCGGGTTTAATGATAAACCTCGTTTCAATGATGACAACCGTGGCAACAGTGTAGATTATAAACCACGTCGTGAAGGTAGCTTTGGTGACCGTCCTAAACGTTCTTTTGGTGAAGATCGTCCACGTCGTGAATTCAATTCAGACCGTCCACGCCGTGAAGGTGGTTTTGAAGACCGTCCTAAACGTTCTTTTGGCGGTGAAGATCGTCCAAAACGTGAGTTTAACTCAGACCGTCCTAAACGTTCTTTTGGCGGTGAAGATCGTCCAAAGCGTGAATTTAATTCAGACCGTCCACGTCGTAAATTCAATGACTAATTAAGTTTTTGCAATAAAAAACCAGCCGAATGGCTGGTTTTTTATTGCAAGTTGAAAAGTATTTGGTAAAATAAAGTGTGATGCAGTTCAATTTATTTTGTAAAACAGTTAGGTCGTTCTATTCTGTTGGGTATTGATTCTGAAATGAAGGCGATGATTTTTTTTGAGGCAATTATGTTATACATGTTTTCAGCTTTATTGATTTCTAATGTGGGCTATTTCTTTTATAGCTTCATTTTCAAATAAGCTGGCGCTATATAATTATAACACTGCAATTTTAAAGTAAAAAAACAATGCATTTTATTTATATTTAAATGATATTATTTAAACAATATATATGAGTTTAAAACCATAGTTTTATCTTTAAATTACAAAAAATACAGATATTTCAGAGTATAGTATGTGAGCTGGTAAATGCAGGAAAATGTTCAGCTATGAATAAGCAAAGCCATTCCGAAGCTGAAGCTTTAATTGAAGTCAAAAATTTAAGTTTTAACCGTGGTGAGCGTGTAATTTACGACAATGTGGATTTAAAAATTCGTCGTGGGCAAATTACTGCAATCATGGGTCCATCAGGAACGGGTAAGACCACCTTGCTGCGTTTGATTGGTGGTCAGCTAAGCCCTGATGAGGGGCAGGTACTACTTGATGGAAAAAACATTGCATCTATGTCACGTAGTGAGCTTTTTTCGGCTCGTGCACGGATGGGGATGCTTTTTCAAAGTGGTGCCTTATTTACAGACATGACGGTCTATGAAAATGTCGCATTTCCAATTCGCGCACATACACATTTACCTGAAAATTTAATTGCAGAATTAGTGGCACTTAAACTAGAGTCAGTTGGTTTGCGTGGTGCTGAAAAACTGATGCCTGCGGAGCTTTCTGGTGGGATGAATCGACGTGTTGCACTGGCACGCGCTATTGCGCTTGATCCAGATTTGATCATGTATGATGAACCTTTTGCAGGGCAAGACCCGATCGTAATGGGCGTTTTAACACGTTTGATTCGATCATTACGAGAAGCACTAGATCTGACCACGATTATTGTCTCACATGACGTGGATGAAACATTGTCTATTGCTGACTATATTTATGTGGTGGCAGAAGGCAAGGTACAGGGTGAAGGCACGCCTGAGCAGTTAAAACAGCATGCTTCTCCATTTGTGCAGCAATTTTTAACAGGATCGGTTGAAGGACCTGTGGATTATCAATTTAGCCATCAAGCTTATTTAAGCAATGAGGTGAGTTCATGAATGCTATTGCCTTATTAGGTAGACGCGTTCTAGAACGTGTTCAAGGCATTGGTGTGGCAATGCTGATGTTGTTGCGGATCTTATTTTCGCTTCCCACAATACTGGGCGTAAAACTGTTCATTTATCAAATGTACCGTGTGGGCGTGCTGTCTTTCTTGATCATTGCTGTATCTGGTCTGTTTATTGGTGCAGTTCTGGGTCTACAGATGTATAACATTTTGGTGACTTTTGGCAGCGAGGCAATGCTAGGAGCTGCTGTAGCATTAACCTTGTTGCGTGAGCTTGCACCCGTAGTTGCTGCATTACTTTTTGCAGGTCGTGCAGGTTCTGCTTTGACTGCTGAAATTGGTCTAATGAAAGCTACAGAACAATTATCCAGTATGGAAATGATCGGTGTTGATCCTTTGAAACGTGTGATTTCCCCACGTTTATGGGCAGGCATTGTGAGCTTGCCAATGCTTTCTGTCATTTTCGCCGCAATCGGTATCATGGGCGGGAAAATGGTCGGGGTAGATTTTCTAGGTGCGGACGAAGGTTCATATTGGAGTGGTATTTTAAGTAGCACTCAGTTTATGAAAGATGTCTTTAACGGTACCATCATCAAAAGTTTAGTCTTTGCTTTAATTTGTACTTGGATTGCGGTGTATCAGGGCTACGCCTGTGAACCGACATCTGAGGGAATCGCAACATCTACAACACGTACTGTTGTGTATTCATCACTCTGTGTTTTAGGTTTTGATTTCGTGTTGACTGCGGTCATGTTCGGAGGTGTTTAATGAAATCACGTACTAGTGAGCTGACCGTAGGTGTTTTTGTCATCATCTTTGGTATTGCTCTGTTCTTTTTAGCAATGAAAGTGAGTGGCTTGGTCGGCACAAACTTAAAAGACAGTTATGAAATGACTGCAACATTTGACAATGTGAATGGGTTAAAACCACGTGCAAAAGTCACAATGAGCGGGGTGAAAATTGGACAGGTTGAAGCAATTAGTCTTGATCCGGTCACACGCCACGCGACAGTAAAATTTGATTTAGATGGTTCATTGACAACCTTCAATGCTGAACAGCTGAAGAAAGTCAAAGAAAATGCTTTAGGTGATTTGCATTACAGTGCAGATTATCAGGCTGCAACGCCTGAGAAACAAAAAGAAATGGAAACGCAACTTTTAAGTAACATGAAATCCATCACAAATATTGATGAAGATGCTTACATAATGGTCGCAACTAATGGTCTTTTAGGCGAAAAATATTTGAAAATCGTTCCTGGCGGCGGCATTAACTATATTAAACGTGGTGAAAGTATTGCCAATACACAGGGTACGATGGATCTAGAAGATTTGATTACCAAATTTATTACGGGTGGTGCTGGAAAAACATCTACTGGCGCATCAGATGCTAAAGACACATCTGCATCCACTGAAACAACTGATGCTCAGACTTCATTCGTTGAATAAGCATTAGAGGAGTTATTGAAATGAATATGTTGTTCAAACAAACTTTGACTGCAAGTGTTTTGGCTACAATGGTCGCTACAGCGGCTCAAGCGGCACCGGCAGAAGCACCTCCAGCATTTGTTAAACGCGTTGCTGATGGCTTAATTTCACGATTAAAAGCAGAGCATGGGAAATTGCAAAATAACCCGGCTGCGGTGAAAGCAATTGTCCGTCAAAACCTTGACCCATATGTAGATGGTCAAGCATTTACACGTATTGTGATGGGAACATATGCCAACAGCAGTACGCCTGCTCAACGTGCTCAATTTGAACAAAACTTCCGTAATACCCTGATTGAAAACTATGGTAGCGCCTTTGCGAAGTATTCAAATCAGACCTATACCATGCGCCCTTATAAAGCGACCAACAGCAAATTCCCCGTTGTGACGATTGACTTCAATAACAATGGTGAAAAAATTCCAGTATCTTTCCAGTTATCTGATGCAGGTAGCCAATGGAAAGTTCGTAATCTAAATGTGTCTGGTATTGATTTAGGGCTGCAATTCCGTAATCAGTTTGCGGCAAATGTACAACGTAATGGCGGTAATATTGATAAAGCCATTGCGACATTTAAACCAGATGCCGATGCTGCCGTAAAAAAATAAGCGTATCTTATTGAGCTAAAATAGGTGTAAGCGAGTGATTGAATTCAAGAATCAAGAACTATACGTGAGTGGTAAAATTGCTTATGAAAATGCGGAAAGTTATTATTTAAATGGCTTGAAAGTGATTCAAAGTGAGAAAAACTTTCCATTGACGGTAAATCTGTCTCAACTTGAACATGGTAGTACGCTTGCACTGTCTGTCTTTGTACAATGGCTGCGTCAGACGCCTGATTTGCAAGGCTTGCAATTTAAAGCAGTGCCGGAAAAAATGATGAAAATCATTCAGGCTTGTCATTTGCAAGATGATTTGAAATTGATTTAAATCATTTCTCAATAAAAAAGCACCGTTCATAAGGTGCTTTTTTATTGAATTGAACTTTGTGTCCTAAAATACGGATTAAAATATCCATCGCTTAGGCTGAAAAAGCCGTGTACTCCACCCGTTTTAGATCCATTTTTTCCATCTAAAGTAAGCCAGTGGACCGACAAAAAATGCGATCAACAATGAAATAACAACGTAAAAACTCCAATGCCCATGAGCAAAAGGAAGAATTTCAGTATTCATTCCATAAATACTGGCGATGAGCATCGGCGGTGCGAGCATGCTGGGTAAAATTGAGAATCGACGAATCGTATCGTTCTGTTCGGTGTTAATGAATCCAGAGGTGGTGTCGAGCAAGAATCGGACTTTTTGAAACAGGAAAGCATCATGTTCAACAAGGGAACGCACGTCTTCGCTTAACTCTCGTATATCCGCATCGTAAATATGACTGCCCAATGCACGAGGACGGGATAAGAAGGTGAGGACACGGCGTAAATCAATCAAACACAGCTGTGCCTTTCCAAGCATATCTTCTTTTTGTGCAAGACGTGTAATCATGTCATCTAGATCAAGAATCATCTCGCGGTGGCGTACGTTCAGCACTTCAGTAGAGTACAACTCTAAATCTCTGTGGATATCTTCTAAGATATCCGCAAGCTCATCAAGTTTTGCTTCAAGTAGACCGAGAAGAATCCATGTCGGATCTTTATAGTCAATTTCATAATCATTGCGTCGCGCACGTGCACGGAAAGCGCGGAAGGCAACCAGTTTTTCACCACGTAAAGTAAACAAACGCTCTTTATGTAAGATAAAAGCAACTGTTTGCACATTTGCCAGCATATTCGAGGTATCTTCTGGATCACCTTCAACTTGGTAATTTTTATTTTTTGTTAAAAAATACGTACTGATGTGTAGAATACCATCATCATCACGGTAAAATCGTGCAGAAGATGAAATATCTTCTAAAGATTTGAGGGTGGGTAAGTTCTGCTCATAGGCATCTAAAACCCATTCTTGTTCTTCTTGTGAAGGTGCAATAAGATCAACCCAAACCAATTCAGGATGTAGGTCGAATCCACCATTAATGGTTGCATCTTCTAAGCTACCGCGCTCAGTGGCGTAAAAGGCTTCAAGCATTGTGTCTTTTCTCCCTTGCGCAGTGTGGTGTCAATTTGATGTGTGTATTTTAGACAAGGATTTTAGGAAAAACACTGCTTACAGCGCTCTTTTGTAAAAAAAATCTTTATGGTTCGTCTATATTTTTAGCATGACTAAATTAAAATTAGGTTAAATTTATGAATTCTATTGCTATTTTTTGTGGTTCATCTTTAGGTACAGATCAGATTTTTGCCGATGTTGCACAACTGACTGGTGAAACTATCGCCAAGCAAGGACAAACTCTGGTTTATGGCGGTGGTCGTTCAGGCTTGATGGGTATTGTTGCAGACAGTGCATTGGCAGCAGGTGGTCAGGTGATTGGTGTGATTCCTCAGGGTCTTGTAGATCGTGAGTTGGCACATCCTGGTTTGACCGAACTTCATATCGTGAAAAATATGCATGAACGTAAAACAAAAATGTCTGAATTGTCTGATGGTTTTATTGCATTACCGGGTGGAGCAGGCACGATTGAGGAAATTTTTGAGCAATGGACTTGGGCACAACTCGGTATTCATTTAAAACCATGTGCATTTTTAAATGTTCAAGGTTTTTATGATGACTTGCTGAAATTTATACAGCTTACAACTGATAAAGGGTTCTCTAAGGCAAGATTCACAGATCAGCTGATTCATTCTGCATCTATTGAAGATATTCTGGCTCAGTTTAAGGCTTATCAAGCGCCTGAACCAAAATGGGGGGTAAAAGATCGTGAAGAATTGGTGAAATTGGATTAAGGTCTAAAATGCTTTGTGCATCTTGATTAAGCCTGTTCAGTTTAATTTTTAAAACACAATATATTGTTTTTAATTTTTTTGATGTCACAATATATTGTGTTTTTTATTATACCCTAGAATGATGAATGTAATTACTGTAGCTGCTGCTGTGATTTTAAATAAGCAAAATCAATTATTACTGGTACGAAAAAAGAATACACAGTTTTTTATGCAAGTGGGTGGGAAGTTGGAATCGAATGAAGTACCTGAACAGACCATGCTACGTGAGATCGCAGAAGAAATAGGTGTTCAAGCCGAGATTAAACACTATATTGGACGATTTGAAACGTCAGCTGCAAACGAGTCAGGATACCGGTTGGTGAGTTATCTCTATCAGGTCAATTTTACTGATGCACCCCGAATTGATGCAGAAATTGCTGAAATGAAGTGGATTGATTTAGATGATCAATGCACGTTATTGGCACCATTAACCCGAGAAGTAGTCATTCCATGGTGTAAGGAAAATCTTTTAAGTTAAATTAACTGAATTTCACAAGCTAATTCTTTAAATTATTGCAATGATTATTTCAAAGACGGATGTGCTGCCGAAATACAAAGACTGGAAATCTGCTGGCAACCCAAGCTCTGTAAAGCTTGGGTTAGTGCATGAATTGAACTGCCCGTTGTGACCACATCATCGACAATCAATACTTTTTTAAATTTTCCTCTTTCTGATTGAATGATTCGAAATTGATGCTCAATATTTTCCAGTCGCTCAACTCGGCTTAAGCCTTTTTGTGAATGCTGTGCTTGCCGTATCACGGGTTGCCAAACGGGAATATTTAATTGTTTTGCCATAATTTTAGCCACAATCAACATTTGGTTATAACCACGTTCTTTAAGACGCTCGGTTGAAATGGGCATGGGGACAATGGCTTGGACTTTGGAAAATCTTAGGCTCAATAAACTGTAGGCAAGCACGTTTTGATATTGTAATTGTTGCTCATATTTATAGGTTTGAATGATGCGATCAATGGGAAAGTCGTAATGATGTGCGCAAAGTATCTGCTGTCCATGTCGTGCTATAGATTGTTTGGACCATGGTAGTTGATGCCAACAGTCTTGACACAAGGAATGTGCCTGCTGTCGGTCAATGCCGCAAAGTAAGCATGGAGAGATACATTGTACGCCTTTATGGATCAGTTGATTGATAAAGTGGAGCATTTTTTCTAGTCTTTATTTAATCAAGATTGAGTGATGCTCCATTCATACGCGTAATTTCGAATAAAAACTTTTCATTTGGCGACATGCCGGATTTCATTAAATCATCATGATGGTGAAAAATGCATTGATATAACCTAATGTAGTGTAAAGCTTAAGTCATTCTAATATAGTTAGGTTAAACGTAGGCATATCGCGGTGCTTCAGGGAGCCAGCGTTTAAGTAATGCTTCGGCATTTTCTGGAAAATCTTGAAGCACTTGGGCCGCCACATAATGTGCTTGATTGAGCAAATGATCATCTCGTTCAAGTTTGGCAACTCTAAATCCCATATCTCCAGTCTGTTTTGTTCCCAGTAATTCTCCGGGACCTCGAATCTCTAAATCTTTTTCAGCAATGATAAATCCATCATTGGTTTCCCGCATAATTCTTAAGCGTTCTTGTCCATTTTGAGACAATGGATTTTTATAAAGTAGGGCACAGAAACTTGCAGTTGCACCACGTCCTACACGTCCACGTAATTGATGGAGTTGTGAAAGTCCAAGACGTTCAGCATTTTCAATCACCATAATAGAGGCATTGGGTACATCGACACCCACTTCAATCACTGTGGTGGCAATTAAAAGCTGCAATTGATTGTCTTTGAATTGCTGCATCACGGTTTGTTTTTCATCAGCTTTCATTTTGCCGTGTACTAAACCGATATTGAGATTTGGGAAGCGCTGTTTAATTTCTTGATAAGTTGCTTCAGCTGCTTGTGCATCCAAGGTTTCAGATTGTTCAACCAATGTACAGACCCAGTAGGCTTGTTTACCCTCAGCACAATTGGTGGCAATTCTTGTTAATACTTCTTCCCGTCGATCAAGTGGAATGGTGACAGTCTGGATCGGTGTACGTCCGGGTGGAAGTTCATCAATGACGGAAGTATCTAAATCGCCATAGGCAGACATTGCCAGGGTACGGGGGATGGGGGTCGCTGTCATAACCAGTTGATGGGGGGTGGTGTTGTCCACTCCCTTATTACGCAAAGCTAAACGTTGATCAACACCAAAACGATGTTGTTCATCAATAATCACTAAACCAAGTTTAGAAAATTCAACGTTATCCTGAAATAAGGCATGGGTACCTACGACAACATTGGCTGTTCCATCCTTAATGGTCTGCTCAGCTGCTGCACGTGCTTTACCTTTCTGTTTTCCTGAGAGCCAGGAAACGTTTAAGCCTAAGGGTTCAAACCACTTTTTAAAGTTTAAATAATGCTGTTCCGCCAGGATTTCAGTGGGTGCCATCAGTGCAACCTGCCATCCTTCTTCCAGAACATGACATGCAGCTACACCGGCAACCAGTGTTTTACCTGCTCCAACATCACCCTGGACCAAACGTAGCATCGGTTTGCTCTGTTTAAGGTCTTTGGCAATTTCATTCGAAACACGTTTTTGTGCGTTGGTCATTTCAAATGGAAGACTGCCCAGTAGAGCTTTTGCAAATTTTTTACTGGATGAAAACGAGGGTGCCGCGATGTGTTGAATATATGCCCGTCGAGTCAGCAAGCTGATTTGGTGTGTCACGAGTTCTTCAAAAATCAAACGTTGTTGTGCAGGATGAGCGCCTTGCGCAAGCTGTAACATATTGGCATTAACGGGGGGGTGATGGATATATTCAAGTGCTTCTTTGAGGGCAAAACCATTGGTGAACTTTTCAGGCAATAATTCAGGTAGCTCATCTGCATGTTGCTTTAATGCCTGTTTAACATAGTCACGTAATTTGGGTTGAGTTAATCCTTCTGTTGCAGGGTAGATTGCAGTCAACTGTGTTTGAGGAAGAGGGGTATGTTCTGTAATCAGTTGTATTTCTGGATGATAAAGCTCTAGTCCGCGCGCACCAACACGCACCTCACCAAATATCCTTAAACGATTGCCTGCTTTAGCTCGATCTGTCAAAGCTTTATAAACATGATAAAAACGTAAAGTGACTTTGCCAAAGTCATCTTGTAATAAAATCGCCATGGATTTCCGTTTACCTGGTGGCATATCGATAGATTTAACGACACCTTCCAACAGGTAACTCCGACCCACCTGTAATTGGTTCATGGCAATGATCGTGCTACGATCTTCATAGTCCCGTGGCAAATGAAACAACAGATCATCCGTTGTGAAAATATTCAGTTTTTCAAGTAAGGCAGCTGCTGCATTGCCAACCCCTTGTAATTGATGAACTGCTGCCATGTCCCCTCAGCTTAAATTTGATTGATTTTGAAAAATAGGTCGTGTCATGCATATTCTATTTATAGGTTATGGTAAAACATCACAACGTGTTGCTAAACAAATATTTGAGCAAGATCACCAAATTACCACAGTTAGCCGTAGCCCGAAAGCCGAGGATTTTGCTCAGCACTTGATGCAGGACATTCATGAACTTGACTTATCACATATTCAAGCAGTGGATGCGGTCTATGTTGCACTGGCGCCTCCTCGAAATACCTCGCTGAATGCTTTAGAAACGTATCAGCACACCTATGTGGATTCCGTGCAGCCTATTGTTCAAGCACTCAGAAATCATCCAGTAAAACGGATTATCGTGGTGTCATCTACACGGGTGTATGGAGAAAATCAAGGTGAACTGATCACCGATGATTCTCTAGTCCAACCGAGTGACGGGCAAGGCTGTTTACTTGTAGAAATGGAGCAGTTGTGGCAACAGGCGTATCCTGCTGAAACTGTGATTGTACGTCCGACGGGAATTTATGGTGCATCTACAGAGAGAATGGTAAAGCTTGCACAAACCACTCGGCATTATCCAAATCTTCATTGGTCAAATCGAATTCATATTGATGATCTTGCCAATTTTTTAGCGTATTTGCTTCACGTGGAACATCCTGAAAAATCATATATTTGTACCAATAATAAGCCGCAACCGCTGCATGAGAAAATTTTAAATCTTCAGCGCGAATTGAATTTACCTGCGTTGGTTTTAGAAAGTGATAGAGAGACAGGAAAGAAAATTTTTGCAGAAAGGATGCCTGCAACGGGATTTAAGTTAATACACTAGGATTGTTACAGGGAATCAATAAAAATCTGACCATGCTGAAAGGCATGCTTTGATCGCCATATTCGTACGATGAACAGTTGCTTCTTTCTTGATCGGATGGAGAGGGTGAGCGAATCATGCCCCTTCTCCCAAAGAGAGAAGGGGGGGAACATTTATTTCTTCTTACGCTTTAAACGTTTTTTGGCTTGTTGTGCGGCCAAAGCATCTAGTGCTTCTTTTAACTCCTCATCGGTAAAGGAAGTAATGTGGTGAAGCATTTGTAAAGTCACATCATCCAACACTAAATTGGCATACTGCGCAACATTTCTAAACTGCTCATCAAAAACGATGGCATGGTCTTCGTTGGTTTTGATATAGGCTTGTTCAATCAAGACTTTCATAAAACTTTGGAATAAAGCCTTATCAAAGAATTCCGGCGAATTGAATTCATACAATACAGATAAACGTTGTCCAACCAGATGACTTAATTCTTCCACTTGGCGAATGGAGATATTTCCTGAACCACGTTGAGTAATCAGCGCCAGCGTCATGTAATAACGCTCAAGGCTTTGGCGAACAGGTGCGGCTAAAACAGCAAGTTGGTTATGATCTTCAGAGTTTGGCGCAGGGCTAAAAATAAAGCCTTCATCATCGACAAAAATCAAATTCGCCTGTGCCAATGCATCGACATATTCAGTCACTTGAGCTTTGATTTCATGATCTTTCCATTTTAAGAACAATTCAGCTTTTAAGAATGGGTATAGGGTGCGAATGACATTCAGCAAATCAGTCTGGCTGATTTTACCATTATGCTCTACCAATGCTGCGATCAATGATGGCAGTACAAAGGCGTGTAAAATATTATTACGGAAGTAAGTCAATAAAACGGCTTGATTGTCTTCAATGGCAATAATATCGCCCAATACATGCTGAACCCGTTTAATCAATTTCAGTTTCATGCCATAGGCAATAATTTCTTTACCTGAAAGTGGTGTCACTTGGGTACGTTTGTCATAAGGAATCGCTGTTAGCAGCTTGCGATAGGTATCCAGCTGTTTAATGCAGATCTCTTCATCCAAAGTATGTTTTGGCGTGGCCAATAAAATCAGTGATAACAACGAAACAGGATTGATCACTACAGCGCGGTTGATATTTTCTAAAATCGCATTGGCAGAACTGTTGACTGCATTTGAAACTTCTGGAGGAATAGGTGCGTCATTGTGTTCAATACGAATCTGATCTGCCCCATGCTGTTTCAGTAAGTCGTCTAAAAAGACGGGTTCACCAAAGTTGACATGTACCTTGCCAAAAATACGCTCGATTTTTTTCAGGGTTTGCAGAATGCCCCAAATTGATTCAGCCTCTTTAGGTTTACCATTCATTTCACCGACATAGGTTGCACCTTCCATCAAGCGCTCATAACCCACATAAGTAGGAATGAAAACGATCGGCTTGGCACGACCACGCAAGTGACCGTGAACGGTCATTGCCAACATCCCGGTTTTAGGAGGCAATAAGCGTCCCGTACGAGATCGTCCACCTTCAATAAAGTATTCCAGTGGAGTATTGCGAGACAGAATACTGAATAAATATTCTTTGAAGACGGCTGTGTAGAGTGCATTGCCACGGAAAGAGCGACGAATAAAGAATGCACCTCCTCCACGAAGCAGTTGACCCACAAAAGGCATATTCAGGTTATCACCTGCAGCAATATAGGGCACCATCAAACCGCGCTTGTAAATCACATATGATAGAAGTAAATAGTCGATATGACTGCGGTGGCAGGGAGTGTAAATCACTTCATAGTCTTTAACCAATTCACGTACTGTATTGAAGTTATGTACTTCAACACCATCGTAAAGTTGCGTCCATAAACGGGTTAATGCCATATCAGCAAAGCGTACAGCTGAAGCAGAATAATCCGATGCAATTTCATTCACAAAACCAATTGCACGATGTTCAGCATCAATCATGCTGATTTTAGAGCGAACACTTTCTTTTCGAATCGCATCTTGGACATCGGGCGCTTTGATCAAAGATTGCATTACATTGCGACGATCAGATAAATCTGGACCAAGAATGACTTCTCGCTGACGATCTAGGAAATCATTGAGTTGATTGACAATATAGGTTGCAGGAGAAATATTGGGATGATGGATTTTTGCGTGTTCGACTAAACCACGCAGGGATTGTGGTTCATGAAACTCCAGGAATGACTGGCGACCATGCAAGCCAATATTCATCAATTGCTTGACCTTGCTTGGTGTTGCCCAGGTATCGGTAAACAAAAGCTTGAACCAAGAGTCTTCTTTATCTGGTGAGCGTCCCCATAATACGGTCACAGGGATCAGCTCAATATCTAAATCTGGATTTTGATCCAGAGATTCAATCAGTCTGAGTAAACGTGGTGGAAATGCATGCTCAGGGGGGCTAAAATAATTATTTTCATCCTGATGCTGCAAAAATAGAATCGCCGCTTTTTCACGGTTTCCACCCACTATCAGTGGGTCAAGTGCAGGGGCAAGCTGTAAACGACGTGTCTCACCATCAACGACCAAGGCATTACTTCTTGAGTAATTCTGTAATACATAACACACTACTTTTTGAGGTGTTGATGTATTGATTTCATTACTCTCTGTTGACTGGTCTAGCGTTGGAGTTTCTTTAGGAACCTCTCCAAGAACATGCGGGGTTACCACAAGGTCAAGTATTTTACTCGAAAGTCGACGATACATTTGACCAAAGCCACTCTTGGACATACATACTCCTAGCCAATGGTGAATCACGCAATATAGCGTATAAAAATAATCATTTCTGTAATTGAAGCACAGAACAGGATGTCATTTTCTGACAAATTAACTATTTCTTGTCAGATTTTATCGTTAAAAATCGTATTTTAAACAATCCTGCTAGACAAGAGAAGTGACAGCATAGTCTAGAAAGTTTAGTGTATCACTCTGGATTTATGGCAAAATAGAGTTAAATCTCTAAAATATGAACACTTTATTCTCTTTGTTTGAATAAAGTCTGTATATGGATAGGTCACTTATGAATGCTTTAACCCAAGAGCTTGTAGAGCTTTTAACGCTAGAAAAACTTGAAGAACATATTTTCCGTGGTCAAAGCCGAAATTTAGTCGGCAAACGTGTATTTGGTGGACAGGTTTTAGGGCAAGCACTACGTGCAGCATCATATACTGCGGATCGTCCTGTGCATTCTTTACATGCCTATTTCTTATATGGTGGGGATATCAATGCGCCGATTATCTATGAAGTAGATCGTTTGCGTGATGGTAAAAGCTTTTTAAGTCGCCAAGTGCGTGCCATTCAACATGGGCGTACTATTTTTTCAGCAATGGTTTCTTTTGCAACTCCAGAAGAAGGGTTGAATTATCAAATTGCTGAACCAGAATATCCAGATCCAGAATCATTAAAATCTGAACAGGAATTAAAAGAGAATTTAATCAGTTTTATTCCTGAAAACATTCGTGCTGCATTTATGCGACCGCGTCAGGTGGAAATTCGTCCGATTAATGTGACCAATCCTTTCCAACCCCAACCAGAAGCACCATCCTATGCACACTATTTGCGTACACATGAGCCACTAGCAGCGGAGTTGGTGGATGATATTTCCTTAAATCAGGCAATTGTAGCGTTCTATTCAGATTACACCTTGATGATGACTGCATTGCGTCCGCATGGTTTAAATTATCTGTCGCCAAGTTTGCAGTGTGCGAGTATTGATCATGCAATCTACTTTCATAAACCGGTCAAAGCAGATGATTGGATGCTCTATGATATGGATGCAACCGTAAGTGCAAATTCGCGCGGTCTCAACTTCGGACGGATGTGGCAAAATGGTGAATTGGTGTGTAGTACCGTTCAGGAAGGTCTGATGCGGGTACGTGAAATCGAAAACCAATAAGTAGCAGTTTTGGACATTGTATAAGTGGCCTGCGTCATAGGTTAAAATCAAGCAGACATCAGGCGTATACTGTGCAAAGAACCATAGAGAATCGTGAGACTATTTTCAAGTTTCATAACATGGACTGGGCAAATTTTAGCCACAACCTAAGCAAGAACAAAGCATTGCTTTGTTTGCAGTGCAGGGCGCAGCGGAGACTGGCATGCTTTTTGTCGTTTCCTAGTTCCCTTGCAAAACAGTGTGCCTCATCATTTAGGATCAAAAAATTTCGTATTTCGCAGCAAGAATCGTCCCATAAACATACTCAGTCGTACACATAGACAAATTGTTCACAGCCCCCCCGCTACATCATCCAGAATAAAGCCATCACGATTGATGGCTTTTCTATTTTTTAGCAGAGCTTGTGACAAAAAAATGCTCGATTCCAAGTAACTTCAATGGCATAGTTTAAAATGTGAAAATATATAACAGTCAATGAAGATGAGCTTAAATACCCAAATTTTAATTGCCGCCATTCTTGGTGTCGCATTTGGATTCCTGTTAAATCAATTCCCCGGTACTCAGTTTTTAGACGGCAGTATTTATGCTTTAAGTATCGCCAGCAGTATTTTTATCGGTTTGTTGAAAATGCTTTTGGTGCCGCTAATTTTCAGCTCAATTTTAGTTGGTGTTTCCAATTTAGAGGCAGGCAGTCAGTTGAGCCGCGTTTGGAAAATCACCTTGGCTTGCTGCGTAACGACAACCACCTTGGCGCTGATTCTTGGTCTGGCATCTACTCACTTTTTCCATGTTGGGCAGGGGGTAGATATTGACCTGTTTAAAGATGCAATGAGTCAGCATAAAAGCCCTGATTCATTAACGCCAAGCTCATTTCTGACCAACTTTATTCAAAATACCCTGATTAATCCTTTTAAGGCATTCAGTGATGGCAATGTTTTGGCGGTTGTGCTGTTTGCATTGTTATTGGGTTTAGCCTTGGTACAGGGTGGAGAGCGTTTTAATTCCATTAAACAACTGGCACGTCAATTTTTTGACATAATGATGATGTTGGTGGGTTGGGTGATGAAAGTTGCACCCATTGGTATTTTTGCGTTAATGGCAAAGCTGATTGCAACTGAAGATATTTCTATTTTGAGCCGTCTTGCCGAGTTTGCCATTGTGGTGACAGGTACAACCATTTTTCATGGTGTGGTGGTTCTACCACTGCTGTTATGGATTTTTGGGAAAATGGATCCCATTACTTTTTTTAAAGGAACGCGTGCAGCCTTAATCACCGCTTTTGCGACCAGTTCAAGTTCGGCAACAATGCCTTTAAGTTTGAAATGTACTCAAGAAAACCTGGGTGTGCGTCCGCAAATTGCAGGTTTTGTGGTGCCATTCGGTTCACAGTTAAACATGGATGGAACAGCACTTTATGAGGCAGCAGCAGCACTATTTATTGCGAATCTGATGGGGTTGGAGCTATCAATTACCCAACAAATTATTGTATGTTTGACGGCTATGATTGCATCACTAGGCGCTCCAGGAATCCCGAGTGCCGGTATGGTGACCATGATTATGGTACTCCAATCTGTGGGCTTGCCTGCCGAGGCGATTGCGATCTTATTACCAATTGATCGAATTCTCGATACGGTACGTACTGTGGTGAATGTACAAGGGGATATGATGATCAGTGTTGTGGTTGATCGTCATACTCGAGAGATGGAAAGTTCATCCTAGTAAGCGATTTATAAAAGACAGCGATACATTTATTGAAAGCGTTTGCTTTAAATCTGAAACAGAAAAAGCAGGATTTAAAATCCTGCTTTTTCTGTTCTATGCTTATTCAGGCTTGAATAATCCCTATGCTGCAACTCTGGGCAAAGCACGTTTGGCAGCAGGTGATTGATCTAGATATGCAATTGCATCTTCGGTTTTTGCTTCGTGTACAGGATCATACCATGGCATTAAATAGCCCAACTGCTGTGAAACCAACCAAAGTGGATGTGGCATTAAGCGATTGTCAGATTGTGCAATACTTGCCCATTCACGCCAAATCCAAGGTTTATAGAGTGCTGGTTTTTTGTCTGCAAAACGCGGGTCCTGTCCCATGATATGTGCAGCACCATCCACCCATAAACCTAATACCGCAGCAATCACAATCACACTTTGATAATAACGTGAAATATAACCACCGCCTAAATGGCGATATAAATCAAACGCAACTGTACGGTGTTCGATCTCTTCCGCGCCATGCCATTTGACCAAATCCAGCATGTTCGGATCTGCACCTAATTCAGCCCACTTTTTGTTGTAAAGTGCATATTTTCCCAACACACAAGTCATGTGTTCGACAGTTGCTACAATGCCTAATCGGAACAGATCCCATTGATGATCAAGAACTTTGGGGACTTTGAAACCGAGGGGTTGATCTGCAAGTAGCTTCCCAAATAAGAAATCCATAATTTCAAGATTTCTTTGAATATCAATATGGCGAACGGTTAAGTATTCTTTATTTGCTGACACATGTGCCTGCGCATGCATGGCTTCTTGACGGATAAAAGCACGAACGTCTTCAGCGAGCTTTTCATCTGTGACTTTGGGTAAAACGCGGTTGTATAAACGGCAGAACCAAAATTCACCCGCAGGAAGAATATTGTTGATCTCGTTGATAAAGTAGCTGACAAAAGGCTGATTTGGAATCCAGTCGACTGGGGTATCTTGCCATTCAAACTTCACTTTACGTGGTTTGATGTGGTACTGAATAGACGATCCAATCCGACTGTTTTTTAATTTAGCGAGTAACTTCATCACAGTGTCCTAATTTTTCTTTGGTGATTTCACACTTTATTATTCAAGTATAAAAAAATGTCCTAAATAGTTATTAGCAATTTAGGACATTGAAGTATCAATATGTGATGAATTTTGTCAGACAAGACTGCTTTTAATTATCACTCTGGTTTTTCATTTTTATTGACATCAATATTTTCTACATTGAGATTTGATTCAGTATCTTGATCAATGAACTCATCTTCGATGTCGTCAGCACTGAGTTCTGGAATGGCATCAAGATCAAAGCCCAAAGTTTTATCCAAGGTGTAATTTAGACGACCTGCCATCACAGAAGCAAGTTCTTCTAAACCCTGCTTATTCAGTGATGAAAACAGTTGAATCGAAAAATTAAGCTTCATCTTTTTGAGTTGCTGCTGCACTTCCAATAATGCCTTATTGGCAGGACCACGATTGAGCTTATCCGCTTTGGTGAGTAGAACATGAACAAACAGGTGGCGAGAATATGCCCATTCCAACATCATGACATCAAAATGTTGTAAAGGGTGGCGAATATCCATCAACAAAACTAGACCTTGTAAGCTTTTTCGATGAATCAAATAATTTTCAAGTTCTTTTTGCCAAACGATTTTCATTGCTTCTGGAACCGCGGCATAGCCATAACCGGGTAAGTCGACTAAACGTTGGTCTGGATTTCCCAAGCTAAAGAAGTTAATCATTTGGGTGCGACCAGGCTTCTTGGATGCACGTGCCAGTTGTTTTTGATTGGTCAGTGCGTTGATGGCGCTGGATTTCCCCGCATTAGAGCGACCTGCGAAGGCTATTTCATAGCCTGTATCTTCTACACAAAGATTCAGTTTTGGCGCACTCATCAAGAATTCAGCTTTGCGTAACCAGTTTAAAGATGAGGTTGAGTATTCTGAAATCGCAGGGTCAGCCTTTTTTTCATAACTGATTTTCTGTTTAGGGGCATGTGATGCCTTACTATTTTTAGACTTTCCACTGCTGCGATGCATACTTCAACTTCAATAAATGGATAAACAAGGGACATTATAAAGGAAATCGGAGATTCAAGCGAATTTTGACAGAGATAATTCAAACAGGATTGAGGCGCTTGTTTAAATGCAGACTTTAAAAAACAGCTTAATACCGATTCAAGTGCTTAAACATTCACATTTGGAATTATAGAGTTAACTAGGGTTGTTTGCGGTGGAGCATTTAAAACATCGGCAACTGTATATTGGTCTAAACTTTGATAAAACTGTTCAACGGCCTGATCTAAAATACCTTTTAAACCACAGCGAGGACGAAGGACGCATGGCGGGGTATTGCACTCCACAATTTGTGCGTCTCCTTGCAGAATGCGCACGATATGCCCCAAGCGAAATTCAAGGATTGCAGGGTTTAAGCGTAAACCTCCACCTTTGCCACGTGTGGTAATTAACCAGTCTTGTTTTCCCATAAAATGCACAATTTTAACCAAATGATTCTGTGAAACATTCAAGTCCTGTGCAATTTCGGCAATCGTATAAGGTGTATCCTTGGGAGGAGAGATATACATCAAAATACGTAAGGCATAGTCGGTAAATTTGTTAAGTTGCATAAATTTAAATTAATTAGACATGAACAGATTGCATGTTTATCTTAACGTGAATAGACAATGAAAGATATGTCGTCTACAAACTGGCATATTCGAGAATCTCTTGTCCCATGAGTATACAGTCGCTTTGGCTAAAATACTCAAAGCGCATGCGATATTGACCTTTATAAATATAACCCCAGACTTCCAATACATCGAATCTCTGCTTTTTATTGCGTGGATTGATGATTGAGGGGAGTGCTTTGACCTCTGGTTGAATTTCAATACGATCATCTGGACCGAAATGGAATTCTAAAAGCTTGGCGGCTTGTTGAATTGCTTGATTTTTGCATTGCGTAGAAGACTTTACTTCAGCTGCATGACTGGTCACTGAAAAACACAACAAACTAATGCTTAGACTGAAAATCAATAAGATACGTTGCATGATCTGAACTCTGGTTCATCAATATAAGTGTCAGTGTATAAATATTGATTTAAAAGTTAAAGTGCAAAAAGATGAACCAGAGAGGAGAAGTTTTGAGTATTCAAAGTATCGTAATGTATGGATAAATCAGGCGCCATACATTACAGAGGGGAATATCATATGGGGTATTATTTTGCTTGCGGTGCAGTCAACTTAACATGATCACCCACCTGATAGTGATTCAGTAATATATTGGATACCGAATATTCAGTGTGATTTTCTTCGGGTTTTACCATGAATTGATAAGTATTTTCAGATGCATGAAGTACAGTGTACTGATGTGGTTGCTCAATATCTTTCTGTGGTACTTTGACTTTCACTGAAATGAATTCACCGCCACTGATTTGCGCAACAGCCTGTTGATCTATTGCCTGTACGGTAAATGTTTTTGTGTTTTCAGATGTATCAATCGCGATAATTTTAAAAGCTCTCCAACCTGCCCAGCCGCCATTTTGAGCAACGAGGTTTTCATATTTTTGCTTCTCCACACCAATTAAAATGTCTGCCAATTGTAGATAAGCAACTTTCCATGCAGCAATCAATTCAGAGTCCATAGGGACATCTAAAACTTCACTTATAGAATGCAGTAGATTTTCTCCTACGATTGAATACTGATTAGGTTGAATATCTAGGCTCACATGCTTGGTCGCAATATGCTGAACTGCTTTTGCTAACACAGCAGGATTTTCAATATGTTCAGCATAAGCCAAAACTGCTGCTGCGAGTGCGCGTGGCTGGCGTCCGGAATTTTGGCTATCTAAGTTGAAAATATTGTTCAACTCAGGATTATTTCCCAACATTCTTTTATAAAAATAGCTGGTGAGTGCTACACCATTTTCACGAAGTACTGGGACTGTAGATTTTACAAGTTCAATATGTTGTGGAGTCATTGGCTAGACCTTTTATCTGGCTTTATAAGATGTATTTAAAATATATTTTTTAAAAATAATTTGCAAGAGTGATCAATTAAAAAAGACCTATAAAAATTAAGGTTTATAGTGTGATTTAAAGTTAAGATTTTGAAAATATTATATTTATTTTTGTTTGATGTTTTATTGTTGGTCTGATTTAAAATAAAAAGGGAGCACTCGTGCTCCCTTTTTAACTTTTGTTCAATCTTAGCGCCCACCAAATAATGAACCTAATAAACCACGTACCAATTTTTGTCCTGTGGGACCACCAAGCGTTCTGGCTGCACTCTTGGCAAAAGTACCAATGACATCCTGAGTGAGCTTGGCACGGGCAGCGGCAGCTTTGGCTTCCTCTTTTTGTAAACGTTCTTGCTCTTTGGCTTGTTGCTTATCTAACACCTGCTGTTGTTTCGCGAGCTCTTCCAGTTGTTTGGCTTGTTGTGCCGCTGCTTCAAAGGCAACTTGTTGTTGTGTGCTGTCCGTTACTTTGCGCTGCAGCATTTCATAGGCACTGTCACGATCTACCTCATTGTCATAAACACCCGCCACAATACTTTGTGTCATCAGTGCTTTGCGTTCCTCAGGCGTAATTGGGCTAAAAGAAGAGTAGGGAGGCATGACCATGCCACGCTCCACAATTTGAGGGGTACCTTGCTCATCTAAGCAACTAATTAATGCTTCCCCGACGGCCAATTCTGTAATGGCTTGATCAACTTTGAATTCAGGGTTGGCACGGAACGTATCTGCGGCTGTTTTTACAGCTTTTTGATCTTTAGGCGTAAAGGCACGTAATGCATGTTGTACACGATTTCCCAATTGACCTAGCACATTTTCAGGGATATCCAGTGGACTTTGGGTAATGAAATAAATACCTACACCTTTAGAACGAATGAGACGGACCACTTGTTGGATTTTTTCCTGCAATGTTGGGCTGGCATTATTAAACAGCAAATGGGCTTCATCGAAAAAGAACACCAATTTAGGTTTGTCTAAATCGCCAACTTCAGGCAACTTTTCAAATAACTCTGAAAGCATCCACAGCAAAAAGGTTGCATAAAGCTTTGGCGTATTCATCAGTTTATCCGCAGCCAATATATTGATGTAGCCATGCCCGTTTGAATCAGTTTGAATAAAATCCATAATATCCAGGCTTGGCTCACCAAAAAAACGCTGTCCGCCTTGGTCTCCTAAAGCCAACAAATTACGTTGGATTGCGCCTAAACTGGCAGGAGAGAGATTGCCATATTCTGCTTTTAAATCTGCCGCATTTTCGCTGACATAAGTCAGCATGGCTTTTAAATCCTTAAAATCAATCAATAGCAAACCTTGATCGTCTGCAACACGGAATACCGCTGAAAGCACACCTTCTTGGGTATCGTTTAAATTCAGCATTTGTGCCAACAGTAAGGGACCAATTTCTGAAATGGTGGTGCGGATGGGGTGCCCTTGTTCACCGAATAAATCCCAAAAAATAGTGGGTGATGCGGCAAAAAGAATGCTGTCTATACCTAAGCTCTTAATGCGTTCATCGAATTTAGGATTGCTTGAGCCTGCTTTGGCGATACTTGATACATCACCTTTGGCATCAGCAAGAAATACTGGAACTCCAATTCTGGAAAAACTTTCAGCAAGCACTTTTAATGTTACGGTTTTACCAGTCCCTGTTGCGCCTGCAATGAGCCCATGGCGATTGGCAAATTGTGAATGTAGAACAATGTCTTGAGTGGAATCTGAGGTCTTTTTTGCAATGACGATTGGTGTGCCCATTGTTATTCCTATAGCTTTGATCTAAGTTCGAATCTTATTCATTTGACTCGGTATTTATATGCTTATCGTTATACAAAATTGCATAAATTGATGATGTTGTAAATCTGTGTTCAATGATAAAAAGTTTTCACGTATCAAAAGCGATACGTGAAGTTAAGTAGGATGAATAACAAAGAGATAAAAGATTCAGATTTGACTCAAATTGTTTCAAGCGCGGTTTGAATATCAAGAATCAAATCTTCTGCGTCTTCTAGACCAATACAGAAACGCACCAAGATACCCGCTTGTAAATGTGAATGTTCGAGCTGACGCATCTGATCAAGTTGGTACAACATTACAAGGCTTACCGGTCCTCCCCAACTAAATCCAAGCTTAAACAACTGAAGATGATCGCAGAACTTGCGTATAGCTGTCAGATCAAACTCAGGCTTAAAGATAACACTGACCAACCCTGCACTTTGCTGAGTTTCACAGCTTTCTTCCCAATAGGTGTGGCTGATATTGTCTGGGTCAGCTGGATGTAAAACCTGGGCAAAAGCATTTTGATCTTTTAACCAGTTTAATATCTTTAAGGTGGTTCTTGATTGATGCTCATAGCGTACACGCATAGAGGCGAGACTGCGTTGTACTTGTGCGGCGTCGTCAGCTGATATTGATATTCCCTGTATCGCATGCATACGGAACAACTGATGATGCAAAGCCCGGTCTTGTGTGACCACGGAACCCATTAAAATATCACCCCCACCACTTGGGTACTTGGTCAGAGCATGTATGCTGATATCAACGGCTAAATGTTCTTGGCTAAAATCAAAAGCATTAAAGGCAAGTCCTGCGCCCCAAGTGTTGTCTAGAGCTGTCAAAATATTGTTGGCTTTGGCTTTTTTTACTAAATTGATCAAATCAGGGAATTCAAGTGTGACTGAACCAGCCGCTTCAAGCCAAATTAATTTCGCTTGTTGCGTTGGTTGGAATGAGTCAGCACAGATGGGGTCATAGACTTTGACGATAATCCCATAACATTGTTCAAGATTACGTAAATGCTCCATGTTTGGACCATAGATATTGTCGGCAACCCAAACTTCGTCGCCATGACTCAACAAACATGAATTAACAAGGTTAATTGCGGATAATCCGCTGGGTGTCAGTAAGCAGTATTGTCCACCTTCTATTTTTGCAATGTTATCGCCCAGCGTAAATGTTGTGGGGGTGCCATGTGTTCCATAGCTGTAGTCGTAATCATCTGTCCAATGGCGATTAAATAGTGCATCGGTATTTTCGAATATAATTGTGGATGCACGAAATAGGGGAGGCTGAACAGTATGAATATATTGTGGGGCTTGTCGCGGGGAATGAATTAAAGCGGTTTGTGGTTTTAGCTTCACAAGAATACTCAAGATTTATCAATAATAGGACTAAAATAAGGAAAACATAATCACTCGGTGACGAAAAGCAATAATTTGTGAAAAATAATAAATAAAATTGATATTGGCTTCATTTTTGCATTTGTTGAACTGTGTTTTTTGATTTGTAGCGTAGTCGATACAACAAGAATAGGTGATAATATGAAAAAACTTAAAGTGCATTATTTTCAACATATTGCAGGTGAAGGCTTTGGCAGTTGCTATGAATATTTAAAGGCAATGGGTGCAGAAATTACTGCAACAGAGTTTTTTGCTTTACCCACAGATTCGGCATTGGATATAGATGCATTGCCTCATGTCAATGAGGTGGATTTGCTGATTATTATGGGCGGGGAGATGAGTGTAAATGATGAAGCAAATTTTCCTTGGTTAAAAGTGGAAAAACGATGGATCAGACGTTATCTGGCGTCTGAAAAACCAGCAATAGGATTGTGTCTGGGAGGGCAATTGATTGCGAATGCGCTGGGTGCAAATGTACGCCGAAATGCGGTGCAAGAACTAGGCTGGACTTATGTCAATAAAAGTGACCATGTTCCTGAAGAATACTTTCAGCTCCCTGAGAAGATCAGTGTGTTGCAATGGCATAGTGAAACATTTGACATTCCAAAAGGTGCAATTCGTTTGGCGGAAAATCAAGCATGCCCGAATCAGCTCTATCAAATTGGTAAAAATGTCTTGGGCTTTCAGTTTCACCCGGAAATTACACCGCATAGCTTAAACATATTTATCGAGCATGAAGAAGAAGGAATGGTATTTAGCGATATACATAATCAATCGCTTTCCAATTTGAAAAAAACTCCAAGTTCAGATTATGTCATCGGAAACCAGTTACTCAATCATGCAATTGACTATGTTTTAAGAGTTTAAAGCTTTGTTTAAATCTTAAACATTTCATTTCTTTGTCAATATCGGAATAATGCGAAAAAAATCCAAATTTGTTTGCTTAAGCGTTAAACAATCGTTATAATGAGCGACCCTTCGATATGAAGGGGTGAATGGCGAAGAAAGTCATTCAGATCGTTACAGTCGTGGCATCGATCACGACCTTAGTGATTTTCACTGCCTTTGACACTTGCCTTATTTAGTGGGGTGAGATGCGTCAAGGGTGATTCTTTATATATTTGGCTTGGAGTTAACTGGTATGTCTAACCAGAGAATTCGTATCCGTCTTAAGTCTTTTGATCATCGTTTAATTGATCAATCTTCTCAAGAGATCGTAGAAACAGCAAAACGTACTGGCGCACAGGTTTGTGGTCCAATTCCGATGCCTACTCGCATCGAACGTTTTAACGTTTTGACATCACCACACGTAAACAAAGATGCGCGTGACCAATATGAAATCCGCACATATAAACGTTTGATCGACATCGTTCAACCTACAGACAAAACTGTAGATGCATTGATGAAGTTGGATCTTGCAGCTGGTGTTGATGTTCAGATCGCATTGGGTTAAGGCTTTCGGTTAATTAACGCTCTAAGTTAATTAGGCCGCTTTTTTAGAGGTTTATGCACATGGCTATTGGTTTAGTCGGTCGCAAGTGCGGTATGACACGTATCTTTACAGATGCTGGTGTTTCTGTGCCTGTAACAGTGATTGAGGTTGATCCTAACCGTATCACTCAAATCAAAACGCTTGAAACTGATGGTTATCAAGCGATTCAAATCACTACTGGTGAACGTCGCGAATCTCGCGTAACGAATGCTCAGAAAGGTCACTTTGCGAAAGCGGGTGTTGCTGCTGGTCGTTTGGTTAAAGAATTCCGCGTTGCAGAAGCTGATCTTGAAGGTCGTGAAGTTGGTGGAACTATCGGTGTTGATTTGTTCACAGTAGGTCAAGTTGTTGACGTTACTGGTCAATCAAAAGGTAAAGGTTTCCAAGGTGGTGTTAAGCGTTGGAACTTCCGTACGCAAGATGCTACACATGGTAACTCTGTATCTCACCGTGTAATTGGTTCTACAGGTCAAAACCAGACTCCTGGTCGCGTGTTCAAAGGTAAAAAAATGCCTGGTCACTTAGGTGATGATCGCGTAACTGTACAAGGTCTTGAGATTGTATCTATTGACGCAGAACGTTCAGTTCTTGTTGTTAAAGGTGCGATTCCTGGTGCTACTGGTGGCGACGTTATCGTTCGTCCTACGATCAAGGCCTGAGGGGAAATAACGTGAATTTAAAAACTGTTTCCGGCTCTGCTGTTGAATTGTCTGAAGTTGCTTTCGGACGTGAATTTAATGAAGCTCTTGTACACCAAGTTGTTACAGCTTATTTAGCTGGTGGTCGTCAAGGTTCTAAAGCTCAGAAGTCACGTGCAGACGTTTCTGGCGGTGGTAAAAAACCATTCCGTCAAAAAGGTACTGGCCGCGCTCGTGCTGGTTCTATTCGTAGCCCAATCTGGGTTGGTGGTGGTAAAACTTTTGCTGCTCGTCCACAAGATTGGTCTCAAAAAGTTAACCGTAAAATGTACCGCGGTGCAATGCAATGTATCTTAGCTGAACTTGTTCGCCAAGATCGTCTTGTATTGGTTGAAGAGTTTGCAGTTGAAGCTCCAAAAACTAAAGAATTGCTTGCAAAACTAAACGGCTTGAACGCTACTCGCGCATTAATCGTTACTGAAGCTGTAGATGAAAATCTATACTTAGCTGCACGTAACCTTCCACACGTTGATGTGGTAGATGCTGCTGGGATCGATCCTGTTGGTTTGATTGCGTTCGATAAAGTTGTTATGTCTGTTGCTGCTGCTAAGAAAATTGAGGTAGAACTCGGATGAACAACGAACGTATCTATCAAGTCCTAAAAGGACCTGTATTCTCAGAAAAAGCACAAGTTTTAGGTGAAACTGCTGGTGTTCAAGTATTTAAAGTTGCACTTGATGCAAACAAACTTGAAATCAAAAAAGCAGTAGAACAATTATTTGGTGTGGAAGTTGTTAAAGTTAACACGACTATCACTAAAGGTAAGACTAAGCGCTTTGGTCGTACATTAGGACGTCGTTCTGATGTTAAAAAAGCATACGTCACCCTGAAAGCTGGCCAAGATGTTGAAATGGCTGACTTGGGCGATACCGCTGAAAGCGCAGCGGAATAAGGACGAAAATTATGCCGATTCAAAAATGTAAGCCAACGTCTCCAGGACGTCGCTTTGTAGAGAAAGTGGTTCATAATCACCTTCACAAAGGCGCGCCTTATGCACCGTTGGTTGAAGCTAAAAAACGTACTGGTGGTCGTAATAACAACGGTCACATTACTACTCGTCACGTTGGTGGTGGACATAAACAACACTACCGTATCGTTGACTTCAAACGTAACAAAGATGGCATTCCTGCTGTAGTTGAGCGTATTGAATACGATCCTAACCGTACATCTCATATTGCTTTATTGAAATATGCTGACGGTGAGCGTCGTTATATTATCGCTGCTAAAGGTTTACGTGCTGGTGATAAAGTTCAGTCTGGTAACGATGCTCCAATTCGTCCAGGTAACTGCTTACCACTTCGTAACATGCCTATCGGTTCTACACTACATAACATCGAGCTTAAAATCGGTAAAGGTGCACAATTAGTGCGTTCTGCTGGTACTTCTGCTCAGTTGTTGGGTCGTGACGGTTCTTACGCAATCATTCGTCTTCGTTCAGGCGAAATGCGTAAAGTACACGTTGAATGTCGTGCTGTGTTAGGTGAAGTATCTAACTCAGAAAGCAACCTTCGTTCACTTGGTAAAGCAGGTGCTGCACGCTGGCGTGGCGTTCGTCCTACCGTTCGTGGTATGGCGATGAACCCAGTAGACCATCCACATGGTGGTGGTGAAGGGCGTAACAAAGGTATTCAACCTGTAAGCCCATGGGGTCAAAAAGCTAAAGGGTACAAGACTCGTACCAATAAGCGTACGACTAAGATGATCATTCGCGACCGTCGCGTTAAGTAACAAGTAAAGGAATCTGACAATGCCTCGTTCTCTGAAAAAAGGCCCATTCGTCGATGCGCACTTGTTCGCTAAGGTTGAAGCGGCAATCGCGGCTAATAACCGTAAGCCGATCAAAACTTGGTCGCGTCGTTCGATGATCCTCCCGGATTTTGTTGGTTTAACAATTTCTGTACACAATGGCCGTAACCATGTTCCAGTGATCGTATCTGAACATATGGTTGGTCATAAATTAGGTGAATTCGCGCCAACTCGTACCTATCGTGGTCACGGTGTTGACAAGAAGTCTAAACGTTAATAGGTGCTATGATGGAAGTAACTGCTAAATTACGCGGTGCCGCTATCTCGGCACAAAAAGCACGTTTGGTTGCAGACCTAATTCGCGGCAAATCTGTTGCGCATGCTTTAAATATCTTGAACTTCAGCAACAAAAAAGCTGCAGTTTTAGTTAAAAAAGCTTTGGAATCTGCGATTGCAAACGCTGAACACAATAACAGTTTAGATGTTGACGATCTTAAAGTATCTACGATTTACGTTGATGAAGGCATGAGCCTTAAACGTATTATGCCACGTGCTAAAGGCCGTGCAGATCGTATTACTAAGCGTACTTGTCACATTACCGTTAAGGTAGGGGTTTGATATGGGTCAGAAGGTTCATCCAATCGGTATCCGCCTTGGTGTTGTAAAACGTCATAACGCCAACTGGTATGCGAGTCCGAAACAATACGCTGAATATTTGCTTAAAGATCTTCAAGTTCGTGAGTTTTTAACTAAAAAACTTAAAAGCGCGATGATCAGCAATATTCTTATCGAACGTCCTACAGGTGCTGCTAAAGTTACTATTAGCACTGCTCGTCCAGGTATCGTGATCGGTAAAAAAGGCGAAGACATTGAAAAATTACAGCGTGAACTCACCACTATTATGGGTGTTCCAGCGCAAGTAAGCATCAACGAAATCGATCGCCCAGATTTAGACGCTCGTTTAGTTGCTGAAGCAATCGCTTCTCAATTAGAGAAACGTGTAATGTTCCGTCGTGCTATGAAGCGTGCGGTTCAAAACACGATGCGTGCTGGTGCTAAAGGTATCAAAGTTGAAGTTTCTGGTCGTTTAGGCGGTGCAGAGATTGCACGTACTGAATGGTATCGTGAAGGTCGTGTACCTTTGCATACACTTCGTGCCGATATCGACTATGCAACTATGCGTGCTGAAACTACTTACGGTACGATTGGTGTTAAAGTTTGGATTTTCCGTGGTGAGATCTTAGGTGGCATGAAACAAGTCATGAACCCTGCTCCTGCTGAAGAACGTCCAGCTAAACGCGGTCGCGGTCGTGGTGAAGGTCAAGAGCGTCGTGGTCGTCGCAATGATCGTTCTGCTGAAAAAGGAGAATAATCCATGTTGCAACCTAAACGTACTAAATTCCGTAAGGTGCAAAAAGGCCGTAACACTGGTCTAGCGCATCGTGGTAGCACAGTATCTTTCGGTACAATCGCACTTAAATCTATTGAACGTGGTCAAATGACTGCGCGTCAAATTGAAGCTGCGCGTCGTACAATTAGCCGTCGTGTTAAACGTGGTGGTAAGATCTTTATCCGTGTTTTCCCAGACAAACCAATTACTGAAAAACCATTAGAAGTTCGTATGGGTAAAGGTAAAGGTTCTGTGGAATACTGGGTTTGCCAAATCAAACCAGGTAAGATCTTGTACGAAATGGATGGTGTTAGTGAAGAATTGGCACGCGAAGCGTTCACGCTTGCAGCTGCTAAGCTTCCATTTAAAACCACTATCGTTACTAAGACGGTGATGTAATGAAAACTAAAGATCTACGTGAAAAGTCGGTAGAAGAGTTGACAGCTTTGCTTGATGAGCAACAGTTGAACCAATTCCGTCTTCGTATGGCGAAAGCAACAGGTCAATTGGGTAAATCGCATGAAGTTGCGTTAACTCGTAAGACTATTGCTCGTATCAAGACCCTCCTTACCGAAAAACAGGGGAACGCACAATGAGTGAGCAAACAGTTCGCACGTTAACAGGCAAAGTCGTAAGTGACAAAATGGACAAGTCTATTGTTGTACTTATCGAACGCCGCGTTCAACACCCGTTGTACGGCAAATCAATCCGCCGTTCAACAAAATTACACGCTCATGATGAGAACAACACAGCTAAAACTGGTGATGTTGTGACCATTAAAGAAAGCCGCCCAATTTCAAAAACTAAAGCTTGGACTTTAGTGGAAGTTATTGAAGCAGCTGCTGAGTAATTAGACGTTCTTGTTGCATCATCGGTCAATTTCGAGTACTCTTTGAGCCTTTCGAAATTGCGACCGGTGATGCTCGGTTTTGGAGTAGGGCAATGATTCAGACCGAAAGTATGCTAGACGTAGCAGACAACAGTGGTGCTCGCCGCGTACAATGTATTAAAGTACTTGGTGGTTCACATCGTCGTTATGCTTCTGTTGGCGACATTATTAAAGTTACTGTAAAAGAAGCAATTCCACGTGGCCGTGTTAAAAAAGGTGACGTGATGAATGCAGTTGTGGTTCGTACTAAATTCGGTATTCGTCGTCCAGACGGTTCTGTGATCCGTTTCGATGATAATGCTGCAGTTATCTTGAACAACAACAAGGCTCCGATTGCCACTCGTATTTTCGGACCAGTGACTCGTGAACTTCGTACTGAACAGTTCATGAAAATCATTTCATTGGCTCCTGAAGTTCTATAATAGAGGCAATCATGGCTAAGATTAGAAAAGGCGATCAAGTAATCGTGATCGCAGGTAAAGAAAAAGGCAAACAAGGTACTGTTTTGTCTGTTTCAAATGACCAAGTTAAGGTTGAAGGCCTTAATTTAGTTAAGAAGCATCAAAAGCCGAACCGTGCAACAGGTGCTGAAGGCGCTATCGTTACACAAGAAGCTTCGCTTCATATTTCAAACGTGGCAATTTTTAATGCTGCAACCCAAAAGGCTGACCGTGTTGGTTACCAAGTGATTGAAGGCGTGAAAACTCGCGTTTACAAATCAAATGGTGAATCAGTGGCGGTAGCGAAGTAATAGGTTGAAATAGGCTATGGCCAGACTTAAAACACGTTATAACGACGAAATCCGAGCTAAGTTGAAAGAAGAACTTGGTTTGGGTAATGTGATGGAGATTCCTCGCATCACTAAAATCACCATCAACATGGGTGTTGGTGCGGCTTCAGCTGACAAGAAATTGTTAGATGGCGCTTTGGCGGATATGCAAGCTATTGCTGGTCAAAAACCAGTGCTTACATTAGCGCGCAAATCAATCGCTGGTTTTAAAATCCGTGATGGTTGGCCGATTGGTTGTAAAGTAACTTTACGCGGCGAACAAATGTACGAATTCTTAGACCGTTTGATCTCTATCGCGATCCCTCGTATTCGTGACTTCCGCGGTTTTTCTGCGAAATCATTCGATGGTCGTGGTAATTATTCAATGGGTCTCAAGGAACAAATTATGTTCCCTGAAATCGATTTTGATAAGATCGATCGTATTCGTGGTATGGATATTACTATCACTACGACTGCTCGTACTGATGACGAAGGCCGTGCGCTAATCCGTGCATTCGGCTTCCCGTTCAAATAAGAGGTCGATATGGCTAAGAAAAGTATGATTAATCGCGAATTGAAACGCGAAACTACAGTTGCTAAATACGCTGCTAAACGTGCTGAATTAAAAGCTACGATTGCAAACGTAAATGCTTCTGATGAAGAGCGTTTCGAAGCGATGATGAAGTTACAAGCATTACCACGTAATGCGTCTCCAGTACGTCTGCGTAACCGTTGTGGTTTAACTGGTCGTCCTCATGGTTACTTCCGTAAGTTCGGCTTAAGCCGTAACAAATTACGTGACACAGTAATGCAAGGTGATGTACCGGGCGTTGTTAAGGCAAGCTGGTAAGGAGCGACTATAAATGAGTATGCAAGATACCGTTGCCGACATGCTAACACGTGTTCGTAACGCACAAATGGCAAAGAAACAAACTGTTTCTATGCCTAATTCTAAGTTGAAAGTTGCAATTGCAAACGTACTTCAACAAGAAGGTTACATTTCAAATGTAGAAGTTGCTGATCTTGAAGGCAAAGCTACTTTGACAATTACTTTAAAATATTTTGAAGGCAAACCAGTTATCGAAACTGTGAAACGTGTAAGCCGTCCAGGTCTACGTCAGTATCGCGGTAAAGATGCACTTCCGAGCGTTAAGCAAGGTTTAGGTATTGCAATTGTTTCTACAAGCAAAGGCATCATGACTGATCGCGCTGCACGTGCTGCAGGCGTTGGTGGTGAAGTTATTGCTTTTGTTTCTTAATAGGTGATTCCTCATGTCTCGTGTGGCTAAAGCCCCAGTAACTGTACCTAACGGTGTAGCAGTTACTCAGAACGGCCGGCAGGTCGAAGTGAAAGGCAGCAAAGGTACGTTGTCTTTCAACCTGCATGCGCTGGTCGAGCTTAAACAGGAAGAAGGTCAACTTCATATTGCTCCAGTTAAAGAATCTCGTGATTCTTGGATGCAAGCTGGTACTGCTCGCGCTGTTCTTAATAACCTTGTAAAAGGTGTTAACGAAGGCTTCGAACGTAAGTTACAACTGATCGGTGTTGGTTATAAAGCTGCGGTTAAAGGTACTGTTGTTAACCTTAACCTTGGTTATTCTCATCCAATCGATTACGCTCTTCCAGAAGGTGTAACTGCTGAAACTCCTACTGCTACTGAAATCATTTTGAAATCAGCTAACAAACAATTGTTAGGTCAAGTTGCTGCAGAAATCCGTGGTTACCGTCCACCAGAGCCTTATAAAGGTAAAGGTGTTCGTTATTCTGACGAAGTTGTTCTTCGTAAAGAAGCTAAGAAGAAATAAGGCGCGAGGTTCTTATGAACGAAAAGAAACAATCCCGTTTGCGTCGTGCGAAAAGCACACGCTTGCACATTCGTGCATTGGGTGCGACTCGCTTGTGTGTAAACCGCACGCCGCGTCACATCTATGCTCAAGTTATTTCTGCAGATGGTGGCAAAGTATTAGCGCAAGCTTCTACTTTGGATGCATCTTTACGTAGCGGAACTACTGGTAATGTAGATTCAGCTACTAAAGTAGGTGCTTTAATCGCAGAACGTGCAAAAGCTGCTGGTGTAACTAAAGTTGCATTTGACCGTTCTGGTTTTAAATATCATGGTCGTATCAAAGCCTTGGCTGATGCTGCTCGTGAAAACGGCTTGGAGTTCTAATCATGGCTAAAGTTGAACAAAACGAAGGTCTTGTTGAAAAGCTGGTTGCCGTTGATCGTGTAGCCAAAGTTGTTAAGGGCGGTCGTATCTTCTCTTTCACAGCATTAACTGTTGTGGGTGATGGTAATGGTCGTGTAGGTTTTGGTCGCGGTAAAGCGCGTGAAGTTCCAGCTGCTATTTCTAAAGCACTTGAAGCTGCACGCCGCAACATGATCACTGTTGATCTTGTTGATGGTACTGTACAACATCCTATTAATGCTCGTCATGGCGCTAGCCGTGTTTACATGCAACCTGCATCAGAAGGTACTGGCGTAATCGCTGGTGGTTCTATGCGTGCGGTTTTAGAAGCTGCTGGTGTACGTAACGTATTGACGAAGTGCTATGGTTCTACTAACGCAGCTAACGTTGTAAACGCGACTTTTAACGGTTTGCGTGATATGACTTCTCCTGAGAAAGTTGCTGCGAAACGTGGTCTTTCAGTAGAACAAATTTTAGGGTAATCAATCATGAAAACGATTAAAGTTACCCAGACTAAGTCTTCTTCGCATCGTTTGAAAAATCACAAACTTTGCCTACAAGGTTTAGGTCTGCGTCGTATTGGTCATACAGTAGAAGTGGTAGATACTCCTTCTAACCGTGGTATGATCAACAAAGTCTACTATATGGTTAGTGTAGAGGAATAAGCCATGACTCTGCGTTTAAATGAGCTTGCACCTGCTGAAGGTGCAAAACGTGAAAACCGTCGTTTAGGCCGTGGTATCGGTTCTGGCGTTGGTAAGACTGGTGGCCGTGGTGTCAAAGGTCAAAAATCACGTAAAAGTGGTGGCGTTCGTCCAGGCTTTGAAGGTGGTCAAACTGCGTTATATCGTCGTTTACCTAAATTCGGTTTCACAAGCCAATTGGCTTTGAAAACTGCTGAAGTACGTTTGTCTGAACTTGCTAAAGTTGAAGGTGATATCGTTTCACTTGAAACTTTGAAAGCTGCGAATGTAGTACGTAAAGATATGTTGCGTGCTCGTGTCGTTCTTTCTGGTGAAATCACTCGTGCATTCACTGTTCAAGGTGTTGCATTGACTAAAGGCGCTAAAGCTGCTGTTGAAGCTGCTGGCGGTAAAGTCGAGGAGTAATCGCGAGTGACTATGTCTCCTAGTTCTACAGGTCATGTTAACATGATGAAAGGTCAACCATTTCATGTGAAATACCGTGAAATTATTCGCCGATTAATGTTCTTGATTGGCGCATTGGTGGTCTTTCGACTAGGAGCGCATATTCCGCTGCCAGGTATTGATAATGTTGCTCTAGAACGTTTTTTCAAAGCTAATGAAGGTACTTTCTTAGGTTTGTTTAATATGTTCTCGGGTGGAGCATTAGAACGAATGTCCATTCTTGCGTTGGGGATCATGCCATACATTTCTGCATCTATTATTGTGCAGTTAATGTCAACAGTGGTTCCTTCGTTAGAAGCATTGAAGAAAGAAGGCGAGCAAGGTAAGCGTAAGATTAATCAATATACGCGTTACGGCACTTTAATACTTGCATTGGTTCAAGGTATCGGGATGTGTGCTGGTCTGATCAGTCAGGGAATTACTTTGACGTCAGGGCTGGCTTTTTACGTTCCGGCGCTAACATCGTTAGTTGCAGGTACTATGTTCCTAATGTGGTTAGGTGAGCAGATTACTGAGCGTGGTGTCGGTAACGGTATCTCAATGATTATCTTTGCAGGTATTGTTGCTGGTTTACCCAACTTAGTGATTCAAGCATTTACTTCGGTAGATAATGGTCAATCCAGTCTTATTGGTCTGGCTGTATTTGGATTGCTATCAGTTGCTGTGTTAGCCGCAATCGTGTTTATTGAGAAAGCACAACGTCGCATACCTGTAAACTATGCACAAAAACAGCAAGGTCGTCGTGTATTTACTGCACAGCAAACGCATTTGCCATTGAAAATCAACATGGCAGGGGTAATTCCAGCAATTTTCGCAAGTTCGTTATTGTTGTTCCCTGCAAGTTTAGGACAATGGTTAGGCAGTGCTGATCCAAATGCAGGAATTGTAAAACGTAGCCTACAAGATTTGGCATTGGTATTATCGCCTGGACAACCGTTGTATTTAGTGCTCTTCGGTGCGTTAATTATCTTTTTCTGTTATTTCTACACGGCGCTTGTATTTAGCCCGAAAGAAGTATCAGAGAACTTGAAACGCAGTGGAGCTTACGTACCTGGTATTCGCCCAGGTGAGCAAACTGCTCGTTACTTAGATCATATTCTTAATCGTTTGACGTTTATTGGTGCAATTTATATCACGGTCATCTGTTTAATGCCGATGATTTTACAAAGCTCTTTCGGTATTCCATTCCATTTGGGTGGTACCTCATTGCTTATCGTGGTTGTTGTTGTGATGGACTTTATGGCTCAGCTTCAAGCCCATCTGACTTCGCATCAGTATGACAATCAATCGTTAATGAGAAAAACGACTGCTCATCCTAAGGGATAAGCGCACTTAGAAGGTTTCATCATGAAAGTACAAGCTTCTGTAAAGAAAATTTGTGGTAGCTGTAAAGTTATCCGTCGTAATGGGGTTATTCGCGTAATTTGCAGCGCAGAACCTCGTCATAAGCAGCGTCAAGGTTAATTTAATTAAGACCTGTTGATTTCAGTAGGCTAATTAGGTTATTATCCGCCCCTCAAGATTTTTGTGGGGCGGTTGATTATCTCTACTGCCTTTTTGGAGAAATTTGAATGGCTCGTATTGCCGGTGTAAACATTCCGGATAACAAGCATGCTGTTATCTCTCTCACGTATATTTTTGGTATTGGTCGCCACACTGCTAAGAGCATCTTAGCTGCTGCTGGTATTGCAACTACGACTAAAATCCGTGAATTAGATGACGCTCAGCTTGATGCGATTCGTGCTGAAGTTGCTAAGGTTCCTACCGAAGGTGACTTACGTCGCGAAATTTCCATGAACATTAAACGTTTAATGGATTTAGGCTGCTATCGCGGTCTTCGTCATCGTCGCGGCTTGCCTGTTCGTGGACAACGCACCAAAACTAACGCACGTACCCGTAAAGGTCCGCGCAAACCTATTAAGAAATAAGATTTCTGGAAGCTAAAAGATGGCTAAAGATACTCGCACACGCAAGAAGGTCACTCGTACCGTCTCTGAAGGTGTTGCACACATTCACGCTTCTTTTAATAACACCATTGTTACGATTACTGATCGTCAAGGTAATGCATTGGCTTGGGCTACTTCAGGTGGACAAGGCTTCCGTGGATCACGTAAATCAACTCCGTTTGCTGCTCAGGTAGCTGCTGAAGTTGCTGGTAAAGCTGCTTTAGATTACGGTTTGAAAAACTTGGACGTCCTTGTTAAAGGTCCTGGTCCAGGTCGTGAATCTGCGGTTCGTGCATTAGGTGCAGTGGGTTATAAAATTAACAGCATTACCGATGTGACTCCGATTCCGCACAACGGTTGCCGTCCACCTAAAAAACGTCGCGTGTAAGGAGAAACATTCATGGCTCGTTATATTGGTCCAAAATGCAAACTCTCTCGCCGCGAAGGGACAGACCTGCAATTAAAATCTGGCGTTAAACCTTTTGACGTCAAAACAAAAAAATCTGCTAAAGCTCCTGGTCAACATGGCCAAAGCCGTGCTAAACAATCTGAGTATTCACTACAATTACGTGAAAAACAAAAAGTACGTCGTATGTACGGTGTTTTAGAGCGTCAATTTAGTAATTACTACAAAGAAGCTGCTCGTGTTAAAGGCGCAACTGGTGAAAACTTGTTGAAATTGCTTGAAAGCCGCCTCGATAACGTTGTTTATCGCATGGGTTTTGGTTCTACACGTGCAGAAGCTCGTCAGCTGGTATCTCACCGTTCAATCACTTTAAATGGTCGTCGCGTTAACATCGCGTCTATTCAAGTTAAAGCGGGTGACGTGATTGCAGTTCACGAAAGCGCTAAACAACAATTACGTATTAAAAACGCAATTGAATTGGCTGCTCAACGTGGCACAGCTGCTTGGATTGACGTAGATCATTCAAAACTTGAAGGTACATTTAAAGCTGCACCTGATCGTTCTGATTTACCTGCTGAAATCAACGAAAGCTTGATTGTAGAATTGTATTCTAAATAATCCTTGAGGTAGCAATAATGACGCGTACTGCAAACGAGTTTCTAACTCCGCAAGCGATCAAGGTCGAAGCGGCAAGCGGGACCTCGGCAAAAGTGATTCTTGAACCATTAGAGCGTGGCTTCGGTCATACTCTTGGTAATGCTTTACGTCGCATCCTATTGTCTTCTTTACCTGGCGCTGCTGTGGTAGAAGTTGAAATAGAGGGTGTCGAGCACGAGTACAGTACTTTAGAAGGCTTGCAGCAGGACATCGTCGAGCTCTTGCTGAACCTAAAAGGATTGTCTATTAAGCTGTTCGATCAAAACGAAGCATATTTAACATTGGAAAAGCAAGGTCCTGGCGATGTAACTGCTGCAGATCTTCGCTTACCGCATAATGTTGAAGTGGTTAACCCTGAACATTTGATCGGTACTTTAAGTGCTTCAGGCTCATTAAAAATGCGCTTGAAAGTTTCTCAAGGTCGTGGTTATGAAACTTCTGACTCACGTTTCCCTGAAGGTGAAACGCGTCCTGTAGGTCGTCTACAGTTAGATGCTTCTTATAGCCCAATCAAACGTGTGTCTTACACAGTAGAAAATGCTCGTGTAGAACAACGTACTGACCTTGATAAGCTCATCATTGATCTTGAAACAAATGGAACAGTCGATCCTGAAGAAGCGATCCGCAAAGCGGCAACAATCTTGCAACAACAAATTGCAATTTTTGTTGATCTTCAGAAAGATCAGGCTCCAGTTGCTCAAGAGCCACGTGAAGAAGTTGACCCAATCTTGCTTCGTCCAGTTGATGATCTAGAGCTTACTGTTCGTTCTGCTAACTGTTTGAAAGCAGAAAATATTTACTACATTGGTGATCTAGTACAGCGTACTGAGGTTGAGTTGCTTAAAACTCCTAACCTGGGTAAAAAATCGCTTACTGAGATCAAAGATGTTCTGGCTTCTAAGGGCTTACAGCTCGGCATGCGTTTAGAGAACTGGCCACCAGCTAGTCTCCGTATGGACGATCGTTTCGCCTATCGTAGCCGTTAATTAAGTAGGACTATCACCATGCGTCATCGTAATAGTGGTGTGAAATTAGGCCGTACCAGCAGCCATCGTAAAGCGATGTTCCAAAACATGGCGAATTCATTGTTTGAGCACGAGTTAATTAAAACGACTGTGCCTAAAGCAAAAGAGTTACGTCGTGTAGCTGAGCCTTTAATCACTTTAGCTAAAAACGATACTGTAGCAAACCGTCGTTTAGCGTTTGCTCGTACTCGTTCAGCAGCAACAGTTGGTAAATTATTTACCGTTCTTGGCCCTCGTTACAAAGAACGTAACGGCGGTTATCTACGTGTTCTTAAAGCTGGTTTCCGTGCAGGTGATGCTGCGCCGATGGCTTATGTAGAGCTTGTGGATCGTGAAGTAAACTAATTACTTACGTCATAGAACAATCGGTTGTTCGAAAAAGGTCGGTGTTTCACCGACCTTTTTTTGTGCCTGTATTGTTAGACAATTTTTTAAATTTGTCCTCAATTGACATGAATTTCGTCATAAAAATTCAAACTTGACATTGCGTATTGTCAAATTTATGCTTTAATAAAAATGTACTCTTAAAAAGGTTATAAAAAGAACATGGAAAAGCAAGTTGATATTCTTATCGTAGGCGCAGGGATCTCTGGTATCGGTGTTGCTGCACATCTTTCTAAAAACTCGCCACAACGTTCATTTGAAATTATTGAACGTCGTGCCAGTTTTGGCGGTACTTGGGATTTATTTAAGTATCCCGGCATTCGTTCTGACTCTGATATGTCTACATTTGGCTTTAATTTCAAGCCTTGGCAGAAAGCCAATGTCTTAGCAGATGGTGCTTCGATTAAAGGCTATGTTGCTGAGGTGGTCGACGAGTTTAAGTTAAAAGATAAAATTCATTTTAATCATCGTGTCCGTACTGCCAACTATGATTCTTCAATCAAAAAATGGGTTGTGGAAATAGAAGATGAAAATCAAAAGTTACAAACTTGGGTTGCCAATTTTGTTGTAGGGTGTACGGGTTATTACAATTACGATCAAGGTTATCAACCCGATTATCCAGGTAAAAATGATTTTAAAGGCGAGTTTGTGAATCCACAGTTCTGGCCAGAAAACCTAGATTACACAGGCAAAAAAGTGGTGATTATCGGCAGTGGTGCCACAGCGATCACGCTTGTTCCTGCAATGTCAAAAGGCGGAGCGGGTCATGTAACCATGTTACAACGCTCACCAACCTATATTGCTTCTATTCCATCGATTGATTTTGTCTATGACAAAATGCGTAAAGTATTACCTGAAGATGTTGCCTATAAACTGACCCGTGCACGTAATATCGGGATGCAGCGTGGAATTTATGCACTTGCCCAAAAGCAGCCAAAATTACTCCGTAAGTTCTTGCTCAAATCCATTGAAATGCAGTTAAAAGGTAAAGTGGATATGAAACATTTTACCCCTAGCTATAATCCTTGGGATCAGCGTTTATGTGTGGTTCCAGATGGGGATCTATTTAAAATTCTACGTTCTGGCAAAGCCAGTGTGGAAACAGACCATATTGAGAAAATCACTGAAACGGGTATTCAGTTAAAATCAGGTAAGCATTTAGATGCTGACATTATTGTATCTGCGACAGGTCTGGATATTCAGATTCTAGGCGGCATCAAAGCGACACTCGATGGCAAACCATTGAATACTTCACAGCACATGCTTTATCAGGGCGTAATGGTCAGTGATGTACCGAATATGGCAATGATCATTGGTTATATTAACGCTTCCTGGACACTTAAAGTGGATATTGCTGGTGAATATATATGCCGACTACTTAACTATATGGACAACAAAGGCTACGATGAAGTTATTCCTCAAGGTGATGCAACAGAGTTAATGGAAGATACCGTGATGGGTAGCTTAAGTTCAGGCTATATTGCTCGTGCTGCTGACGTAATGCCAAAACAGGGGAAACATGCACCTTGGAAAGTAACGAATAACTATCTTGCAGATCGTAAAGAACTTAAAAATGCCAAGTTTGATGATGGGGTTTTAAAATTCCATAAACGTGAAGCGGAAGTCAAAAAAAAGCCTAAACTGGTTTCTTGATTGAATCTGTTTTAAGTTTGTATGAAGCAACTAAAAAGGAGCCAACGCTCCTTTTTTCATGTTAGGGAAAATATTTCCAGCAGGTTTTTTTAATTGAATCTTTTTTCAGTGAACAATCAATGCTGAATAGTCTTTAATGGTGTAGTGCATGAATCTATTGAATTGAAAATAAAAAAGGAGCCGAAGCTCCTTGATCAAACCATTTAAATTATAAGGAACGTGAAATGAGTTCTTTCATAATTTCATTGGTTCCTGCATAAATTCGATTGGCGCGATTATCAATATAGGCTCGAGCAATTGGATATTCCATCATGTAGCCATAACCGCCATGCAATTGTAGACATTCATCAACAACATTTGAAAAGAGTTCGGAAATTTTATATTTTGCAGCTGCGGCAGCATCAACCCCCAAACTTCCTTCAAGTTGTAATTCCATGCAACGATCAAGATAAGCACGGCAGAAATCAATTTCTGTACGCATTTCTGCAAGTTTGAAACGTGTATTTTGAAATGCACCAATCGGTTTACCAAAGGCCTTACGATCTTTGGTATATTGAACAGTGTGTGCCAGTGCTGCTTCTGCACCTGCCTGACAGATAATAGCAACCAACATACGTTCCCATGCCAACTCTTTCATCAGCATGATGAAGCCCATACCTTCCATACCCAAAAGATTTTCTTTCGGTACTCGGACATCTTCAAAGAACAGTTCACAAGTGTCTTGACCTTTCATTCCGATTTTATTGAGCGGCTTACCTTTGGTAAATCCAGCACGGTCTGCTTCAACGATAATTAAGGACAGGTTTGCCGAACCTTTATCTGAATTGCCTGTTTTACAGACCACAATCGCCATATCGCAAAGATAGCCGTTGGTAATAAAGATCTTGGATCCATTGATGACATATTCATCACCGTCCAGAACTGCTGTTGTGCGAACCCCTTGTAAGTCAGATCCTGTACCCGGTTCAGTCATTGCAATCGCAGTCACCGTCTCACCAGACGCCATTTTAGGCAACCAATGTTTCTTTTGGGATTCGTTGCCAAAATTATTGATATAGTTTGCAACAATATCTGAATGCAGAGAAAAACCTGTTGAAGAATCCATCGCATAGGCTTGTTCTTCAATTAAAATCATACTGTAGAGGCGATCTACACCGTAACCGCCATATTCTTCAGGCATGGTTGCGCAGAGCAGACCCAGTTCGCCAGCCTTGTTCCACAAGTCACGATCGACATGTTGCTGTTGCTCATACTTTGCAATATTCGGTACAACTTCTTTTTCATAGAATTTTCGTACAGTTTCACGAAAAGCTTCGTGATCTGAATTAAATAATTGGCGTGGTAACATATTGCTTAGAGGTCGAATTGCACCTGATTGCATTTTTATAATATCCATATGAGTTTTAGTGAGTAAAAATTAGGTGAATTGATGAATTGCCGCAATGAGATGAATGCTCAAAACTTATTTTTAAATGATGAATTTGGTCATTTCAAAGAATTTAGCGCGAAATTAATGGTGAATAAGGTAAACTAAGCCAGAACTGAATCATTGGGGGATAAAGAATGTCAGAAGAGATGAGTTTAGAAGAACGTAAAGTGATTTATCGCGCACGTCGTGGTCTTAAAGAGATCGATGTTTATTTTGACCCTTATGTAAAACAATATTATTTACAAGCGGATGCCCAGGAAAAAGCCTTATTTAAAGAATTGGTCGATCAAGAAGATCCAGACTTGTTGGATTGGTTTATGGAGGTTTCGGAACCTCCACGTCCAGAGTTAAGAGCATTGATTAATAAGTTAAAACATTATATTCATGGCTGAATCAACTCAGCATCGGCAATATGAATTAAAACCCAGTCGGATTGCACTGGGTTTTCAGCTTTTATGCTTAGCATTCATGTTTATTTTGTGGCTGAAAATTTTGAATATCTGGCTGAGTCTGTTGTTACTGTTGTTGGGATTGATCAGTCTAAAAGGGTTGAGAAATCGTCAGCAGGTAAAAATTTTAGCGCAATTGGACTTGGCTGAATGGGTAATCCAGTATACGGATTTACAAAAAGTACAGCATGTTCAGATCAAACAAATGATTGATCATGGTTTTTATGTTGTGGTGTATTTCAATGGAAAAAAGCATTCGAATTTAATTGTTTGGCAAGATCAAATGAGCACTTTGGCATGGAAATCTTTAAAATCTCGCACTAAACTTCAATAATTGTCTAACAAACATAAACTTTTAAAACTAAATTTAATCTCGACAAAACAATTTCTTAATAAAAAAAATAGCAATCTGGTTCACATTGTTAGACCAAAAGGATAAAAAAATGCGCAATCCAGCAATTGTCTGACAATTATCTCTGAAAAAACATGATTCTACCTGTAAATTAAAAATACCAACAGCGAGGAGGAATTTCCAAATGGGTGAAATTCATACGTTTTGGTTCCTAGTGGTTGCAATTTTGCTTGCAATTATATTTGGAAGACTAGGAACTGTGCTGAGGGAACAGATTGAAAAGGCTCACGATAACAAAGTTAACGCGAGTAAATTTAAAACCAATAAGCTCTCTCAATAGAGTTTACCTTTTAATAAGTAGCATGTGCTGAACCGTCGCAATGCTACTTTTTTTTGCCTAAAATTTCTATAAAAAAAAGATCAGGTCAATTGAATGCACAATGAAGTCTGTCAAATTGTTCAGATAGAATTAGAGCAATTACTCTTTTATTCAGAGAATGCATCTGATATTGTTATTTAAAAAGGATATAAACACAATTATATAGAGGACAGGAGTATGTCTAAGGCCCATAAATTTGGTCAATTGATGCTGACCGCAGTGATTGCTTCGTCTGTATTATCAGGATGCTCATATGTCGTTAAATCTGGTGCCAATGTCGCGCTTGGATTTAGTGAGAAACATATTGTGCCGCCAATTTTGGCAGGTAACGATACTGATATGGCATGTAATTCTGGCAATGCATTAACCCCGGCAATCATGGCAACTAAAGATATGGGAGCTGATCCAACCCGTATGGCAGTGTTACTGTATTCCGCTGCGGGAATGTGTGCTGAAAATCGCGCCTTGGATGCTGAACTCAGATATTTACGTGCTTCCAAAGACGGTAAAGTCACAGAAGCTCAAGATGCGCGGGTAGAGCAAAAGCGCTGGGCGGCACTGGCGGCTGAACGTCAATACACCGGTTATCAGCTATTTGCAGAACGCTGGCAAGCCAAATATAAATATACCTTGGGTGACTCTTGTCCAACCATGCGTAAGGACTTAGATCAAACTATTTATCTGATTGGTTTGCTGAGTGGCTTGCAGGCAATGACCAATGATATTAATTCTGGCGGTGCAGTGAATGTACCCAAGGATATTGCTGCGATTGTTGAACGTGGTATGACCTGTTTGGACAATAACAAATTCTGGGGAGCGCCAATGGCAACACGCGCTGTAATTTGGATATTGTTACCAGGTGCAGGGGATGGCAAGCCAGATCCGACACAAACTTTACAACAGTCTATGCAAATTGCAGAACAAAAAGGTGTGCGTTTGGCATTTGCCATGAATGCTGTAGCAGCACAAGCCAGTGGTGATGATGCAAAATTGCGATCTGCATTAAAAGCCTATGCTGCATCTCGTGCAGAGGATAAGCCTGTAAACCCTGAGTTTAGATTGTTAGATGGTATGGCGGGGCAGATGATTCAAGGTATCGCAGACCGTTACTGGACTGAAAATACAGGCGTACGTGCACCTGATGACGGTATGTCTACTTTCTGGGATGAACAAGCTTCTTCTGGTGACGACGAGTTATTCAATGACTTGCCTGCACCTACAGAAGAACCTGCTGCACCGGCAGAAGAACCTGTAAATAATCCATAATATTCATTTTCTTTCTGATGAATAGATTGGTTAGAATCAAAGAAGAGCAATAGCTCTTCTTTTTTATGGTGTCGCATGATCCAACAGAAGCATGATCAGAATCTTTGGTTTATTGGTTTAAGCAGCATTTTCTTTGCAGTACTACAGCTTTTTCAAAATACCCTGATTTATCAATCAGACTTATTTCTGACTCAACCTTGGCGTTGGTGGACAGGGCATTGGGTACATGTGGGGTGGATTCACTACAGTTTAAATGTGTTGGCATTGGTATGTCTTCCGTTATTATTTCCTAATATCCAGCAAAAAGTTTTAATTCTGTTGCTGCTGGTTTTATCGCCTTTGCTCAGTCTTTGTTTCTATCTGTTTTATCCACAGATTTTTGCTTATGCTGGCTTATCGGGGGTATTGCATGGTCTATTTATTTTTTGTGCAATTGTGAGCTTGAAACAACCACAGGAACGTAAATTTGCCGGGTTGCTACTTTTACTCATACTTGGAAAAATTGCTTGGGAATATCGTTTTGGTGCTCTGCAAACAGAACAGTTGATTGGTCATCCTGTATTGACGCAAGCACATTTACTTGGTGTCATTTTTGGCAGTATTTGCTCAATTTTAACTTTGGTTTTCAATTTCAATGCTTTAAACAATAAGTGATATTGCAAGAGAACCAGAAAATTAAAAAAATTAACTTCTTACAATTGATTGATTTTGACCTGCGTTTGTTCTTGATTCTTCAATTATTCAGAGTATTTTAGTAAGAATAATAGATAAACACTGATTTTTGTTCATATTAAATTATAAATTTAGAGGTGAGTTGACAAAAAGGTCGCCAAAAAAATTAATCTTTGTCATGTTTTTTCTAGCAAAATTACGGCAAATTTAAGATGTACCGATAGGAATGGGTATTGGTAAAGGATTTTACCTCTGACCTAATAATAAAGATAAGTTATGCAAGCAATTGCATAGTGGTTATAAAACTGGAATAACAATGCAAGAACCTGTAAATAATAGATCGGGATTAGGTCTACTCAGTTATCTCTGGAATGAGTGGTTCTCAACCTTTTCCATCCTTATTCTACTCCTGCTGACCTTGATTATTGGGACAGGGGATATGATCCATGGGCAAATGCTCCGCCTAGGCGAACGCTTGTATGGCGACGAAAAAATTGGAATGCAATATTCATTTTTACGTGCCGAACCCAAACAACCCTCATGTGATCGCAATCTGGACATCGACAAACTCGTAAAAGAAAAAATGCAACAGGAAGCCAGCGATCCTGATGCTGCATTTTTCGGGTTAACACCTGAGGCGGATGTCCGAGCGTCATTTGTTTCAGCACAGAAGGACTGTGAACAAAAATATGCTTTCTACGATAAATCAATGAAGCATATGGAAGATCATCCATCCATTCGTACGTATCGTTCAATGGAAACAGGCTTTTTCTGGGTGCTGAAGTGGGGTTCTGAACATCGCGTCCTGATTTTAATTTTAATGGTGGTGATTGCAGCAATTACAGCATCATTAAAAATGCATCATATTGGTTTACGTCCTGCACGTACTAAACTTGATTTTAAAGTTTATAACGTTGCGATGGTACTTGGTAATGCGCTGCTCAGTTTCTCCGTCATTAGTCAGTATCGTTCAGTACAGAACTCAGGTGTAGAATCAACACTGGAGACCATAGGGGTATATTGGTTATGGATGATTTTATTTAGCGTCTTGACCGTGATCAGCCTCTATAAATTATTCCGCACACCTGAAACAGCCGAAGAAGGTGGAAATTTTGGACTAGCACTTCTCAGTATTCCTTTATATGCCTTTATGGCGATTGTAACGGGTATTGCCTTTACTTTCTTTATGGACTATCCAATGGGACAGGGGATTTACCTTGGCTTATTGACTGAGTTCTCGAATATATTCTTAAACTTAGCGCTGTTCATTTGGGCTGGGATGTTGCTGACTCAAACCCGAGTCATGGATTTGTTCTTGGCGATTTTGCGTCCTTGGAACTTGGCTCCGGAAACATTGACTTGGATTATTTTGATTGGTGCTGCAATTCCTACAGCTTATACGGGTGCATCAGGTATCTTCGTTGTTGCTGCGGGTGCGATCATTTATAAAGAAGTATGGAATTCTGGTGCACGTCGTCAGTATGCATTGGCTGTTTCAGCAATGTCTGGTTCATTGGGTGTGGTACTACGTCCATGTCTATTGGTGATTTTAATTTCAATGCTTGACAGTCGCCATGTCACTTCTGATGAGCTATTTGATCACGGGATCTATGTATTCTGGTTAACTGCGTTTATTTTCCTCGGGGTGTCATTGTTCCTTGCTGAAAATAAATTCCGCATTAACTCACCCAAAGTTGCAGTTCCAGGTATGTTGCGTGCATTTTTACCTGTGATTCCATACATTCTGGTTGTTGCTGTCGTGATCGGCTTCTATAAGTATGGTCTGGATACGCAAATGGATGAGTTTACTGCACCTGTCATTCTTCCAATCATGCTGTTGGCATTTATCCTGTTTGATAAATTATTTGGCAATAAATTACCTATTCCGGAAAATCCAAATAAAGCACTTGCACTGGAACATGAAAAGAACTCAGAGTATTTACGTGAGCACGGGGATACCGCAGAAACTAAGCGCGGTTTCCGTAGTGCGATTCGTTTTGCCACCTCTGAGAGCGTAGGACATATTGGTGCGCTGATTATCCTGATGGCATTGTCTGCAAGTGTGGGTGGTTTGATTGAACGTAGCGAAATCGTGACCATGGTTCCAACCCATCTGGGCAGTATCTTGGTAACGCTTGGCTTTATGGCGTTATTACTTGCGATGATCGGTATGACAACAGATCCATTTGGTGCGGTGATTCTTGTTGCAGCAACGATTGCACCAGTCGCTTTTGACAATGGTATCCATCCGATCCACTTCTGGATGATTGTACTGGTCGCATTCGAGTTCGGTTATGTCACTCCGCCAGTTGCACTGAATCATTTGCTGACGAGGCTCTCGGTAGGCGATGCTGAAGTTGCCGCCGCTGATGCTGAAGCGAAAGCGAAATACACCAGCTTCTACTATCGTTATGAGCGTTGGATTTTACCAATCGTGGTCTTGTTCTCCGCCTTAATGATCGTAACCTATGCACCTTACTTATTTAATCTATTTGATTGGTATAGTGCGAAGTAATGTTCACAATTTAAAAAGCGCCTTAGGGCGCTTTTTTTGATGTTGTGTATGATTGAGAGAAATCACAGCCCTTAAGTGCTGATATTGGAGTGAAAGTTAAAGCCAATATCGGTTAACCGCTGTAATCTATAGGTCTATGAATATAGAAAAACTCGATGACCCTGTTTAGATTGAATCTGACTGAAACTGTTGAATATATTCACTGGGCGTTAAGCTGGTCTCTCGTTTAAACATGGCACTAAAAGCACTCGCACTGTCATAACCCAAATCCAAAGCAACATTGAAAATCGACTTATTCATCGCGAGATCAATCATTGCCTGCATCAGGCGAGCTTGGCGAACCCAATGACTAAAATGCATTTGGGTTTCTTTTTGAAAATGTCGTGTAAGTGTTTTGGGGCTGATATGTAAAAGTGCTGCAGCACGCTCTAAACTCCAATCCTGAGCCAGATCATTTTTAATTGCAGTGCAGAGCTTTTGCAGTTTAATCTGCTGCGGTTCAGGCAAATTAAAAGGCAGGACATGTAACAGTTCGACTTCGTCCAAAATGAGCTCAAGCAATCTTTGTTCGCGGCTCTCTGGCTGAATTGGACTTTGAATCTGCATAGCATGACGAATCAATTCTTTGAGTAATGGAGAAATACTCACGACACGACATTGATTCACCCATAGATCACGTGCATCAGACTCGATCAGGACGCCATAGGCTTGAACATCACCACTGATATGTAAAGCGTGAAGTTTATAGGCAGGAATCCATACCCCACGTCCGGGAGGCGTGATCCATGTTCCCTCAGTAGTTTGTACTCGAATTACCCCTGTGAGGGTATGAATAAGCTGAATCCGATCATGACTGTGCCAATCTTCTACATGACCATGGGTATAATTTTCAGTAAATGCAAAAACAGGATAATCTAAAAATCCATGATCATAATTGTTGCCCAAATCCATCTCTCCAAGTTTATTTCTGCCTCATTTCTATCATCCTAAAATTTAACCATCCATCAAAATGTCCTTTTCCCGATGATTGTTGTCATTTTGTCGTATAAGCTCGAAATCAATATTTTTTAACATGATTGATTCTTTCTGTATAGGCAGAATCTTATGTTTCAAAAAGCATATTTCTATCCCTTATTTGCCATTTTGTTTTGGGCTGGAAATGTCATCGTGTCCAAAATGGCCAGTCATACTATTTCACCTGTCGCGATTACATTTTATCGTTTAGTTTTTGCCTTGGCTGTTATGAGTACTTTTGTCCTGATTCCCACATGGAAAAATCGTAAAGTCATCGCTCAATACTGGAAGCATTTGGCTTTAGGTGGCTTTCTATCTGTCTCATTATTCCAGTTTTTATCCTATCAGGCTGCTGCTACCACCACTGCAACCAATATGTCGATTGTTACGGCGCTGATTCCCTTATTGACCATTATTTTAAGTACGTGGATCTTGAAAGATCAGGTCAGTTATGGTCTGGTGATAGGAGGCTTATTGTCTTTTTATGGCATTTTATATTTATTGAGCCACGGACATATTTCTCAGGTTTTTACCCAAGGCATGCATCTTGGTGATGCGTTGATGCTTATTGCATCAATCGGTTATGCGCTATACGGGGTATTGCTAAAGCGTTGGAAAATGCCGATCCCTGCGTGGCAAGCGAATTTCGTGATGTCGAGTTTCGCAATAATATATGTCTTACCTTTTTTTATTTTTTTACCTGCCTCTCAGATGCAGTTGAATCAACACACTATTCCTTTAATTTTATATGCCAGCATTTTCTCGTCCATTTTGTTGTCTTATTTATGGATTGAGGGTGTAAGGCATTTAGGACCGAATAAAAATAGTATTTTTATGAATTTACTGCCGATTTTTACTGCTTTGATTGCAGTGGTATTGCTGGGTGAGCATTTACAAATCTTTCATTTGATTGGTGGTGGTCTAACTTTATGTGGAATTGTATTGGCACAAATGATGCAGAAACCGATTCAGTGGGGTAAACAGAATAAACAACCACTAGATTCACTTTAAATCTTCTACTGACTATAAAAAAGCCTAAACAGCATGTTTGTTTAGGCTTTTATGAATACAGCGCATTATTGCTTTTGAGCAGCAAGCTGTTGTTCTAGTAATTTAATTTGCTCTTCTTTCAATTGAATCAATTGATCTGCATCCGCATGTTGAGCTTTAAGATTCTCGTGTTGATCATCCAACTGTTTTTGAATGTCTTGCAATTTAGCTACTTCTTCTTTAGCTAGACTGGCATTATCAGGAATTTTATCTTTTAAAATCGATTCATCTACCAGTTCCACATTGACCGCTGAAGCAGCACTTTGTTCAGTAGGCTGGGGGATAGCAGGCGCAACTGCGGGTGTTTTTGGAGCAGGTGCAGCTTGGTGGATCTGTTCATTATTTTGTGTTGTTTCAGAAGCATGATTCAACCAGAAAAAAGCCGCGATTAATAAAATAACCGCAATTAAGCCACCCGCAATGATCCACATCAATTTCGAATTATTTCTTTGTTCTAGATACATTTTATAAGATCCAATTTATTTCGAAGAACGAGGCTTGAATTGAATTACCCCTACTTCATCAGGTATGGCAGCTTCTTCAGGCGCATCTACTTGCGTAGGGCGATTTTCAGCGTAGCCACACTCGATACATTCAATCCATTCAGCATCGCCTTGGGTGAGCATAACAATACGATCCATCGCTTCACATTTCGGACATTTTGCTCCAGCAATGAAACGACGTTTAATATTCATACACCCACCACACTTTAAACAATTTTGACCATTAGTTTAAGCGTTTTTTTAGCTGTTCGTCCAACCTTGATGACGCAATAATGCATCTATTTTCGGCTCACGACCACGGAAATTGATAAATGCGTCAAGTGCTGTATCTTTTCCGCCAACTGCAAGGATTGCCTTACGGAATTCCTGTCCAGTCTGGGTATTAAAGACGCCTTCATTTTCGAAACGGTCAAATGCATCACTGGCTAAAACCTCAGCCCACTTGTAGGAATAATAGCCTGCAGCATATCCACCTGCAAAAATATGACTGAATCCATTTTGGAAGCGGTTATAAGGGGCAGTTGCTAAAACTGCATATTTATGGCGAATATCATCTAAAGTGGCTTGAATCTGTTCTGCATTGAGCGCAGGCGTCATTTTGTGAATGGTTAAATCAAATAAGGCGAATTCGATTTGACGTAGAGTTTGCATACCGGACTGGAAGAAACGTGCATCTAACAGTGCTTTAAGCAGATGGTCTGGAAGTGTTTCTTTAGATTCGATATGTTCACTGATTAAAGCTAGACTCTCGCGATCCCAAGTCCAAAACTCCATAAATTGGCTTGGCAATTCAACAGCATCCCAAGCGACACCGTGCGTTCCTGCAACTGCAATATTATCCACTTCGGTAAGCATATGATGTAAACCATGACCAAACTCATGGAATAAGGTATTGACTTCATCATGTGTTAATAATGCCGGTTGATTGCCTACTGGTGGGGTAAAATTTCCCACCATGTAGCAAATCGGTTTTTGTAGCCCGGTTTGCGTTTGCATGCGGGAACGGAAGCCACTCATCCATGCACCACCACGTTTACCATTGCGTGCATAAAGATCAAAATAGAATCCACCAATCACAGTTCCTTGATCTTCTAGTTCATAATAGTGTGCATCTTTATGCCAAAGTGGTGCTTCACGTTCAATCACTTGGATTCCATACAAGCGGTTTACTACACTGAATAAGCCTTGAATCACTTTAGGCGCAGGGAAGTAGGGTTTTAAATCTTCTTGAGAAAGATTGAACTGCTGAACTTTAAGCTTTTCAGAATAATAGGTACTGTCCCAGGCTTTCAGTTCGTCGATACCCTCTTGTTGAGCAATGGATTTGAGTTCATCTACTTCTTTTAAAGCTGGAGTACGTGCATGTTCCGCCAGATCAACCAGAAATTGCTCTACAGTGGCAACATCGGGTGCCATTTTTGATGCAAGTGAATATTCAGCATAATTATCAAAACCTAGAAGCTTTGCCATCTCCTGACGTAAGCTTAGGATTTCAACCATGACAGGCGCATTGTCAAACTGGGTGTCGGCTGCTTGATCCGATGCACGTGTTACATAGGCATGGTAAAGCTCTTCACGTAAGGTCCGATCGTCCGCATAGGTCATGATCGCCAGATAAGATGGAATATCTAAAGTTGCAACAGGTTGGTCTAATTCGCGTTGTTGTCCATATTGTTTGAGCAATTCAATGCTACTTTGCGGTAAACCTTTTAACTGATCCTTCGTTAAAACTTTGCTATAAGCTTGGGTTGAGTCTAAAACATGGTTCGAAAAGTCAGAGGAGAGCTGTGATAAGCGTGCTGAAATCTCGGCATAGCGCTTTTTCGCTTCACCCTCCAGTGCAACACCTGAGAGTTTAAAATCTCGAAGTGCGAGCTTAATGGCGCTTTGTTGAGCTGCTGATAAGTCAGCAAAAATAGAGTTGTCATGTATATTTTGATAGGTCTGGAACAAAGCAACATGTTGACCAAGCCGGGTGTAGTATTCACTGAGACTTGGTAATAATGCTTGATACACTTCACGTGTTTCAGCGTTATTCATCACTGCGTTAAGGTGAGACAAAATTCCCCAAGATTCACTCATATTGTTTTCAAGTGTATCTACCGTTTCAATCACAGCAAGTTGTTGTTGAACTGTTTCAGGAACTTGGGTCAATTCATTTAAAAAGTTTTGACCATTTTGAATGGCTTGCTCAATATTTTGTTTGAGTTGATCTAAGGTGATTTGATCAAATTGAGGGACGGGCAAAGTTGCCTTTTCTAGAGTCATGTGCTTCATGCCAAATCAATTCTAAAGTTATAGATAGATGTAGGGCTTTTAAGCGGCGAAATCAAGGCATGACAATAAAATTAACACAGTGCTTAGTCTAACTGTTTGGTTTTGATGTTGTATTCAAAAGGTACAGAAAATGGTCCAGCATCGAAACTAATGCCTAAGATATCTTTGTTCAGATAAAAACCATCTGCTTTTTTTAGATCAATGATCTTTCGATCTTCTGCATAGTCTCGATATAGATATTGCAGATCTGCGCTGTCACAATTCTCAGCGATTGCTGATTTTTGTTGCTCAATACACGGATCAAGCTGCTTGGCAATTTCGCTTGAAATCTGGCTTGCTGACAGCTGATATTTTTTGAGTATTTGTGGCAAGGTCACGAATTGTTTGTTTTTTAAATCGATCACATAGTATTTTTCACGATAATAACTTCGACCGCCTTCAACTTCCAAATGGATATGCACGCTTAAATAATCTTGATCCTGATAAAGGGGTTCTGAACTAAAATCGATTCGAGACGTTTCATCTGCTAAAAGTTCTTGCTGGATCTGTTGATTGATTTTTTCAAAGCCTTTGCCTTGGATAAAAGGAATGGTTCCTGAAAAGTTTGTGTATTTTGAAGGAATAGTTTGAGTTTTAAAGGTGATGGTTTCAGCAGAAGCTACACTGCTGAGTAAAAGTGTTGCAAGTGACAGGGTGGTTTTAATTTTCATAGTATTATTGCTAGAGTTATTTGAGTTGCTATGGATAGATTATAAAATAACGGAAATCCATAATGGTACAAGAAAAGTATTTATTAAAAGTAGTAAGTTTTGATCCGGACCCAGAGCCAGAAGAGCAACATATTTATTTGATAGAGGTTTATGAATTTGAATTAACAGGAAATCAAATTTTTTTTAAAAATTGCATAAATTCTAATATTTTAGATGAAATGGATGAGCTGCATTTACTGAAAAGACGTAGAAAAATTGACAATCTCTACTTTGTTTTGATGTATGAATTGAGTGTAGGTGATAAAGAATTTTCTAACGATTTACATTTTTCTTATGAGTTTAATTATACGAATTCTGATCTGATCGTTTATGACTTTGCTCATGGTGGGGATGAAGAATTCGAGGAGCCATCATTAAATGAAAAAACTGCATTTTTCTTAAAACAAAATCAATTTTTAAAAAAATACTCTGAAAATAAAATATTTATAAAACAATGGTTTGAGTTGAATGGGTTTGAAAAAGAATGTTGGTTAAAAGTTGCTTATAAGGTTACTTGCAATCAATATATAAATGAAAACATCTCAAAAGTTAGCCATATTATTTTAGATGGAAACTACATATATTCGGAAAGTGATCTTTATTGTTATATTGGGGAACAAGTTTGTGGCATTTTGGGTTATATGGGATATAGCACATCAGCTTTAAGTAATTGTTTAACAGGAGAAAATTTAATACCTATTTGTAGACCATTAAATATTACTTGGAAGAATTTTAAAAGTTCCGAGCTAAATTTTAATTGCATTGATGATTTAAATTATTTGGTTAAGCTACTCAAAGAGGATGCCATTTTAAAAATTCAAATTTAAAACTCTAATTATAAAAAAAGAGAGCCGAAGCTCTCTGATTTTACAGTAAGTCAAAATTATTCATCTTTTGCTTTCGCATTCGACTTTTTCTTTTTTACTTTTTTCTTCACTTTATCTTTAGCCTTTGGCTCAGACTTTGTTGAAGCACTTTTTCCAGATTTTTTACTGTAAGAGCTGGGTTTTCCTTTGGCTTTTTTCTTGCGAATGGGACGTTCTCCATCTTCACTGACATTTGCACGATCAGATTCAGATTTAACCTTGTTTGGACGCTCAGTGAAAACTTCTTCTTTTGCGGTTGGTTTGGCAACACGTGGGGCACGACTGCGAATCGCGCGACCTGCATGAGACAGTTGTTGCAGCAACTCAAAATCAATCTTACGCTCATCCAGATTGACGCCAGCAACCTTAATCTTCACTTCATCGCCTAGACCAAAAACCTGTCCACGATTTTGTCCAATTAAAGTTTGGCTCATTTGATCATAAACAAAATAGTCATCGCCCAACTGACTCACATGCACCATACCATCGACATACAAGTCTTTTAAGGTGATGAATAATCCAAACTCAGCCGTTGCACTGATTGTACCGACAAATTCTTCGCCCAAATGTTGCTGCATATAGTGACATTTCAACCATGAAGTAACAGAACGAGATGCTTCATCTGCACGACGTTCAGTTGCCGAGAAATGTTCACCCGCATCATCTAATGCCGCACCAGAAAGTGGATACTTTTTGTTGGTTAAACTGGCTTTGATTGCACGATGTAAGAGCAGGTCAGGATAGCGACGAATTGGAGATGTGAAATGCGTATAAGCTTCATAAGCCAAGCCATAGTGACCAACATTTTTTGGTCCATAAAAAGCTTGCATCATTGAGCGTAACAACACCGCATGAATGCTTGGCGCATCAATACGATCTTTGGTGGCTTCAATCACGGCTTGATAGTCTGCTTGTGTCGGCTGATCAGGGAATTTAAGACCCAGTAATTTGACAAAGTCTTTGACCTTCTGGATTCGAGAAAATTCTGGTGCCTCATGTACGCGATATAACATCGGTACATCATTTTTTAAACAATATTCCGCTGCGGCAACATTGGCGAGCAACATACATTCTTCAATCAGTTTGTGTGCAACATTTCGAGTACGTGGAAGAATTTCTTTAATTCCACCTAATTCATCAAAGGTCATATAGGTTTCAACGGTTTCAAATTCCATCGCATGTCGTTGTGCACGTAAGCCTTTTAATGTCTCATACAATTGATAAAGCGTGTTAATTGATTTACGTACATCTCGATCTTCAGGAATTGCGTTGCTGTCGCCGTCTAGGTACTGTGCAACTTGAGTATATGTCAATCGTGCTTTTGAATGCATGACGGATGGATAGAATTCAAATTTAGTCACACGACCGGCACGGCTCAAGTTTAAATCACAGACCATACATAAACGATCAACATGTGGATTTAACGAACATAGCCCATTTGACAAAGCTTCAGGCAACATGGGCAATACATAGTGAGGGAAATATACCGATGTACCGCGTTCTTGAGCTTCATCATCCAAAGGTTGACCGATTCGTACATAATGACTGACATCTGCAATTGCCACGACAACACGATAACCACCGCCTGCACGTTTTTCTGCATAAACAGCATCATCAAAATCGCGGGCATCTTCACCATCAATGGTAACCAAGGGTAGATCACGTAAATCTATGCGCCCTTGACGATCTTTTGCAGTCGGCTCTTTATAGGCTTCCGCTTCTTTGATGACTTCTTCCGGGAATTCATAAGGTAAACCATATTCTAAAATGGTTTGGGGGATGATAATTTCGGTATCTGCCTTATCCGCCATGGATTGAATCACATGACCAGTTGCAAATTCATCACGGGTAGGGTAGTCATCGATTTCAACACGTAAAGCATCACCCACTTTGGCTTTTGCATGTTCGATGAGTTCTTTTTCCAATGTTATGGGTTGATGTGCATTAGGATTTGCAGGTTGTATAAAGTACTCACCTTCAAATTCTGCAACTTTACCTATAAGCTGCTTCACTCTGCGCTGAGTAACTTCTGTAATATATCCCCACGCTTTCCCTTTTCGGTCTACGGAGGTTTGCTGAACTTTTACTCGGTCGCCATGAAAGACTTGGCGTAATTCACGCTCCGGTAGTAAGTATTCATCTTTTTTACCATCCAGACTGGCAACCCCTAAGCCTTTTGCATTGACATAAACTGTGGCATCAAGGGTCGGTTGATCTGCCATCAACTGATACTTAAAACCGTCTTTCATCAACTGACCATCACGCACCATCGCACTTAAACGATGGCTTAAAGCATCTATACTTTTTTGATCAACAATTTCAAATAGTTCTACAAGATCTGCATGTGACAGTGCTGCTTGCTTTTGCTCAATAATGTCTAAGATCAGTGTACGACTTGGAATGGGATTGTCGTAACGCTCAGCTTCAGCTTTGGCTTCAGGATCGACCCAATTTTTCATGATGTATTTGGTTTCTAGTCAGAAGATAGGATTAGCATAAGACATACTGTGGAATACTGCACGTAATTGATTGCAATATTGTGTTTTTAATTTGGTTTTTTAGAAATTGCGGGTGTTTTTTTAGGATGATGATATTTTTGCAGCATAAAAAAACAACAAAATGATGAAAATCGCTTAAAAAATATTTAATTGAGCAAATTTCTCTATTTTTTTTAATCTCATCACTTGCCGAATCGGGTTTAACTTTGTATTATGGCGGCTCGTTACGGTGAGATGGGTGAGTGGCTGAAACCACATCCCTGCTAAGGATGCATACGGGCAACTGTATCGAGGGTTCGAATCCCTCTCTCACCGCCACGATTTACTTATGACGCGCTCATAGCTCAGCTGGATAGAGCACTTGGCTACGAACTAAGGGGTCGGGAGTTCGAATCTCTCTGAGCGCACCAATAAGTTAATCAACATGTAACGAACGCCTTTCGGCAACACAAGTATTGCGCTCATAGCTCAGCTGGATAGAGCACTTGGCTACGAACTAAGGGGTCGGGAGTTCGAATCTCTCTGAGCGCACCAACTTGAACATCCTTGGATGGTAAATTAACCGCTTGATTGCGGTTTTTTTGTGCCCGTAATTTACGAAAGTGATTTTAGTTCTTTAACAGATAGATTCTCTTGACCATTTTCTGAAAAATAAAATAGCTTAATGCGATGAGTCCAATCGCAATGCCTGTTATCTCTAAATAGGAAAAGGTTTTAATTTCAAAAACCAAAAAAATACTGATTAAACACAGGCTAAGCCACAATAAAAAGAAAAATAGGATTTCATTAAAGCAGAATATTTGAAACAGCCATTTGCGTAGTTGCCTATTTTTGATTCGAGTCAGAAACAAAAATCGATGTTTAAAGTTCAATGGGATGTTTGATGAGGTTTCTTGTTTGGACAAGAGGATTTGATAAAAATGTGCTTCACCAAAAGATCTGTTAAATTTATTTTCAACAGAATCATTTAACGTTTCGTTTCTCTTTAACCATGCATCTACTTCAGTACAAGGCAGTAAAGACTCACCCAAACCGTCTATATCTAAATATCGATTTTGTGGTGTTTTAAGTTCAAAAGATTTTGGAAGCCAATATTTGGATGGTGATGGGCATGACGGATCACGATATTTTTCTTCAATGAAATTGATCATAGCCAGCATCTCGTTTTTTGCCTCTATGCTCAATGGATCAATCATCATTCCCATGATATCAGTCATGTTAAGCTCAACTGAAAAGGTTGGAGTACGCTGTAAATATTGTAAAAATGATTGGGCTAAAATTTCTACTTTTTCATCATTGTAGAGTGCTGACCATATATTGAGTCTAGATTTAAATGTTTCACAACTTTTTAAGATTGTCGCACGAAAGACGTAATAGCTTAAGCCTTCTTCATTTTGAAGAGCGTGAATGTCTTCAGCTTTAAATAAGACCAACCAAAAAATCGGTATAGCGTATTTGACTTGGATGTATATTTCATCACTGGATACAGACTCTTGTGTCTGATCTAAATTTGATGAAATTCGTAAGTTTGAGTAGTGTCCCATTTTTTAACATTTTTATTTGAGTTTCACTTGAAGATTATACTCAGAAAATCGTATCTTGATCTAAAGCAATTTATGAATTTATGCACGTCTATTCTTGTCGCGAAGCCAGCGCTATTCGCCCAATTCTCTGATTAAAAACTTTAAAATAATAGTTTGAATATTGGCTTTGAAGGGATCCCATGACTGCATATACCGACGGATATTATATCTATGAGCATGTGGATTTCATTTGCCATTTTAACTTGCAGCAATGTGATGGCTGTAATCGAACCTTGACAGGCTTTGTCTATGAACTCCAAATTCAAAGTCTGGACAATGAGTCTGTGATTTTTTGTACCGAATGCATGGAGCAATTGGAATTGGTAAATGTGGATTAATGACGACCAATCATAAGCTTTATTGTTTTAATTTTCTCGAATATTCTCAATGAAAAATCAATGATCGACCATTATTTTTATCGAAAAGCTTATCTGATAATCATATTTATTTAGAAAAAAATATCCCTGTAAGATGGTCCAAAATCATTTTTTCTGCTTTAGCACATTGCAATAAAATAATTATTCTGGACGATCTCTTTGAATTGGCAATATATCTACAGTGTGATGCCCCAATTTGTTTCGGCAACATTGACCACACTTAAAATCTCAATCCTCAGCATTATTCTCGCCATATTGGTGGGATTAATATGCAGTATTCTGATGACTTATCAGGTACGTGTTTTCGACAAAATAGCCAAAATCTACATCGAACTATCCCGAAATACACCCTTGTTAATTCAGCTTTTTTTCCTTTACTACGGTTTGCCAAAATTAGGTATAAAAATCGATGGATTTACCTGTGGTGTCATCGGTTTGACCTTCTTGGGTGGAAGCTATATGGCGGAAGCGTTTAGGGCTGGATTGCAATCAGTTGCCCAAGGGCAAATTGATTCAGGCGAAAGTATTGGTCTGAATCGGGTACAAGTTTTTCAATATGTCATTTTCCCTCAAGCTCTATCCGTTTCGATTCCTGCGATTGGTGCCAACTGTTTATTCTTGATCAAAGAAAGTTCGGTCGTCAGTGCAATCGCTGTAGTTGAACTGCTGTTTGTCACCAAAGACTTGATTGGTATGGACTATAAAACCACAGAAGCTTTATTTCTGCTGATCATGTCCTATCTGATCATTTTATTGCCTGTTTCGATACTCACCAGTTATCTGGAATATCGTAGTCGGAGGGCGAGCCATGGAATTTGATTATCTGTTCCAACCGAGTCACCTTGCCCGATTGCTGGAAGGGTTATGGGTTACTGCCAAAATCGCCTTTATTTCAGTATTTTTCTCAGCAATTTTTGGCACCGTTTTTGGGGTGATCATGACCTCAAAAAATATTCTGATCAAAGCAATTTGCCGCCTGTATTTAGAAGCGATACGTATTATTCCGATTCTGGTTTTACTATTTGTTTTCTACTTTGGGTTTGCCACATGGTTTAACTGGCAATGGTCAGCGGTGTTGGTATGTATTGTTGTTTTTGTTTTATGGGGAACTGCGGAAATGGGTGATTTGGTCCGAGCAGCAATCACCTCTATTGATCAACACCAAACAGATTCTGCCTATGCGCTCGGTTTGAGTCCACTTCAAACTTTGGGCTATGTGATTTTTCCCCAAAGTTTAAAAAGAGTGACGCCAGGTGCAATCAATTTATTCACCCGTATGATCAAAACCAGTGCTTTGGCAATGCTGATCGGTGTAGTTGAAGTGATCAAGGTGGGGCAACAGATTATTGAAAACTCGCTGTTGGTTGTCCCCAATGCGTCACTGTGGATCTATGGCTTGATTTTCTTTTTATATTTCCTGATCTGCTATCCCTTATCCCGTTTGGCAACACATTTAGAAAAAATTTGGGAGTCACGATGACTTTGTTATCTATACAACAATTACAGAAATCATTTGCAGAAACTCATATTTTACATGGCATAGATTTGGACGTAAAACAGGGTGAAGTCGTAGTGATTCTGGGTCCTTCAGGTTGTGGGAAAAGCACACTGTTGCGCTGTATTAATGGCTTGGAAAAAATCCAAGGTGGTCAGATCTATTTAGAGGGTTCGGGAGTATTGGGACAGGACTTAGCTTGGGTCGATGTGCGCCAAAAAATTGGCATGGTCTTTCAAAGCTATGAGCTTTTTGGACATATGAATGTGATTGATAACATTCTTCTAGGTCCATTGAAAGTTCAGAAGCGCAAACGTATGGAAGCAGAAAAGGTTGCGGATGAATTATTAAAACGGGTGGGTTTATATGACCGTAAGCAGGATTATCCACGACAACTTTCGGGTGGTCAAAAACAGCGTATTGCGATTGTGCGTTCTTTGGTTATGCAACCCCAAGTGATTTTACTGGATGAAATTACCGCAGCTTTAGATCCTGAAATGGTGCGAGAAGTTTTAGATGTAGTGCTGAAACTCGCGCATGAGGGAATGACCATGTTGATCGTGACACATGAAATGTCTTTTGCCCAAAAAGTGGCAGATCGCATTATTTTCATGGACAAAGGCAAAATTATTGAACAAGCCACACCCGAACAGTTTTTTCAGCATCCGCAGACCGAACGTGCCAAAGCATTTTTAAATATGTTGAATTATTAGCAAATCGATTAGAAATAATGACGAGGAAATATGGTTTTTTCTTATGAAACGCAGTTACTCAATTTTTTGAAATTTTCCAATATGGTTCGAGGCTTGAGCATCGCATTATGTGCGGGTGTATTGACTGCTTGTCATCCGTCAACTGAACCAAAGCAATCGACGACACAGGATCAGCAAAAGGATCAATCTTTAGAAAAGATTAAAGAAAATGGGGTGTTTCGAGTTGCCGTTTTTGCAGATAATCCACCTTTTGGATATGTCGACAGCGCAGGAAAACCTCAAGGTTTTGATGTGGCTTTGGCAAAAAAAGTGACGCAGGATTTACTGGGTGATTCTACAAAAATTGAATTTGTCGTGACCGAAGCAGCCAACCGTGTGGAGTTTTTAAAATCGGGTAAGGCGGATGCTGTATTTGCCAGTTTTTCAGTTACACCTGAACGTCAACAGGTGGTCGATTTTGCACAGCCTTATTTAAAAGCAGCATTGGGTATTGTTTCCCCTAAAACCAAGGTGATTACTGATATCCAACAGCTTGAGGGAAAGACACTCATCGTCAATAAAGGTTCAACTTCTGATCTTTATTTCACCAAGAATTATCCAAAAATTAAATTATTGAAGTTTGAGCAAAATACCGATGCCTTTAATGCCCTTAAAGATGGTCGGGGCGATGCAATTTCCCAAGACAGTACCTATGCCTTGGCATGGGCAGCAGAAAATCCAACATTTACTGCGGGGATTCAACAAATCGGAAATCAAGACTTTATTGCACCGGCAGTCAAAAAAGGCAATAGACAGCTTTTGACTTGGTTGAATCATGAAATTTTAAATCTTCAGAAAACTGGTGAAATTCAGAAAATTTACGATCAAACCCTAAAACCTGTTTATGGGGCAACAGTAGATGCCAACGTCTTTTTGGACGTCACGACCAAATAAAAATTGAATGACCATCAAAACAACGTATCACTTAAATATCAAAATAGAACAGAGGATAATGAAATGAATGCATCTCTTAAACAGCTCACTCACTTACTGGCTGCATCAGTGTTAAGTTTGGGCTTGGTGGCGTGTAATAAAAATACCGCAAGCACTGAAAAATCGAGCGAACCTGAGCAAACAGCAACCAACAGTATTGAACAGATCAAGAAAAATGGTGTAGTTCGTATTGGAGTATTCAGTGACAAACCACCCTTTGGCTATCTCGATGCACAAGGTAAAAATCAAGGCTTTGATGTGGAAATTGCCAAGCATGTTGCCAAAGACTTGCTGGGGGACGAAAATAAAGTTCAGTTTGTTCTCACTGAGGCGGCAAATCGCGTCGAATATTTGAAAGCCAATAAAGTAGATATTATTTTTGCCAATTTCACGGTGACACCTGAACGTCAGGAAGTGGTCGATTTTGCCAAACCTTATTTAAAGGTTTCTTTGGGTGTGGTCTCGCCCAAAAACAAGCCGATTACTGATCTGGCTCAATTAAAGGGGCAAACTTTATTGGTGAATAAAGGTACGACAGCAGATTCATTTTTTTCTAAATCCCATCCTGAAATTAAATTACAAAAGTATGAGCAAAATACAGAAACCTTTGATGCTTTAAAAGATGGTCGTGGTGTTGCACTTGCGCATGATAATTTGTTGGTTTTGGCTTGGGCAAAAGAGAATCCCAATTATACGGTGGGAATCACGACGCTAGGACAACATGACTTGATTGCACCTGCGGTGAAAAAGGGTGACAAAGCGCTTTTAGATTGGTTAAACCAAGACCTCGAAAAATTATCCAAAGCCGGGGTAATCCAACAAGCCTATGAGAAAACACTCAAACCTGTCTATGGCGATAGCATCAATCCAAAAGACTTACTGGTGGAATAATACAGAGCTGAAGATTTTGCAGAAAAAGCTTAAGTTTATGAGTACAGGGAAAATGTTTTGCAATGAAGAGATCTTTCCGAGCATGGTGTCTTGTACAAGGATCTGCTTTTTGTTGGCAAGAGTTGTAGCAGGAGCGTTGGCAGATTGGTTCGGGTGGCGTGGAGTATATATATTTTCGCTGCTCTGTATAAGCTTGAGCTGTACATGTGATTAATCAAAGTTTGCTCTTTCAGGCAGATTTCCAGTTACATGGTTGCCTGGTGGGGCATATCTGTCGTTTTATGCATTCGGTAGCGCTATCGGTTCAATTTGAGCAACCACTTTATGCAATGCTTGGAGGGGAGGAGCTGTGTGTATGGCTGGGATCATATTGAGTTTGCTTGGATATTTATTTTGGTATTTTACCCAAAGCTTTATAACTGAATTTCAAAGCAGCACGCTTTAGTCGATTGCTTTTTAACTGCTTACAATAGAATAGCCCAAATACTAGACACTTAGACAATAACAGGATAAATAGGACTTAACAAAAAACTGAAAAGGCGTATAATGCGTCCCATCAAGACGTCGCGCTCATAGCTCAGCTGGATAGAGCACTTGGCTACGAACTAAGGGGTCGGGAGTTCGAATCTCTCTGAGCGCACCACTTGATAAAAATATTGAAAGAAACCGCTTAATTGCGGTTTTTTTGTGCCTAAAAAATGTCACAATGATGAAGATAATAAAAATAAGGTCAACGATGATGTATAAAAAAGCTTTGTTTTTAATAATGGTGCTGACTACTCAATTGAGTGGTTGTACGGCGATTTTATGGAACAACAGTGATTCAGGTACTTTAGCCACGGGCAAAGTGGTTTCAACTCATGCTGATAGAGTGACTGTAGATCAAGATCAAATTGTTGGCTTTGCCTATTTAAAAGAAGATTCCACCTCAAAAAACAATGCTGATATAAAAAATCTGGATACGTCTTTAATTGTAATTGGACAAAAATATGCCTATATGATTGATATCGGGAATCAGCAAATTCTAGAGACCATACAATCTGATTTAGACCCAACGTATTGGCGGATTAGACCTGTTCGTTCGAGTGAAAACTATTTTGGATTATCTTTATTGCCTCAAATCGACGACGATAAGCATTTACAACAGCTTAAATTCAGTGCCGATATTGAATTGTATTATGCTAAAGACAAATTAACCCAAAATGAGCAGCAGCAATTATCTCGGTTGAGCTTGAGTCAGTATGAATATGGTCAGGAAAACTCAGCGTTCTATCGCAGAAAAATTGGATTGGTGGGGCATATTGTGGGTCTGAATGCTGAAATGAACAAAATGAAATTTCAGCACTTTAGCCAAAATTATCCGATCGAGATCTATACAAGCGGTAAAACGCATTATTCTCTACATACGAAAACACTTTTACAGAAGGTGGCACTCACTCCTGTGATTTTAGCGGGGGATATTGTGGCAATCCCGCTTTATTTGCTTTTCAATATCGGAACGACAATCAAAAATATTGTCCATTAATAGCATTTTTACAACAGCATCGACTACTTTACTTTTTGAGCAAAAATGGCATTTGCACCAAGAGCAGGTAACATTTCGTGATAGGGCAAGCTACGTGCCGCTTTGAGTAAAAATGGTGCTTTTTCATCGACTTTGATGGTTGTGGTCATTTTCAACAAGGTATCATTGCCTTGTGGTAAAAACTGAATCTGACCCTTGAGATAGCGTAAATCACCGCCATTGGCATAAAAGTTATTTTCAGTGACTTTGGGATAGCTGAAATGCATTTTAAAATCAAATGGAATACTGATTACACCTAGCCCCACACTGACTTTAAATTCTGCATCTTGTCCTGAATCAGTATTGAGGGTGGTCTTAATATTTTTAATTTGTCTTGGAAAGATTTCTTTGTAGGACATTGGTTGTGTCCAATGCTGTAGTTGTTGTGGGGTTGCATTTAAATATTGATAAGTGGCGGTAAAGCGGAGAACTTCACGACCATGTGTATAAGGAACAGTGACAGGATTTAAGACAAGACTCACAGGCTGTTGAGCATTGGCACTGACTTGAACAATTTTATTGATTTGAGCTGTATTCAATTGTGGACTTGGCAGTTGTCCCGCGTTTAATGCAGTTATTTTTTTCGTTGAAAATTTATTTTTCAATGCTTCCAGTACAAAGGCACTTGAGCCATTTGGAACAGCAAGTTTGACTTCAGGAAAAGCATTTAAAATCTTCTTAAACAGAAACCCGTGTGGCTGATTTAAATCTCCCCATTGCGTCAAGGTAATTAAGGTTTTGCTGTCACCTAGACTGAACCATTCAAATTTTCCCAAAGCATAAGGGATAGGTCCATCAATCACTAATGTTGAAATACTGTTGTGTCCAATTTGATGTTGTAGTACCACATCTTCATTAAAATTTAAAACAGGAATCGGGGTAGGAATCGAAATACGGTATTTCAATTGGCTGACCTGTCCTGTTGCTTCCAATACCTTTGCGGATTTTAAAGTGGGAAATAATCCAGCATATTGGCTGTAATTGCTCAATGTTTTGGCGACTTCTTGGCTGCTGACAGGCACCACGATTGCCGCTGAAGAAAAATGAGCAATCGGCTGTGGATTTTGAGTCAAGGTGGGTAAACTCGTTTTAATGGCGGGATGTGGATAAAGCAGAATATTGTCCTGGGCAATTGCGGCAACTTGTTGTGCATTTTGGTCAAAGGGTTTTAATGCACTTGGAATATTTTCATTCCATGTTACTAATTTTGCTGTACTATTTTGGCTTATGCCAAGTAAGATGATCAAACTGATATGCGTATAAAAAGATTTCATCACAATTTCCTTTTGCCTATTTTATTTTTGGTGATCTTCAATGAATTCAGACGATCTTTGTCTTATAGCTATTAAAAAGAGTTTAATTAAAAAAAATAGACCTGTTCTGTAAAACGTGACGAAAATCAGCCTTTCAAACCTTAATCTGGTGTAATATCTGGGCATCCTAAAATATTTGTATTGAAGTCACTATGTCAGACAGTAAGCCTGCATTATCTGCACGTTATTATCTTAATTTAGAAGAATCTCAAGATGGTTTTAAACTGGCAACATTTGGGAAAAAACAGATGAGCCAACTGCTTACACCTTTGGTCAGTATCGGGATCATGGTGTGGGGGATTTATCTTGGGTTGGATGGTGTGGGTAAATACTATGTATGCTTGGGTGCTTTTTTCTTAATTCTGCAAATGTTAATGCGCTACTGGTTTTTACCGATGATGTTTAAACGTCAGTTTATAAAATACCAATTTGGTAAGAGTGAGCAAGGCATTGAATTGTTCCAAGACTATATGGAATTATTCAGTAGTGGACGTCCGAAACAAGTTCATCATTATTCAGATGTGCAGAAATTTGCAGAAGGCAAACTGACCTATATGATCGAATTAAAAAATCGTACTGTGGTGATTGTACCTAAACGTGCTTTTGCAACACCTACAGATCAAACGATTTTTATCAATACATTTAAGAAGTAACTTGAACTGAACAGTTTTTAACGGTGATCAATAAGAAGGGAATAATATGAGTACACGTCCATCTAAAATTGTCTGTGTAGGTCGTAGTTATGCAGCACATGCGGCAGAATTGGGAAATGCAATTCCAGATCGTCCAGTCTTATTCATCAAGCCACCCAGCAGTCTGATTTCATTACAAGAGGGTATTTCTTGGAATGAAGCATGGGGAAATTGTCATCATGAGTGTGAACTGACATTACGTATAGATCAACCCCTCAAAGGTGAGACGAATCTTGAAAAAGTTTTAGATGCAATTGGCGCTGTGACACTGGGTCTGGATTTAACGCTGCGTGATTTGCAGGATGATTTAAAGAAAAAAGGTCAACCTTGGGAGCGGGCTAAAGCATTTGATGGTTCATGCGTATTGGCGGATTGGGTCAGTGTCGATGAGGTTAAAGACTGGTCGGCAGTAAGCTTTGAATTTGCTGTAAACGATCAGGTTCGTCAAAAAGGCGATACCTCGCTGCTGATTTTTGATATTGCTTATTTACTTGCCGATATTAATCAAGTGTTCTCTTTAGAGCCGGGTGATGTCATCATGACTGGAACGCCAGCAGGGGTTGCTGCATTGGCTTCTGGAGATCAACTTTCGATGACGTTACATGGTCAAAGTCAAGATTTTGTTTGGAAAACCTTTGTAAAATAGGTATCCCCATATTCTGGGATCGAATGGTTCGGATTAAAGGTTAATTTAATTCGTTCCTTTTCACTTTTTATAGGTTTGAACAAAAAGTTATGGTCTAATTTTTTGTCTACAACTTAACGCTTGGTGAGCGTAAGTCCATTAAATGGATGCTCATCTCTGTCTAGATTTAAGAACGCAATGAAAATAAGTAAATTTTTTTCAAATTTTTGATTCACACTACAGTTTCAAGATACTGATTTAGCATTATATTTTATTTATATTTAAATACAGACAATAAAACTCTAAACCTGTTAAAAGGGTCACTAGCCGCTCTATCTCGTTTTTTGGGTGGAATTACTACATTCGTAGCCGCCTATATAGCATTTAAATTATTCAATGACTGGAGAAATCAGCAAAGACATCGAAACTCAATTGAATTTTCATATTTTGAGTCTAAACCTTCTTGCTGTATCGAAGCAGATTCACTTGAGGAATTGATTGAATAAGTTTTAAATCTATTCTGCTATTTTCATGGTGATTTTTTTGGATGATTTCTAGGTGACCTACGCGATAGACAGCCGTAATAAAAACGAACATTTATCCTAATGTTGAAGAGTGGCAAGAAAATATGATGAAGTTTCATGCAATGGTTACAAATTTGACAGGGGAAAGAAAAAAGCGCTTAAAATTTTAAGGGACTAAAAGACCTACTTCATTCCTCATGGATGAGATTTCTTGTGACTTCCCTTCAGCTATTCGGGACACATACCAAGCTCCTTAAAACTAGAGAATGTGGATGGGTAATTATGATTTTTTCCTAAACTGATCTGGTGTGAGTACCATCCAACGTTTAAACATATTAATAAATGCAGAGGCATTGGCATAACCTAGATCTAAAGCAATACTTTCTACAGTTTGACCTTCATTCAGCAAAGACATGGCTTTCATGACTTTGAGGCGCTGTCGCCATTCATTTAAAGACATTGCAAGTTCCTTTTGACTGAGCCGAGCCAAAGTACGCTCAGTCATGTTGATTCGTTTGGCTAAGCTTTCCAAGGTGCTTTGATCAGCAGGATGCGCATGCAAGAAATCCAAAATTTGTTTTAATGCAATATGATCTGTATGTGGTAAATAACTCCCAATGAGTTCTGCGTGATGCAGTTGGTCCAATAACACCTGCAACAGTCTTGAATATTCAGGATCAGTCTCTTGAAATACGTGTTGTTTGAGGTGCTCTAAAATTGCAGAAACCAGTGGAGATGTTAAAAGAATGCCTGCTTGCTGTGGGAGGGCATGACAAAGTGACTCATGGATATATAAGGTTGCATGTGAAACTGGGGTCCGGTTTAAACCACTGTGTTGAGTATTTGGGGGTAACCAAACACCATAGGGCGGTGGTGTAATATAATTCATCTGATTGATGTTCACTTCCATCACCCCATTGAATGCATAAATAAACTCTCCCCAAGCATGCCCATGTTGAGGATAAATGGATTGTGCAGGGTCATACCTGAAAGTCAGCCAAAGCGGGGCAACGATTTCATCGTTGGTGGTCAGTTGAGAAAAGTGCATTGCATGGGCTGTTTTTCTTATTGCCATGATAAATTGCCTGAATTAGAAGATGCTTTGTCTACTTTGAATTATATTCTATAAAACCGACAGGAATATAGTGTAACTATTCTCTTGAGTCCGAGTGTAATATCGTGGATACGCGCAAAATGCTGGATCGTAAAGCATCTGCTTTGATGGTTGGATTATGTATGATTTGGGGCTTGCAACAAGTTGTGCTCAAATTAGCAGCGACAGATATTTCACCCATGATGCAAATCGCCATTCGCTCAGGGCTTTCTGCTGTTTTAGTATATCCCTTAATACCGCGACATAAAGGAACAACGCTCTGGTCTAAACAATATTTGTTTCCAGGTATGTGGGTTGCATTTTTATTTTCAGCTGAGTTTTTTCTTGTGGCTGAGGCACTCAGATTTACATCCGTCTCTCATACCGTGGTTTTGCTTTATACCGCACCGATCTTTGTGGCATTGGGGCTGCATTGGAAACTTCCAGCAGAGCGACTCTCCATGCTGCAATGGTTTGGAATTGTTATTGCTTTTTTAGGCATCGTGGTCACCTTTTTAGGTCGGGAAGAAGTGCACAACACAGTTGCGCAAGCGCTCAGTTCTCATACTCTGTTCGGTGATTTTCTTGCTTTACTTGCGGGTTTACTTTGGGCACTGACCACCATATCTTTACGTTTGACGCAGTTATCGGATGCTCATCCAACGCAGACTTTATTCTATCAATTGGTTGGTGGTTGTGTATTGCTATTGCCTTTGGCTTTTCTATTGGGGCAAGCTGAGATTCATTGGACAGGTTTGGCTATTGGAAGTCTGATTTTCCATACCATTGTGGTGTCGTTGATCAGTTTTATGTTGTGGTTTTGGCTACTTCGAAATTATCTGGCTAATCGCTTGGGGGTATTTTCTTTTCTTACCCCGATTTTGGGAATGTTGTTTGGTGTTTTATTTCTCAATGAGCAGATAGAAATGAATTTTATTTTCGGTGCAGCAATGGTCATGTTGGGTGTGATGATTGTCAGTTTACATCATTGGATAGCAAAGAAATTCTATTCTAAGGTAAAGATCAATGAGTGCTCGGAATAACAGTATTTGAATCGCAAAAGACTAAGCATTTTTTATTGCCTCCGACTGATCAGTGGAATGCAAAATGCTTAGCCGCCGTTGCTTCATTCAACTATTTGTCATCTAAAATAGTTGAAAGTGGAATAGATAATTTGGCTGCCAAATATTCATCAGACTCAATCAGTGTTGGACCAATATGTTTCATCCACACATCATCATCATGCACATGTTCGACGTCTTTACGACGCGGCAATGTATAAGGCAATGAGGTGTAGAATGACCAGAAATCTATTTCATCTAAGTTTCTGACCAACACATACTCGTTGTTGTCTGTACGCTTAACCAAATTTTGCTGCTCTAGAAGCTGCACATAGCGAGGCCAGCGACCTATTTCCCCACGACCCAGAATATCGAGTGCTTCACTGTCTGTGACCACTTGTCCCGTTTTTTGCTTTTTATAGAATAATTCCAAAATATCTAACATCATCAGTACAGGGTGGCGTGTTTGGATTTTACCAGTATGAAAGGCAGTTAAGGCGTAACTGATTTCAACACCCAACAAGACAATATTCCAAGATAAGAATATCCATAACAGGAAAATGGGTACTGCTGCGAATGCACCGTAAACCAAGGTATAACTGGTGAAATTGGTCATTACAAAACCAAAAAGATTTTTGAGCAATTCAAAAGCAACAGCGCCAAAGACTCCAGCGATAGCAGCCGCTTTGATTGGAACACTGCGATTGGGAATCGTCCAATATAAAATAAAAAATCCTAAAGTGGTGAGCGCAAAAGAGATCACTGCGAATAAGGCTGTACCATCTACTTCATAACCTGCAAAATTATTGCTGAGTACATTCATAGATGCCAATGTGGAGGAAATCACAAAGGCACTGCCCAGTAAAATTGGTCCCAAGGAAATTATGGTCCAATAGCGCATAAAGCCGATGATACCATTACGTGTTTCTTTGACACGCCAAATACGGTTAAAGACACTTTCAATACTGGTCAGCATCAATACTGTTGTGATGAATAAAAACAACACACCAATCACGGTTAAATTGCTTGAATTCTCAGTAAATACATTAAAGGCTTTATCAAAAGCAATACTGGTTTTAGGCAGAAAATTACTGTAAATCATCTGCTGAAGTTGCTGCCTGGCAGGTTCTAGCGCCTTGATTGATGAAATAATGACCAGAAATACCGTCAACATGGGAACAACAGCAAATAAGGTGGTATAGGTCAATGAACCGGCTTGGTCACGACAGCGATCTGCTTCAAAACGACGTATTACAAAAAGAATGAATTGAAACCAAGTTTTTTGATAGAAGGGTAATTTTTTAATTAATTCAAACATATATCTCTGATCTCAATTATTTTTCGGCATATCTTTCAGTTTCATTTTTTAAGCTTACCCAAAAAAGCTGAAAAATACCGTATAGTTTTATTGTCTTGGCTATGATCAACCCATACTTATGCAAACTTATGTTCTCGTACTTTACTATAGTAAATATGGATCTACCAAAGAAATGGCACACCTGATTGCCAATGGTATCGAAGCGACAGGAACTACGGTAAAAATTCGCACAGTTCCTCATCTTTCAACGGTGGTTCAAGAAGTACAACCGAGTATTCCAGAAGAAGGCGATATCTATTGTAGTTTGGAAGATTTACAAAACTGTGCAGGCTTGGCGCTGGGCTCGCCAACGCGCTTTGGCAATATGGCTTCCGAAATGAAATATTTTTGGGACCAAACCACCAGTCTTTGGTTAAATGGCGCACTGCACAATAAACCCGCTTGTGTCTTTACCTCCTCAGGCTCAATGCACGGTGGGCAGGAAAGTACATTACTGACCATGTTGCCGCCGTTATTTCATCACGGGATGATGATTTTGGGACTGACCAATGCCCATCCTGCATTATCCAACACTAAATCCGGGGGCACACCCTATGGCGTCAGTCATGTCAGTGGACCACGCCACGACCAGAGTTTGACGACAGATGAGAAATCATTATGTACAGAGCAGGGCAAGCGTTTAGGTGAAATTGTTCAAAAGCTCAATCGATAAGCAGACATGGGTTTTAATACGGCTTTGATGCTTTTATAAAATAAAGACATCAGTATAAGAGACCACGTTGTAAATGGGCTGCATTTCATTTTAGGATCTTAGAGATTTTTGTAAGACCATGATGCTTTAGATGAAAGCATCATGTGACACCTATTATGGTTTTACTGTTTGATATTAAAACGGTATTTGCATTTTTGACATTGATAGTCAAAGAAGATATTTTGATCAACAATGACACCGGCTTTCTTGCCGAAGCGATTTCCTAAAAATCCACCAGTAATGCCTACACTGATCGCACCCACAAATGTACCGACAGTTCCGCCAACAATCACGCCCAAAGGTCCAGCGACCGTCCCGATTGCAGCACCAATTGAAGCCCCGGATGCTGCACCGCCTACCGTGCCAGCTGCTGCACCTGCTGAGGTCAGCAATACACTTCCTGCTTTACCTAAAAGCTGTTCATGATCACGTCGTGTTAAGTCTGTCGAGCCGCATTTTGGGCAAGTTACTGTTTGTTCATCAGTCATTGATTCTTTACTCACTCAACAAAGTCCATTTTTCTTCGCTAAGTTATAGTTAATATTTCACTCATTTTCACGACAGCTGTTTTGCTTGCTGATCATGAGACTTGATTTGATTGTAACTGAATATAATGTAGATTCTTTATATTTTATGTGAAGACATGGGGTAGAAAAGTTTAAATATGAAGATCGGTTTAAGCGATTAAATCAAAAACTTACACGATACCAGATGATTTTTTATCGTGACTTAACACGCATTAAACTCTCCTGTGTGACGCTGCATACTAATTTTCCAGCTTGCCAGATTCGCCCAAAATTCAGTCCTCTTGATTGACTCGAAACAGTAGCATCCATGTCATACAACAGCCATTCGTCAACTCTAAAGGCAGAATGAAAATATATGCTGTGATCCAAACTTGCACTGCGGACTCCGCCATTGGCATAACTGACACCGTGCGGTCTGAGTGATGTGGTCAGCAGATTGTAGTCAGAATAATAGGCAACAATTGCTTGGTGAATCATTGGAAGATCAAATTCAGCAGGGATGTCGTGAAAAGTTTGCATATATTCGGCATAGCGGGTTTCTGATTTTATGGGTTTAAATGGATTAAATGGTTGTACCGGACATACGTTGACAAAAAACTGACGCATGAATATATCCCGAGCAGCTTTGGGAACATCCTCACAGATCATTTGCTTCAGCTGTTGTTCTGATAGAAGTTGATCGGGTTGGGGATATTCTGGAGGATCAATCTGATCATTCAAGCCTGTTTCGATCAGTGCAAATGAAATCATCGCTGAAAAGATCAGATGACCTGCTTGCCATGCATTCACTTGTCGCGTGGTAAAGCTTTTGCCATCTCGTAAATTTTCAACTTTAAATAAAATTGGTAAATCTGTACGACCACTGCGAATAAAGTATGCATGTAAAGAATGTGCAGGACGATCAGTGGTTTTTGAAGCAGCAATTAAAGCTTGGGCAACCAGTTGTCCTCCCATAAGGTGCGAGCCAAAGAGTGAAGTATTTTGTCCTTGAAACAAGTAGTGATCCAGTTGTTTTACATTCAGTAGATCGATGAATTCTTGGGTGAGCGATCTCATTTATCATTTGCCGGACGATGTATTTATTTGAATAATATAGAGGAAAAAAACAATGAAATGTATGATTAAAAAGACACTGTTTAAATTTAATGAGATATAAAAAAGAGCGCATGCTGCGCTCAATTTTAAGATAAAAGCTTAAGCTGAAAGTCTTAATCTTTTACAAAAGTAACAGTACCATTTGCCAAAGATTCGACACGTGCTAGAGATTCTACACGGTAACCTTTATCCAGTAACAACTGACGACCCGGTTGGAATGATTTTTCAATCACGATACCAATGCCGACCACTTCTGCTTCTGCTTGATGGATTAAATCAGCGAGACCGAGGGCAGCTTGACCATTGGCGAGGAAATCATCGATAACCAAAGCCTTATCGCCTTGGGTAATATGCTTTTTAGAAATCGCAATGGTGCTTTCAATTTGTTTTGTAAAAGAGAATACTTTTGAACGATATAAATCATCTTTAAGTGTTAAAGATTGATATTTGCGTGCAAAAATAACAGGTACGCCAAGTTCCAAACCAGCCATTACAGCAGGAGCAATACCTGATGCTTCAATTGTAATGATTTTGGTAATACCCGCATCTTTAAAGAGGCGAGCAAATTCCTGACCAATCAGTTGCATCATGGCAGGGTCAATTTGGTGGTTTAAGAAAGAATCGACTTTCAGAACTTGATCAGATAGAACGATACCTTCAGCTAAGATTTTCTGTTCTAGTGCGTGCACAGGGAGAATCCTCTAGAGGCAAGGTGCTTTTTAAAGCAAAGGCGTATTTTAAAAAGCACCAAAAAAAATGCAAGCTCAAATTGACCAAAAGGTGAAAAATCTCTTACTTTTTGTAACTGGTCAGGGTTAAGTTATAAGAGGTCTTACCATCAACATGTGACATTTTTACTGGTAAATAGTCCAATTGTGGTGCTAACCAGAAGATTGAACTTTTTTCACCATTGTCGTGAGTTAATACCACTTTGACCGTGTTATAGGTTCCAGCAGGAGTTTTAATTGACTCGGTGCCCTGTTTTACAAAACGGCGAGCATCAAGACCTTTGGCATCTGCTATCAGATAGCTCGATTTTAAACCTGAACCTTTTAAGTCTTCACGCACTTGCAGTTCAGCATTCAGTTCATCCAAAGCACCTGCTTTCCAAGGGAAAGATCGTGCTTGATCTTTTTTCTTGGTATTGATGGTTTTGGTGTTTGGATTAAAATTGATGGTCATGGTGTCGTTATGTACCAACACTTTACTGGTACGGCTAAAGCTATTGGAATTAATTTGACCGTTGCTGAAAGTAAAACGACTGGTTTCACTTGCTGATGCAATTGCAGCCGCTTTCGCTGCAAAAACATAGGTCCAATTATTGCCATTTTGACTTAAAGTACGGGTAGCAGAGCCTAGATTTTTGCCATTGTAAGCAAATTGATAGCTGGCTTGGAATGGACTCATGGCAAGAGCATTGCTTGAAAATCCAACCAATAACATTGCAGTAGAAATACCGGCTGCTGTGCTGAATGTTTTAAATAACGTTTTTGCCATCATTAAATGTCCTATGCATTTAAAAGTATCTGTTAGTTATAGCGTCTATTATGCAATGTAATTGGGGAGAAAATATTCACTTTATTTCAAATCCTGTGAAATTATGTATCGGTTTTGCTAGGTTTGACTTGAAATTTGACCCAAAATGAACGATTTAGCTTTTTTGTTCGATCGGGGTAACCTTATCATCAATATATTGATCGTCTTCGAAGTTCTCCATTCGGTCATCATCATCTCTAAACTTGCTTAATAAAGCGGTGAGATTGACATTACCAATCACCACCAATTCCGTTTCACGAAGTTCAGCATGATTAACATGTACTTTGTTTAATGTATCCATGATTGAACGATTTTTACCTAACCAACGGTTTAGGTCCAAGTGGAGTAATTCATCTTTTACTGTGATTACATCAAATTTTTCTAAGATCATGCCCAAAGGATCTTTTTTAAGCATTTTTTGATAGAAGAACAACGCGCAGTTAACTCCCATTTTGTACCAAACATTGGGATAGGTTGCTTCAATCACTTGGGTGTTGCTGATTTGTTCAAAGACGATCAGTTGCATATCTTTGTTCATTTCCATTTGAACTAATTTAAGATCGACAGACAATACCAAATGCATGCCTTTGACATTCAGTGTTGCATAAAGTCTTAACCAATCATCGTGCAGGTCAGCATGTAAATCTTCGAGAATTTTGACATTGTCAGTGACATAACGTTTGAACGTTGCATTTAAAAATACTTGAGAGAGTGGAAATTCGCGTTCTTCTTCTATAAAACCTTCGGCTTTTTGGTATACTTGTCGAATACGTTTAACAATGTTAGAAAGTAGCGTCGGCATAAGTATGGTCCCAAATCATCATCACTTTAAGGCGATAAACTTGTCGATGATAAAAAAAATTCAAGTCTAAAGATTGCAGTTTAGCAAAAAACATTGCACCATTTTGAGTGTTTTAAAATTACGTTTTTACTTTCATTAAGTCAGTCACAAAGTTTGTGAATAATGTAAGACTAAACTTATTTTAATAAATTTTAAATTTGGCAATTGGGGAATTTTGTCGGATTAATGTCATGATAAAAAAATTATTTGCCAATACACAACATACTGGGTACTGGTGGCAAGATGCATTATTTGTCGGGGCAGTTTCAATTGCTGTAATTGTCCACGGGTTATTTCTATCTGTGCAATTTGGAATGCCGCAGGAAAATAATGCTGCCACAAAAGAAATTGCTGTCAGTATTCGTCCCAGTGAAGATAAAGTCAAAGATGCCGATTTCCTTGCACAAGCAGATCAGCAAGGGTCTGGAACCTTTCGTAAAGAACACCGGATGTCCTCTGATATGCCGGCACAAGCTGAAGATAAAAGTGCTGGGGATCAACAGCTGGAAGCTTTAGAGCAAATACAGCAAAAACGGGAATTAAAATTTGAAGAAAAAGTGCTGATGACGGTTTTAAGTTGGCAAAAACAAGCTGAACAAAACGATCGAAAGAAGGCGCTGGAAGAATTACAAAGCCAAATGCAAGCCAAAGCTGCGATGGTGGCGAGTTTAGAAGCACAATATTTACAGAAACAACAAAATTTTAGTAAACAGCAAAAAATTAAAACCTTAGACGGCATTCAAGCCAAACAAGATGCATCTGCTGGCTATCTGGATAAATTCCGTGAAAAAGTCGAAATGTATGGCAACCGCTATTATCCAGATCTCGCTAAGCAACAGCGTCTTTCAGGTGAAGTCCGTTTGATGGTGATTCTGAATAATGAAGGAGGAATACGGGCAATTCGCTTAATCGAAAGTTCAGGGCATGCCATTTTAGATGAGGCCGCAAAAAATTCGGTACGCAAGGGGGCACCATTTGGACGTTTTGATGCAAAAATGAAGGATATTTCTGAGCTGAGAATTGTCAGAACGTGGCGTTTCGATCCCGCTGAGTCTGAATTTGAAGTTCATTAGAGCCTTGAGCAAAAACTTGTTATTGTCTTAAACAATCAACGGGCTCGCAGCTTAAAAATCCTGTAGACCATAAAGGATGAGCTTGGTAGTGTTGCACTAAGCTGTTTCCTTCTGGGAATTTCATCCATAATGCCAAATCATAAGGACTTTTGCAGAGCGATTTTTACGGTTTAAATCTGCATCGCTTTCAGCAAGAGCGTGACCGGATCACCGTGTTGTTGAGCATTAAAATGGCAGTCCAGAGCGACATATTCCCTGAACGATCTTGAAGCGAAAAGTCTGCGCCCATTTAGTATTTTTCTTTAAGGTCAGTTGATATTTTAACCATCAGTCTGGAGGACAGGGCAGCTTTATCGCTCAGATGCAAGCTCTTGTTGGAGAGAGGGACTAAGTTCCACAAACCTGCCTTGTTTTGTTTGAAAAGCATTGACTTTCGCAAGCATCCATAAAGTGTCAACAGACCTTAATATGATCGTGTAATTTCACAAATTTCGACATGAAAGTGTTTATACCATTGTTGTTTACCTATCTGCTGTGCAACTTGATGTTCTGCATCTTTGTGCCATGCATGGATATCTTCAAGTGAATTCCAGTAGGAAAGTGCAATTTCAAAGTCATTTTCACAAATAGATTCAAATTTTTGACAGTTAAATTGGGTTAAGGCTTTTTCCCTTAAATACTGTGCCGTTTGAATATAGTGGTGATCTAGTACATTCACCTGAGCTTTAAAAATAACCACGTATTTCATATCACGTATTGAATCCATTGATGGCAGTTTCATCCAAAAATAAATTTTATTATTGCTGATAAATATATAGAAAGATCAACAACTATACTCAAGACCAAATTGCGTTAAAGTAAATTATGATCCTGCGCTTGAATCGGCGGAGGCGTAGGTTTACCTAAAGTCCCGAGCAGTTCAATTTCAATCATTCGAACCATAGAGTCAAGGGGTAAATCATTGCTTTGGGTACCAAAGGGTTCTTCAATCTCAGTACTTAATGCATCTAAGCCGAGAAATGTATAAGCTAAAATGCCAACCAATAAGGGAGTGGCTAAACCTAATAATGAACCTAAGCTAAAAGGAAGCATAAAGCAGAAAAAATAGACAGTACGGTTTAATAGAACTGAATAGGCAAATGGTAAAGGTGTCGTCGCGATACGGTCACAACCCGTTTGTACCAAACTGAGTTCATTCACATGCTCATTGAGCTGCGTGTAGATGATGTCTGAAATCTCACCTTCTTTCAAAGCTTGCATCAACTCCCATTGAATCAAGCTCAGCGTGTATTGGGGGGCATTGGTCTGTTGATAGAGCTGCGTTAATGCTTGAGGACTCATACCGCTGGTTTCCACCAAGGCATCTGGATTGGCGGTTTGATGACGTAGACGATCTCTCAATAAGTTTGCAAAAACAATGACATGTTGAATAATTCTTTCGCGGCGACCCTGAGGAAAAATACGACAGTCACGGTCAAAGTGACGTGCATTGGCAATCAGCATTCCCCAAAGCTTACGCGCCTCCCACCAGCGGTCATAACATGCCGTGTTTTTAAAGCCTAGAAAAATAGACAGAACCACCCCGATGAGGGTAAAACCAACAAGGGGAAGCTCGGGAAAACGATATAAATCAGTATACTCAATTCCACCTACGATGGCAGAGATGAGCATCACAAAACCTAGCGGCGGTAAAACTTTTGGCAGAATCGTACCGCGCCAAGACAGGAGTAGTTTAAGGGTATCGTTTTGATCGCGGACAATCATGTTTTTGAGTCTATAATTTTTTAGTGATCTTCACCGCTTCAAGGATTCTTGTCAATCTTATTTGCAGGGAAAGTTTTAGATTTGATGAGTCCATGTTCACTAAAGGAATAGCTTTGTTCAGAGGCGATGATCATATGATCTAGTAATTCTATTTCAAGCAGTTGACAGGCTTTGGATATTTGCTGGGTAAGATCGTAATCTTCACGTGAGGGTTTTGCTAAACCTTTAGGATGATTATGCGCAATCACCATAAAAGTCGCCTGTTTCTGTATGGCATGACGTAATAATTGATTGATCGAAATATTGCAGTAATTGATAGAACCGAAAAATAGTTTTTTGAAGCTTAGCTTGCGTAACTGGCTATCTAGACAGAGCACGGCAAAGACCTCTTGTTGTTCTCCAATTAATTCATAGCGCAAATAATCTCGAATTAAGTCTGAGCGGCTTAAGTCCATACCTTGATGGAGTTGATGTTTAAGATAGCGCCGACCTAATTCTTTGACTGCCATCAGTTGTGAATATTTGGTTTCGGCAATTCCATGAAACTGACGGAGCTCTTCTAAAGAGGAATCGAATACAGCATTTAAATGCCCAAAATGCTGAATTAATAGGCGTGATAATTCGACAGCAGAGTGCTGTTTAGAGCCTGAACGAAGGAAGATTGCCAAAAGCTCTGCATCGGATAAACTGTGTGGCCCTTGCAAGAGTAATCTTTCACGTGGGCGCTCTTGTTCGGGCCATTGTTTGATTGAATGGTTCATTGTTTTCCACATTTTTAATTTATTGTACTTTTCATTTTTTCTCCCGATAACTGCTTGGGAGATAGACTATTTAATGCTATTGTGAGCGCCACTGCAACAGAAAGGTAGCCTGATCGTGAGTTTCGATCTCAGTGTATTTTCTAATAAAAATATTATTCTTGCTGTAACAGGCGGTATTGCTGCCTATAAAAGTGCCATCCTTGTACGTCGTTTAAAGGATTACGGTTTTAATGTCCGTGTTGTGATGACGCATGGTGCACAAGCATTTATTACACCGCTGACTTTTCAGGCATTGTCTGGCAATCCCGTTCATACAGAATTATTAGACCCTGAAGCAGAAGCTGGCATGGGACATATTGAATTGGCGCGATGGGCTGATCTGGTTTTGGTTGCACCGGCAAGTTGTGACACGATTGCAAAATTTGCTGCCGGTTTGGCGGATGATTTACTCAGTACTCTTTATCTGGCGACTAAGGCGCCTGTTTGGGTTGCGCCTGCAATGAACCAGCAGATGTGGGCTGCCAAACCCACTCAACGTAATTTAAATACATTGGTTGAAGATGGTGTGCATGTGATCATGCCAGAAGCAGGTTCTCAGGCGTGTGGCGATGTTGGTTTGGGACGTATGCCTGAACCGGAAGATCTTGCCGAGCAGGTTAAAAATTATTTCCATCAGGCACAACGTGCCATTGCAGAAAAATTTGGTTTATTGGCAGGAAAACGTGTGGTGATTACTGCAGGACCGACACGTGAAGCCATTGATCCAGTGCGTTATATTTCAAACCACAGTACAGGAAAAATGGGTTTTGCCATTGCAGCAGCCTGTTATTCAGCGGGAGCAAAAGTCACCTTATTGGCAGGTCCAGTCAGTTTGGATACTCCAAATGGTGTACGTCGCATTAACGTCTCTTCAGCAATCAAGATGCTGGATGAAAGCATGCATCAGCTTGAGGAAGGTTGTGATGTGTTCATCGCAACGGCTGCTGTTGCGGACTATCGTGTGGCAGAAGTTGCTGAACACAAGATCAAGAAAGCCGGTGATGAGCTCAATGTTTCCTTGGTTAAAAATCCAGATATTGTTGCCACGATTGCGCAACAGTCAAAACGTCCCTTTATGGTAGGTTTTGCTGCTGAAACACGGAATGTTGAAGAATATGCAGCAGGAAAACTGATTGCGAAAAAACTGGATATGATTGCATGTAATGATGTTTCTCGTGCAGATATCGGTTTTGCTTCAGATCAAAATGCAATGACTGTGTTTTTTGCTGAGCAATATCAAATGGAAAAACGAGATTTGGAAAAAGCATCGAAACAAGAAATTGCCCAACAGTTGGTTGAAGCAATTCACGATGCTTTAAATCATAAAATTGAGCCCGTATAGATTTTTCCTGTTCTGTTTAAAATATAAAAATGCAACGATTCCGTTGCATTTTTTATTTGCTATTTTTTGTGGTTTTAAACTATGTTTAATGTTGAATATGGACAATAGCTGTACTTTTATTCCCGTGGATAACCCACGATAGCCACAGTTTTAAGGAAGATCACAATGATCAAAAAAACTTTAGCCACCGTAATGATGATCTCTGCCCTAAGTTTGAGTTCAATGAGTTTTGCTGCAACCCTGCAACAGAATATGCAGGCATTGGGTAAAAATTACAAAGCGTTTAATCAAACCTCGAATCCGGCAGAAGCCAATAAAGCTTTAGACAACATGCGTGCAGCAGCAACAGATGCAAAAAAAGTTAAACTTAAAGGTCGTGGTGATGCCAGCGCGCCAAGTTCAACACAGCTTTATGATCAATTGATTGCACAGATTGATAAAACGCAAGCCTTAGTCAAAGGCGGACATTTGGATCATGCCAAAATGGAAGGCAAAAAAATTGCTGAAATTCGTGATCAAGGACATAAGATCTATCAATAATCCTGTGACTGGACCAATATAGTGTGATCTATTAAAACCGTGAGTTGAATGGCGAGCGGTTTTTTTGTGCTGAGATGAGAGTCAATTTGTTAAAAAGGCATACAGCAAAACATAATTTTACTTGATCAATAAAATCAAGATTAAGAAAAAGCATCAAATTGATTGACTGTAACTGTTTCAAATTAAAATATTGGTATGAATGATCGGGTGGTTTGGCTGACCACTTGAGTATGGTGATCAGGCAGTAAATTGCTAAACTGCGCATGATTCGGATTTGTTCATCGCTTTTTCGCTGTTAAGTTATAAGCAGAAGATCAGGAGACATGTGATGCAGCAGCAAAATCATTTTGTACGTATTGCAAAAGCCATAACCTATATTCAACATAACTTTAAAGCCCAGCCCAATCTGGATGAAGTGGCTGCACATATCCATTTAAGCCCTGCTCATTTTCAGCGTTTATTTACTGAATGGGCGGGTACCAGCCCTAAAAAATTCTTGCAATATATCAGCTTGGAACATGCAAAAAAATTATTAAAGCAAGATCATTCGGTATTTGAGGCAACTTTTGATACCGGACTTTCGAGTACCAGTCGTTTGCATGATTTATTTATTCAAATTGAAGGAATGACACCTGCTGAATATAAAAGTGGTGGAGAGAATTTGATCATCCATTATCAATATGCTGAAAGTCCATTTGGAACGGTTTTAGTGGCATCTACAACGAAAGGTGTCTGCTTTATGTGCTTTGTGGACAATGAGCAAGAAAGCTATGCTGCAATGCTCGAAAAATTTCCCAATGCCCAATTTAATCAACAGGCTGATATATTGCATGAACATGCTTTGGCAATTTTTTCATCTGGAAATAAGCAGCTGGGACAAATTAAACTTCATTTAAAAGGTACTGATTTTCAGCTTAAAGTCTGGGAAAGTTTACTTAAAATCCCAATGGGGCAATTAACCACTTATGGGGATTTAGCAGAGCAAATAGGAAATTCAAAAGCCTCGCGTGCAGTAGGTACGGCAGTGGGTCACAACCCCGTGGCGTTTTTGATTCCGTGTCATCGAGTCATTCAAGCAACAGGTGTTTTGGGTGAATATCATTGGGGTAAAAGTCGAAAAATGGCGATGATTGGTTGGGAAGGTGTTCAAACCCATGCCGATATTTAATATTCAACAGGCTCAAGCCTTGAGTGAGAAAATCCAGCATTTGGATTGGACCTTGATCCTTGAACAGCTCAATCAGCAGGGCTTTTCACAGATCGAAAATTTCTTATCCGATGACTTGTGTGAATTAATCAAAGCCGATTATCACCATGAAGACTTATACCGAAAAACCGTCAATATGCAGCGCTATCGTTTTGGTGAGGGTGAATATAAATATTTTCGCTATCCTTTACCCAGCTTATTGCAATTGCTACGGACACAGTTTTATCCCTATTTGGTGCCGCTTGCCAATGCTTGGTTCGAAAACTTAAATATTCAACGACAATATCCCACGTCACATGAAGCATTTTTGCAACAATGTCAGCAAGTCGGTCAAGATAAAGCCACGGTGTTGATTTTGCATTATCAACAACATGGTTTTAATACTTTGCATCAAGATCTGTATGGTGAAGTGTTTTTCCCGATTCAAATGGTGATTGTTTTAAATCAAACCAACATTGATTTTAAGGGGGGGGAGTTGGTGATAACAGAACAAATCCCACGAGCGCAGTCGAAAGCAATGGTGTTACAACCGAACAAAGGCGATGTACTGCTTTTTACCACGCAATTTAGACCCAAGAAAGGTACGCATGGCTACTATCGGGTCAACATGAAGCATGGCGTGAGTCACTTAACAGAAGGGGAGCGTTATAGTTTAGGAATTATTTTTCATGATGCCGCGAGTTAAAGCATGATTCAACATAGCGACATAGAAGGCTTAGGGTTATATCGCAAACTTAAAAATGCTGAAATTTTATTTGCAGGCAACCAAAAAATCAGGATTTATGGGCGTCTAGACTGCGCCTCGGGGAAACGAATGTTAAGAAACAATCGGGTATTCTTTAGCAGTGAAGCTGAAGCTTTGGCATTGCACTATCGACCATGTGGACACTGTATGAAATCAGCCTATTTGAAGTGGAAAAATGCAGCAACTTGAATTTAAAACTGAACCAAATCAAAATCTGCTTCCATACGATGGAACAGTCAATTATTTTGGCATCATCATGGATGAAGTGCTTGCACAGCATTATTTTGAGCGATTGCTGAACACGATTGAATGGCAGAATGACCAAGCCATTATTTTTGGAAAAAAGATTACAACCAAGCGTAAAGTGGCATGGTATGGCAATCAGGCTTTTGAATATACCTATTCCAATACCTCAAAATATGCCTTGCCTTGGACCAAGCACTTGCTGGAACTGAAACAGCAGATCGAAGAGATCACGGGTGAAACATTTAATTCTTGTTTGCTGAATCTTTACCATACGGGTGAAGAGGGAATGGCATGGCACAGCGACGGTGAAACAGACTTAAAAAAGAATGGTGCGATTGCCTCTTTAAGTCTCGGGGCAGTTCGAAAATTTGCCTTTAAACATAAAAATAGCCAAGAAAAGGTTGAGATTGTTCTGGAAAATGGCAGTTTACTGATCATGAAAGACCTCACACAAACTCATTGGTTACATCGTTTACCACCCACCAAGAAAATACATACCGCTCGGATTAATTTGACCTTTAGAACGATTGTTGAATCTGGTGTATAAATACTCGTGTTTATCTCTCATGAAGCAGAAACAGGACGCCACCCAAGATAAATCCGAACAAACAACCATAAAAAATATAGGAATAAGGAATTAAATTCAGCAGAAATTGAGTTTGACTGAATGGGTAAAAAGGGTACATGTCCGCATGCATCAAACCATCTAGAAGAGTGTGACTAAAACTGCCCGTCAGTGCACTGAATGCTGCCACTCGCCAAGTGATCTGCCAATGAATTTGTTTGAATAAATGGTATAAGCAAAACTCACTCATCGCTTTGCCAATTAGGATGGCAAACAAACCGATCAACAAAGCTCCAATTAAATTGTGGCTATATAGATGTAAAGTGTTCCAGCCTAAAATAATGCCAAGTAAAGGTTCAATGTCCATGAGCATTTGGACGCCTGAAAAAATGAGAAAACTAAAGTGCTGATTTCCGATTCCTTTACAACTTGCACCTAAGCCTAAATGTAAGGGTGTAATGGGCATAGATGATTTGTCATCGTATTATGATTCTTAAAGTATAAAAAATGCCGTGATTGGATTTAATGAAGTTTCAGTGAACTTTAATGTTGATCAGAACAATATAAAAAAGACCGCATAAAGCGGTCTTTTCTAACTTAAAATCTAAGCAATTAAGCTTGACCTTCAGCAGCAGCAGTTTGAGCACGTTCCATATTCGCCTCGAACTCAGCATCAAAATTGATCGGCGTAAGAAGCAATTGTGGGAAGCTACCTTTGGTCACAAGATCATTCACAGCTTCACGTAAGAATGGGAACAAAATGTTCGGGCAATATGCACCTAAGATGTATGGAAGACGATCTTCTTCGATACCATCAATCAAGAAAATACCTGATTGTGTGACATCCACGATAAATGCTGTATCACCTGCATTGTTCGCTTGAACAACGACTTTTAAAGAAACTTCAAAGTGTGTTGCATCTACTTTTTCAGCAGCAGAAGACAAGTTGATGTTTAATTCAGGTTGCCATTCTTTAGTAAAAACTTGAGCCCCAGGTACTTCAAAAGAAATGTCTTTTGTATAAATACGCTCTAAAGCCAGTTGTGGTTGAGCTTGTTGTTCTTCACTCATTCTTTATTCCTTAAATTTTAAGAAGTGATTAATCAGGCAAGTAATTCATCGAGTTTGCCGGCTTTTTCTAAAGCATAAAGCTGGTCGAAACCACCGATGAATTCATTATTAATAAAAATCTGTGGCACAGTACGGTGCTTGGTTTGCTGGATTAGCTCAGTCTTAACCTCAGGTGCTTCCTGATCGAGATTGATTTCGGTAAAAGCAACACCTTTACGCTCAAGCAGAGATTTTGCACGTACACAGTATGGGCAGAAAGTTGTTGAATAAACTTTTACTTCAGCAGACATGTTGAGCTCCTTAAGCTTATTTTTTAGCTTTAACTAATGGCAAGCCTTGGGCTTTCCAGTTACTAATACCACCATCTAGACGATAACTGTCAGCATTACCGACCTGCTGTAAAGCACTACCTGCCACTTGACCCAAGTTACAGATAAAGACTAAAGGGCGATCTGCGGTTTTCAATTCTTCAATGTGACTGGCAATTTGGCTATAGGGAATATTGCGGCTGCCACTGATGTGACCTTCGCGAAAATCTTTCGCATCACGTAAATCAATCAGCATTGCATTTTTGGCTTTCACCAAAATACCGAGGGATTGTGGTGAAATTTTACGACCACTACGTTGTCCTTCAAAAATAAAGAACAGGACAATCAGTGCTCCTAAAATACCAAATAAGAAGGGGTGATTCCCCATAAACTCAAACCAACGTTCCACAAGTCACCTAATTACAATCAAAAACTGCGTCGAGTATAGCGTATATATATGGTGATCAAAATCACCGCTTCAAGGTTATCTCAGAAGAAATTTAATTTTTTTGTTGCGCATCAGTGATTTCTTCAATTAAGCGCAAATAACTTTCCAGACGTCTGGCTAGAATTTCACCATCATCGACTGCCTTTTTCACAGCACATTGCTTTTCATGGGTGTGGGTGCAGTTGCGATATTGGCAGTATCCAACCAAATTCGAAATCTCTGGAAAGCCCGCATCAATTTTTTCAAGGCTCAGATGCCAAAGTCCAAATTCACGAATTCCCGGTGAGTCAATCAATGCACCATTTTCACCAAAGCGAATCAGACGTGTCGATGTTGTGGTGTGTTGCCCAAGCGCGGAGTTTTCAGAAATGATATTGGTTTTCTGTTCTGCATCGGGAACAATCACATTGATCAGTGTACTTTTGCCCACACCCGATTGACCTACAAAAGCAACGGTTTCATTGTCCAAGCGTTGTTTAAGCTCGCTAATATCACCCTCGGACTGTGTGATCAACACTTCATAACCCAAGTCTTGATACTCTTTGATAAGATCTAGAATTGGGTCATTGTCTTTGAGTAAGTCGGATTTGTTCAAGACCAGAAGCACAGGAATGCTGGCATCTGCACAAGCCACAAGATAACGATCAATCAATGTGGGAGCAGGCTCCGGTAAAGGTGCAAAGACAATCACGATCAAGCTGATATTGGCTGCCACAGGTTTGACCTTGTGATAACGGTCTGGACGAGTCAGTAGCGAGGTTCTCGGGTGGATCGCCGTGATAATGCCCAAGCCCGTATTGGGGTCTGCCTGCCATTTAACTTTGTCCCCTGTGACCAACAATTCAAGGTTGGTACGGGTATGGCAGCGCCAGACACTGCCGAGTTCAATCGGTTTCCAAAAAGGTTCTGGTTCGCCTGCCTGAACAGTGGGTTTTTGAGGATGTTGAGCGGGAGTAGAAAGGGCTTGTACTTCGAGTTGTCGTCCATAATGCTGAACAACCAGACCTTCAAGATCATTGGAAGTGTCGATTTCTTCTTGACGTGTTTTATGTTGTTTCTGAATGCGGCGTTGTTGCTGCTCAGTCAAACGACGTTTACGAATTAAAGCCATTCATGTCCTAAAAAACCTTGAAAATGAGAAGGCAAAAATACCATGATGAGCGAATGAATTACAGCGCAGAAGTAAGAAATTTGCTACTATTCATTTTTTTATTGACCTAATAAGATTGCACTCTATGAGCAGTACACTGGATACCCGCTTAATTTGGATTGACCTCGAGATGACAGGTCTAGATACAGATAATGACAAGATCATTGAAATCGCAACCATTGTGACAGATGACCATTTAAATATTTTGGCGGAAGGTCCAGTTCTTGCAGTACATCAATCAGATCTCATTCTGAACGCAATGGATGAGTGGAATACCAAACAGCATGGTCAGTCAGGTCTGATCGAACGTGTACGTCGCAGCAAACTGACAGCTCAAGATGCGGAACAACAAACCTTGGAATTTTTAAAGAAATGGGTCAGTCCGAAATCTTCGCCGATGTGTGGTAATTCAATCTGTCAAGATCGTCGTTTTATGCATCGTTTAATGCCAGAACTTGAACAATTCTTCCATTATCGCAATTTGGATGTATCGTCTATTAAAGAATTGGCAAAACGCTGGAGACCCGAAATCATGAGCGGTCTAAAGAAAAATGCATCACATTTGGCGATGGATGATATTCGCGACTCAATCGCAGAATTAAAATACTACCGTCAATATTTCTTTATTGAGAATAAAGACTAAGCCGGCTTGGGTGAGGCGATCAACTGCGGTACTCACCCATAAGGTTTTTTTAATGCGTCCCCCCACTGATTCAGTGAACACTCATTGTCAGCAAATAACATCATCTGGCTGTATGCAGTACGCCAATCGAGCGAATGATCTACATACTCATTGGCTTTCAAAACGGTTTAAACTTTATCATCTGCCTCTTTTCTTCTTAAAAAACATTTAAAAGTTTATTTGTCCATTCATCTAAACATCATTTCAATAATTAAACATCTTCATATATCAGATTGAAACAAGGGCGTTTTTAATCTCTTTTTTACTATGAATTTTGATTTTTTAAGCTATACTGGAAGTGATGTCTTCTGACAACTCGTTACAAAAAAGAGCAAGCAGTTCAAATTGTTTGCATAAAAAACGTTTTAATATCCTTTTTATATTTGAATTATTACAAAGAGATTGACTATGCAAAGTAATAACCCAATTTTAACGCGTGCGGAAACGTATGCGGATTATGAACAGCCGATGACCATACAAGGCGCAATTCAAAAGTCAGTTTTACTGACTGTGATTGCTGCGGTGTTAGGTATTGGAATTTTCTTTTATAGCTTTAGCACCATGAATGTAGGGATTGCATACGCTGCTGCAATGGTGGGTGCAATTGGTGGTTTGATTTTAGGTTTAATTGCAACATTTAAACCCAATACAGCACGTGTTCTGGCGATTCCCTATGCATTCTTTGAAGGTGCATTTTTAGGTGGTGTTTCCGTCATCTTCCAATTAAAGTTCCCGGGTATTCCCTTACAGGCGCTTTTGGCAACTTTTGTCACCACCTTGGTGATGTTTGGTTTATATAAATTCCAAATTATCCGTGCAACTGAAAAATTTAAATCAATTGTGATTTCAGCGTCGATCGCAATTGCTTTGGTTTTCGTGGTGCAATTCATCATGCGTTTGGCATTTGGTTCAAGCATTCCGTTCTTATTTGAAAGCAACCTGTTAGGTATTGGCTTTGCTGCTTTTGTTGCAGTGATTGCTTCACTGAACTTGATCCTTGACTTTGATTTGATTGAGTCTGCTGCTGCACAACGTGCCCCTAAATCATATGAATGGTTATGTGGTATTGCTTTATTGGCAACATTGGTTTGGATGTACTATTCATTCCTGCGTTTATTGAGCTTACTGCAAGGTGATGATTAATCATTGCAAATTAAACAAAATAGATTCGGTAAAAGCGCACTTTTTTCAGTGCGCTTTTTTATATTTTTACTAAACTTTTAAAAAAAGATGCATTATGCAATTTAGTTCTGGGGCAAGACTTGGCATTATGCTTACAAAATTGATCAAGTGAGAATTTCATGGCACAAGGACTATTGGCAGGTAAACGCTTTTTAATCGCGGGTATTGCAAGTAAATTATCCATTGCATTTGGTATTGCTCAGGCATTACACCGTGAAGGTGCAGAACTCGCATTTACTTATCCCAATGACAAATTAAAAAAACGTGTAGATGAGTTTGCAGAACAATTTGGTTCAACACTGGTTTTTCCTTGTGATGTTGCTGTAGACGCTGAAATCGACCATGCTTTTGCTGAACTGGCAAAACATTGGGATGGTTTGGATGGTGTCGTTCATTCGATCGGTTTTGCGCCTGCGCATACGCTTGACGGTGATTTCACAGAGGTAACTGATCGTGAAGGCTTTAAAATTGCACATGACATCAGTGCTTATAGCTTTGTGGCAATGGCACGTGCCGCGAAACCATTATTGCTTGCTCGCCAAGGATGCTTACTGACTTTAACCTATCAAGGTTCTGAGTCTGTGATGCCAAACTACAACGTGATGGGTATGGCAAAAGCATCTTTAGAAGCCGGTGTACGTTACTTGGCTTCAAGCCTGGGTGCTGAAGGAATTCGTGTAAATGCGATTTCAGCGGGTCCGATACGTACTTTAGCGGCATCAGGGATTAAGTCTTTCCGTAAAATGTTGGATGCCAATGAAAAAATTGCACCACTTAAACGCAATGTAACGATTGAAGATGTCGGTAACGCTGCACTGTTCTTATGTTCACCTTGGGCAAATGGTATTACGGGTGAAATCTTGTATGTCGATGCAGGTTTCAATACTGTGGGTATGAGCCAATCGATGATGGATAGCGAATAATGTTGAGTCTATTTAACTGACTGAATTCAAAACATAAACCTCAATATTAAAACGTGAATATTGAGGTTTTTTTACAATTTCTTAAAAATTAACCGATCAATAAACTGGGATTCAATCGTTTTTTTTGATTAAATATAGATAAATATTAATATTACTTTAAGTTTGATAAGAAAATGAATTTTGCCAATATATTTTCGGCTTTAGAACAACTTGGATTAACCGCTCAAAAAAGAGCTTTGCACATTCAGTTTAGTAATCCTGATTTGACCGCCCAAGTGTTCTTGCAACGTATTGACGGACAACATGCCATCAATCAAGGCGTGTCTGTGGAATTGATCTGTCTTGCGACCTCCGCAAATATTCCTCTCAAACAGTTTATCGGTTGCCAGGCTGCAATCGACCAAGTCACTGATCGCGGGCAACTGTTCCGTACCACAGGCATCATTACCGAAGCTGCGCAGGGACAGAGTGATGGCGCACTGACTGTCTATAAACTCAAACTTGAAGATGCAACGTCACTGTGGCACAAACGCCGTAATAGCAGAGTGTTTATGAATAAATCAGTGATTCAAGTCATTGAAACAATTCATAAAGAATGGCAGCAAAGAAGTCCGCTGTTTGCTGCGAGTCTGAGTTTAGACAAAACTGGGCTAAGCAAAGACTACGATGTTCGTCCATTGATTATACAGATGAACGAAAGCGACCACGATCTGCTCACGCGTTTGATGAGAAGCGAAAATTTAAGCTGGCTGATTGATGAAGCAGAACCCCATGTTGCCAGCACCTCAGCACAGATCCAAGCCCAAAAACTGCGTTTAATTGATGACAACAGCCAGTACAGCGCGCTAGAACGTAGAAGCATTCGCTTTCATCGTAGCTCTGCGGTAGAGCAGCAAGATACCATTACCGCATTTACAGGCGTACGATCACTCCAACCGACATCGGTACATATTCACCGTTGGCAAGCCGATATTCTTGAAACCGAAGAAGGCGCGGGCAATGTACAAAGCAAACATCAGCACAGTGACCACTACGACAACGCCAGTCTGGGCTTGGAACAAGTCTGGCACTTTAGCCCGGCATGGATTCCTGACCTGAATGGGGAAGATGGTGCAACCCCATCAGGCAACAGTCAGATCGAACGCTTTAACCAAAACCTCAGCAACTACTACGATGCCCAAGCCAAACAATTCACGGCAATATCGACAGTACGAGATGCACAGGTCGGCTACTGGTTTGAATTCAACGAACACCCAGAAATAGACCGGCACAGTGGGGCAGATCGCCAATTTCTAATCATTGAAAAGCGCTACTACAACCAAAACAACCTTCCCAAAGACTTAAACGAACAAATCAATCGTTTACTTCAACAGAGTCAGTGGGCAAACCGAACACACACTACATATGACAACAGTGACGAACGCCAAGCCAACCAACTGACGTTACAACGCAGAAACATCAGTACAGCAGCGGAATACAACCCACTCAAACACCGTCCAGTGGCATATCCACAACGCGCCAAAGTGGTTGGTCCAAGTGGAGAAGAAATCCATGTGGATGAATGGGGACGCATCAAAGTACGCTTCCTGTTTACCCGCAATGAAGACCACAGTCACGATGGTGGTGCAGGCTCGAATGACAATGATACTGACTCAGCTTGGGTTGATGTCTTGACACCCTGGGCAGGCGAAGGTTATGGAGCTCGCTTCCTACCGAGGATCGGGGAGATTGTTGTTATTGACTTCTTTGATGGCAATATTGACAGACCGTTTGTGGTGGGACGAATCCATGAAGCACAACGCAGCCCGAGCAAGTTTGATAACAAAGGCAAGCTGCCTGATACCAAGAAGTTGGCAGGGATTAAAAGCAAGGAATATCAGGGCAGTGGCTATAACCAACTGCGTTTTGACGATACCACCAACCAGATCAGCAGCCAGTTGCACAGCAGTCATGGCGCAACTCAACTCAATCTTGGTAACCTCAGTCATCCAAAAGAGACAGATAGCAGTGACGGGCGAGGAGAAGGCTTTGAGCTGAGGACGGACCAATGGGGTGCGGTACGTGCAGGGCAAGGTTTACTGGTCAGCACCCATGCACAAGATGGCGCATCAGGCAATCATCTGGATACAACCGCAGCCAAAAGCCAGTTAGAAAGTAGCCTGAACAATGCCAAAGCCTTAAGTGAAGTTGCCAAGAACCAACAGACGGATCCTTTGGAAGTCTTAGAGCGAATCCAAGGGTTTATCAATACACTGGCTCAACAAGATCCGAAAAAAGCGGATGCATTTAAGTCCGCAGTAATGATGTTGGCTTCACCAAATTCAATTGCACTATCAAGCAATGAAGACATCCATGTCTCTGCTGATGGGCAAATCAGCCATAATGCAGGCGAGAGCATCAATCTAAGCACACAAAAATCCTTGGTGGGGCATGCCAGTTCTAAAATCAGCCTGTTTGCAGCGCAGGAAGGCGCAAGGCTTTATGCAGGAAAAGGAAAAGTAGAGATTCAAGCGCAGGGTGACAGTGCGGATTTGATTGCTCGCAAAGGCATTCAAATCATTTCCACAGAAGATACAGTTTATATTACTAGCCCGAAAGAGATTAAGTTGATTAGTGACGGTTCTGAGTTAAAGATCAATGGTTCAGGTGTATTTGCAACCACTGGTGGATTATTTGAAGTGAAATCTGGGCAACAGAAGTTTACAGGTGGCGCTAAGGTTGAAATGAAATCTCGTGAATTCAAAGAAACGCCTTGTTATTTAACCTATGAAGCTAAAGACTTACTTGGAAATCCATTAGCGAATAAAAAGTATTTAATGATACTGCAGAATGGTGATGTTATTCAGGGTGTTACGGATAGTCAGGGTAAAACAAAAAAAGTAACAACACCATCTCCTGAAAATATCTCTATTTATATAGAAGATGAAAATATTAATAGCTATAATTTAAAAATAAAGGAATAGATTGTGGAAAATTTTTTATTAAAAAATAATCAAAATGGCGATATTTTTAAAGCAAATATACAGCCAAAAAATAATAAACTCATTTTGGTTGTAAAAGATAATGTAGGTAATGTGCTTTCTGGAATAAACTATAAATTAATAGTTAAAAATTTAAGTACAATTGGTCCAAATGTACTACTACAGGACTCCTTTTCAACCAATAGCAAAGGAGAAACAAGAGCAGTATATTTTGATGCTTATTTGACTGCAGAAGTTACTATTTGGCTTGATAGTAAAAAGCCCTTAACTAAAGATGATAAAAATGGTGTTTATAGAATAAAATCGGAAAGTTATAGTTATATCAGTACAAGACCAGTTTTTAATAAATCTGGTGATTTAAAAGTAAACAAGAAAGAGACGATTGTTGTAGAAAAACGAATTGATGTTTTACAGAAAGCTTTTATTTTGTATCAGGTTTTTATGAGAGTAGGAGGGCAAATAAAGTATTTTCCTAAAGGTGGTTATCGAATATTTAATGAAAAAAATGAAAGATTGGATGCCTCATCAAAACAAATTAAATCCAGTGTATTGAATGAAAAATCAATATCAAATCTGTTGTATACGGATCATAAAACTTATATTGAATTTGATTTGAATGGAATTAAATTTAAATCTCCATTAATGGCGCCACTAGTGACTTCTACCAAAGGAAATTTTCATCCTTTTGAAATTAAGCTAAGTAGCACCACTACAAATCCTAAAGAAACTTATACAGCGAGTTTAGGTGCTAAAACAACTTTACCAATAATTATTGTGCCAAAAACCAATGAAATTTATATTTTACCGATGGATGTTTTTAAGCCGTTCGATAAGTTAACTAAAGATTTTGAGAAATCTATATCTTCAATTTATAAAAATAAAAAAGATTTAGAGTTACAACTTGAAGCAAGAAATCCAACTGACATAAAAAAAATCGAAGAAAGACTGGGTATCGCAAAAAAGGATGCCCTAGATAAAATTAATGGAGAGTTTAAAAACAGTGCAGAAATCCAAGAAGTACTTGTGATCGAAGCAAGTGGAAACTCAAATGGTAATCCAAATATTTTAAGAAGATATGCCAATAAACGTAGAATCGAAGAATTAAGAACTCAACGAATAAATAAAAGCACAACTAAAATCAAGATAACCAGTGATACAGGGGCAAATGCTAGAGAAGGGACAGAGGAAATAAATACATCGAATCCTCGAGAATTTAATGATAGTTTAAAAAAATTTATAAATGGTGTAGGTGTTGAATTAGCGAGCTACAAATCAAAATCAGCGGATGAAAAAAGCATTCGAGATTTGTATTTACCAGTGTTGGGACGTGTGGGTGGAGAGTACTCTAACCAATACAATATGATGAGTGAAAATGATGAACTCACAGTAGATGCACAGTGGATGAGATTTGTAGGTACAAATGGTACAGAGGCTACGCTTAACTTGTCTAAGGAACATTTACATGGTAAAGCTGAAGCAAAGGCGGCTGCAAAATTTGTATTATTTGAGGGACGAGCAAATTGGGACTTTTTTTGGCCATCTAAATACGGTTGGAGTATTGTTTTTGATGATGGCGATCCCATTGCGACAATTCGGGTTGTTGCTGGTGCAGCATTACAAGGATTTGCAGGTGCAAATCTAGCAATTGCAGGTCAAACGAGTGTCGCGATTGGTAACGTTGCAGGCTATCAAAAACTACAAGCAATTTCACATGATCCTAAAAAATCGATGAAAGATGCAGTGGATGCAGTAAAAGGCTTAAAAGTAGAAGTCAAAAGTAATGAAGATATACCTCCTGATGTGCTAAATAAAGCTCAAGTAGAAGTAAAAGCCTTTGCTGGCGCCCAATTAGCGCTTACTCCAAAAGTTGAATTGCAGTGGTTTAATGCGAATGGAAACCCTCGTGAATCAAGTGGAGAGCCTAAGTTTGAAACATTAGCAAAAGCAGCCGTTACTGCTGGCGTGAGTGGTGGTGCAGGAGCAGAATTTAATTTTTATATGTACATTCATCCGAATGGTTCGATCAGGATCAAGTTGGCTGCCCATTTGTGTTATGGGATTGGGGCAAAAGGCGCGGTTGATTTGGAAGTGAATCCTAAAGATTTAGTATCTTTAATGCTATTTATCAAAAAGAATTTACTGAAAATGGGCTTTATGCATTTGGCTTATATTGCTGATAATTTATTTGAGCAATTGTCGCAACTTTTTGCAATGCTTGCCGCAAATAATGATTATACAATTTTAAAAAAATATTCTACTCAATTAAATAATATGTCAAAATTCTTTCTGAATGTGTCAGTACAGTTTGAAAAATGGCTTTCGTCTATAAAGGAAGATGAAGCAAAACTAGCATGTGCTCAAAATATAAATAATAATTTACAATCATTGATTGGTTTAACACCCAACTCCAAAGGGATCTTGGTATATTCTCTATGTCATTGGAATACTCGCTGGGCACATTATGATGATTTTCCAAGTGTAGATTGGGATGGGATTCATTATTTGGATCAACGAAAAACAGCTATTGTTAATATTTTTAAATCAACACTACATGTCAATGAATGGCGAAATATTATAGAAAGAGTCAATCAGCAAGGAAAAAAGAATACTGGAAATATAAAAAACTTAGAAAGGCATATTATTAACTTTTTAGCCAGTGGTTTAAACTTGGTGCGGTTTCAAATAGATAATATTGTTTTGGCTTTAAATAATAATACCAAATATACAGGACCTACCAATAAATGGATTAAGGACTTTATAGAAGCAAGAACGAGTTTGGAAGGAATTAAGACATGGCCTTTACCACAAATTGCCTATAATCAAGATGACAGTATTTTTAAACAAGTCAAACTTATGCAGGGATATGATGAAAATAATGAAATTTTATATTTGGCGAGTGCTAACGATAAACCATTATTCTCAGAATCTGATAATGATACATACTTGACTTAAAAATATAAGGATTTTAAGTTATAAGACATATTTCCTAAAATCCTTTTATAGTTGAAAAATAGGAGTTATGCATTTAGATCAATGAAACTATATTTAATCTTATTTTTTTATTGGACTGGGGCTATTAGCGGCGCATCTAACAGAGGTATTATAATAGGATAATTCATCATTTTGTTTTTTAGGTTCCATGAACATTCTTGAAAAAGTAAAGCCAAAAGCAGTTCGAATCATATATTCATCATTAATATTGGTACTTCTAAGGACTTTTGCTGTACCTGTTTCAGGCCCCTTAGGGTTTTTTTCAGGTGATTTTGAATAATAGTCAGGTGCATACCAGTCAGCTACCCATTCTAAGTTTTCATTGATTAAGTCGTAAAAACCTAATGGAGTAGGCTGATGAGCGCCAAGTTGAGTGATGAGTATTATCGAGTTCTCTGCAACAGTTTCTGTGAATGCTTGTTGTTGTTCATAACTATTGAAGTTTTTACCATATTCTACTTTACCATTATCGGTGGGATAAACCACTTGTTGGCCGCGGTTACGAGCAGCATATTCCCATTGCGCTTCGGTTGGTAAGTCCATTGGAACATTTAATTGTTTGCCTAACCATTGGCAGTAATCACGGGCTTGATACCAATTGAGTCCAGCAGCAGCATCTTTATATCTTTTGCCAATAATATCTGGATCATTCATAACTTTGGGCTGCCCTGTTGCTGCACTATAAGTATCTAAGTCTTCATAACTGGACTTATAGGCATTTAGGCTATAACTATCTAAAGTGACTTTATGTAAAGGTTTACTATGAGCATCGCCATCAAAAGGTAATTTTCCTTTATTGACGAGTTCACCGAAGTCACCCATCATAAACGT
>NZ_JADAIN010000007.1:0-35758 GCF_015676285.1 Acinetobacter sp. Res13-Abat-PEC15-P4-01 | reverse complement strand
TTCCGAAAGTTTATGACACAAGAGTTGAAAATGGATTGCCAGCTACAACTATTGCTGTTGTATATTCAGAGGAAAATTTATATTTGCATCCAGATAATGAAAAATATAGACGAATTATTATCGATGCTGCAAAAAAGTATGATTTAGCTCCACAAGCTTTAGCTGCTAAAATAAATGCAGAAGCTGGAACTAAAAAAGGAAGTCAGGAATGGAATGCAGAAGCAAAGGCCTCTGGTTCTACGGCTGTAGGTTTAACGCAATTTTTAAAAGGGACATGGTATGAAATGTGTGTTTCTTCAAAATATAAGGATACTTTGTTGCAACAATATGTTGTAAAAAATAAATTAATTCCTAATTTTAAAGAGAATATGTCAATAAAAGATATTTCGGATGCAAGCAAAATTAAATTAAGAGCCTTGGGGACTAATCCTCAGTTTTCAGTAGATACAGCGGCAGCTTATGCTAGAGCAAATATTAATGGAATGAAAAATTCTTATCCAAAGATTGCACAATTGGAGCCTGCTGATCTAGCAAAAGTAAGTTATGTAGCACATCATGACGGTTTTACTGGATTTGGTAGAATAATTGAAGCTACGAATGAAGGTGGGTGGGATAAGTTAGTTACTCAGGTAAGTCCCAATGATCCAAATAGTAAAAAAATAAAAGCGTATAAAGAAAGATTTAATGACGGGAATTCAGCATATAGATGGTGGTTATGTACTGAATACACAGATCTAAAGATTAATGTTAATAGATATACATTAAGTCCGAAAAATGGTGGGAAATTTAAAGAACCACGTACGATGGAAGATATTATTATCTATTTGGGAGGAAAACCATTAGTTAGACCGAGTAAAGCTTTTGAAAATAAGTCAACAGTTTCTAATAACTCTTCTGAAAATATTACTATCGTAATTACGTCTCTTTATGAAAGTAAAGTAAAGCCAAATGTTACTTATTATGTAAAGTCTGTTTATGGGAAGAAGCTACATACAACTAATGCTAGTGGAAATGATGCATTAAGTGTGAAAAAAGGAGATTCTTTAGAAATTATTTTTGATAATAAAGTATTAAAAACCCTTGTCGCGAAAAATGATCGAGAGGAGTTTAAAATTGAGTTTCCAAAAATTAATAATGAAGAAAAAAAAATAGAGAATGTAAATGAAGGGTTGAGTTTCGGAAAATGGAGGAATCCTTTGAATGGGATTTGCCAAATTAGAAGGTTTGGTTATAAATCGTTACCATTAAGCGCCAATGCGAAAAATTATAATTCTAAAACTTTATCTGAAGCGACTAATGTTGCATCTAGGTTTACAGTAAATACATATCGGGCACAAGGAAAACATCAAGGTATAGATATTGAAGCTGATTTGGGAACAAAAATTTACCCTGTTTGTGTTGGAAGAGTTGCGAGGGTTTTATTAGCTTATCCAGGTTATGGTAAAACGGTAATTTTGGAATGCAATGTAAAAGATTTACCAGAAGAAAAGAAAAAACTATTAAAAAATAAAACTCAAGGGGTGGTTTACTTTGTTTATGCACATTTAAGTAATATATCAATAGAAGCTGGAGTTCAAATTACAGATCTAAACACTGTTCTAGGCGCTACAGGTAATTCAGGTAATGCAGGTAATATGACGAAAATTGAAGAAGGTTCTCATTTACATTTTGAAGTAAGAACAGAAATTAATAAATCAATGGGAAAATCAGGAATGGATTATCGTTTAGATCCATTTCCGTGGATTGATAATTGTAAGACAATAGAGAATGGTGTGCAGCTTGGAAGGTAGCTATATGACTAAATTTTTTTTCACTGTAATTACTATATTTTTAATGATTAATTCTCAGGTTAAAGCTGAGTATAATTTAATTGAAAATGAGGATAGGCCTACTTTTATTGAACAAGGGTATAGAAATATATTAAATTCGTATTTTACATATATAAGTATTGATAAAAAAAATTATCAAAACAAAAATATGGTAAAACTTCCATATCAAGATGTTTCAATTTTACTTAATCCATTGTTAAGTAATAATAATAAAATTAAGGGTGAAAATTATTATTTTATAAATTATCAACCATACTTTTCAATTAAAAATAGTAGCTATAAGCTACCCTTTATTATCTCAGATGTTAGCGCTATTGGTACAAGTATGATATTTGATGATAGTAACATATCAATCTTTTCGATAGAAAGTTATGTGAATCCAGTTTCGAGTAACGATTCAAAAGAATTTAAGAGTAATATTTATATTGTAAATAAAAAAAATTTAGGTTTATATAACCCTGCTTTTTTAACTATTGATTCTCAGGTGAAAAATGTTTATGAAATTCCCCTAAAATTTAGTAAACTAGCTTCTATAAAATATAATAAAAATCAAAATATGTATAATATAGTTTATGAAATACAACAGCCAAAAGAGAATTTTAGTTCGACTGGTAGACTAGTTTACGAAAAAACACCTATTGAATACTCATTTGCTTTAGTCTTGGACAAGAAAAAACCTTTTTTGATTAAAAATTTTGTTGAGAGGGTAAAAGGTAGCAATAAAGTTATTTCAAGAAATGATAGTGGTGGACAATATTCATATTTTATTAAATGAGTAAATTTTGTAATATATCAAAATGAGTTAAGCTTAAAAATTAATTCCTTTTGATATTATAGCTCAATATAATAGACTTCTTGCGAAACTATAAACTGTTTATAGTAGCTTTATGAAATATGAAAATTTAACATAGTTCGATGATTTTGAATTCAAACGTTTAGTCAGAGTAACATGTCTTTTATTTTCTAAAATGATTCTTGTTTTAGAAGAGGCTGAACGTTCTAAGAAAAATCTGTTTGCCTTCACAGCTTAGCACTTGAAGATCAGTTATTATTAATATTGAAGTACTTACGATCTAATAGTATTCACCTTGAATTTTCTGCTGAGTTTGCAATAGTTGAAAGCAACGCCAATCGAACCATCCAAAAAATTGAGAACTGCGTTATACAGTATTTTTATTATCGAAAAAAATCAAGAGATTACAGATCATGACTTTGTTATTGTGGATATAACAGAATCTGAGATTGAACATCCTAAACAGACAAATTAAGTCCTATAATGGTAAAAAGAAAAAATCCAATAGCCAATCAAAAAATGACCATATAGATTGTTATTGATATAAAGTCCGCATTTAGTAGAAAATATGTTTTGTAGACTAAAGTAGTTTTGAGAAATAGCCACTTGATATGACAAATTAAAATGGAAATATGAAATTTCTGTTGCATTAGCTTGTATATTTTTATGGCTACTCTTGTAGATTAAATTATGAACCCTAAACATCAACAGGTTCTAAATATTTCAAAGGAATTCAGCATGTTTAAAAGTATTTAACAAAATATATTTATTATTGTTTTCTTAATTTTTCGGGGGAATTACCATGGTGCGACCACAATAATTGAATCTTGTTTGCTCGAAATTGATAAAGCTAGACTAGGCGAACTTAAACGATTAGATCAAGTTTATTCAGCTCAATAATTAAGCTTTACAAGATATTTAAATTGCATAAGTTAATAGATCTTTCTTTTGATTTAAAACATTGAATTTGTTTAAGGAATAGTTATAACGAACTATTCCCTATCTATTTCAATCCTCCAAAATCTCTTCCAACACTTCTTCATTCGGTGCAAAGAAGTACGCACCATCGACAGGGGTTACAAAGTGCAATAAACGGTCATGAATTCCATCCCCTTGGGTACCAAACATATTCACCAACATCCGATCAATACGGGTTAAATCTTTGGTATAAGCAATAAAAAATAAGCCCTGTTCACCTTGACCATCACCATAAGGCAGAGAGTGACGCAGAATTTCCAATTCATCACCTTCATCATCTTCGATAACAACACGCGCAATATGGGCATTTTCAGGTTTTTGCTCATCGTCCATCTCAATACTTTCTAATTTAGAACGACCAATCACATTTTCCTGCGCATCTACTTTTAAACGTTTCCATTTTTCAAGTTCATGGACATAACGCTGTGCAAAAATAAAAGATCCATCTTCGAAAATACCTGAATCTTCACCCAATAAAGCAGTCTCCGCACGATCATCAGGAAATTGAGGGTTTTCAGTACCATCAATAAATCCCGTCAGGTCACGACCATCGAGATAACGGAAACATACACGTTCGTCTAAAACTTCAACTTGATCTTGGATACCATCAAAAAACGATTGGCTCAGTGCAAAACAAATGTCAGTACGTGCAGAAGCAATGTGAATCAGAACATCAGCAGGAACAACGGGCATTTGAAATGCGCCTTGAATCGGTTCTAACTGTTTAAATCCCAGAGGAGCAGTATGATAAAGCCTTGACCAAAGTTCTGGACCAAAAGCGATTGCGGTTTTAATCTCAGCTTCGGGGTGTTGCGTGATCAGTCGATCACGTGTACTTAATAGCGCATTGAGACGCTTTTTTAAGCCATCAATAGACAGATTTTTTAAATTTAAAACGATAAAACGCGCGTGGTCAGAAGGTAAAGGTAAAATTACAGATTGGGCTGTCATATCGTGATGGCTCCTCAATTTTTATTTATCAATTTACTTATTGTGCATGAACTGGCAAGAGCTGAATAGTAAAGTCTTATATTTTTTACCAATTAAATTAATCGAAATGTATCGTTTTAAAACCGCTATAATGCTTTGTTCAAAATATTTTATTTTTTGTTATGTCCTATCAAGTTTGGTTTGCATATATGTTGGCGTGTTGGGTGATTAGTATATCACCTGGTGCTGGCGCTATTGCGTCAATGTCGAGTGGTCTAAATTATGGTTTTCGCCGTGGTTATTGGAATGCAATTGGCTTACAGCTGGCATTGCTGGTGCAAATTGTAATTGTTGCTGCTGGAGTCGGTGTATTATTTGCTACCACACCGATGGCTTTTCTTGCGGTGAAATGGTTTGGAGTGTTCTATTTACTCTACTTGGCCTATATGCAATGGACAGCTAAAACACAATCTATAGACATCCCAACTGAACAACCGACAAAATCCATTCCCAGATTGGTTCTAAACGGCTTTGTGGTCAATATCAGTAATCCAAAAGCAATCGTATTCTTACTTGCTGTCTTGCCTCAATTTTTAGATATGTCTAAACCTCAATGGATTCAATATGTGATTATGGCGATCACGATGATTACGATTGATTTAATTGTGATGGCTGGCTATACAGGATTGGCTGCAAAAGTTTTGAGATTGCTTAAATCTCCCGAGCAGCAGAAGTATATGAATCGCACCTTTGCCGTATTATTTAGTTGTGCCGCAGGTTTATTAAGTTTAGTACATCAATAAAATTTCATGAATTAAACTGTTCACCAATCAATAACAATCAATAAAACATTTAATATGCCGAGGGTCGTTTGAATTATCTAGAATTTTATCTGTATGCCATCAGCGTAATTATTATGATTGCAACACCTGGACCAGTCATGATTTTGGTGGCAAGTGCAGGTTTAAAAGGAGGTTATCGCAAATCATTACAAACCATCGTGGGAACAAATCTTGCGTCATTGGTATTGATTGCAATTTCCATTTTAATTCTAAAAGGCATGCTGAGTGTAAATGAAACACTTTTCCTGACCATTAAAATTCTTGGATGCCTTTATATCGCTTATCTCGGTTATGGCATACTCAAAGAGGTTTGGTTTCAGCATGGTCAACAATCAAATGCTATACTTTCACCAGTAGACGGAGGGCTAGCGAGAGGCTTTTTGGTCGGTATTTCAAATCCAAAAGATATTATTTTTTTCTCATCGTTCTTTCCGCAATTTATTCATGTTCATTCTGATCTGAATATGAGCTTGGTTATTCTTGTGATCACATGGATTATCTTGGATTTTCTCACTTTATCTATAGTCTACTTGTCTTTTAATCAGCTCTCTAAAAGTAGAATTTATCCCAAAATATTGGGACTTTGTGGGCTGATTTTAATCACAATTGCATTTTACGGCTTATACGTTTCTATCCAAAACTTGCTTTAAGAATAAGATTTCAACTGAATCGTAAAATGACCCTGATTCAGTTGAAACGCCCTTTTTTGACTTTCATGGTACAGAAGATCAGTGCAAACAATAAGGACATGGTTAAAACGATACTTAAACCTGTTGAGATATTCAATGCAGCACTCGACCATAAGCCTACAGTCACCCCAATTTGTGCAATCACAAAAGCACCGACCACCATTTGTTTAGGAGAATGTGAAATCAAACGTGATGCTAAGGCGGGGATGACGAGAAGAGCACCCATCAACAATGAACCAACTGCACGTAAGGCAAGAACTGTAAATAATGCCAATAGCAACATAAAAATCAAACGTTGCCATTTGGCATTGACACCTTCACTCACTGCAATGTCAGGATCAATTGCAATTTGAATTTGTGCTTGCCAGTGATAATAAAGAATTGCTAAAGCACCTATAATCACAGCAGCGAAAACAGCCAAGTCAGACCATTCAATGGTGAGTAAATCACCGAATAAGTAGCTCAACAGCTCTGGACGCAAAGCAGGTAAGTGTTGAATCAGCAATAGACCAGAACAGAGCAGGGTAGCTGCACATAAAGCAAGCAAGGCATCATTAGGCAGACGAGGGTCATGTAAAACCCAAAGTACAGCAACTAAAAGAATCGCAGTGAAGGTAACGCCAACCCAAAGTGGTAAACTTAGAACGGCAGCTAAGGCAACGCCAAGCAAAGTGCCATGCGCCATGGTGTCTGCAAAAAAGGACATTCTTCGCCAGAGCATCAAACAACCTAAAGGCGCAGTTAGAAACACCAACAGTGTTCCCATGATCCATGCAGGTAAGAGTAATTCTAACCATTCCATCATGGTTTAAGCTTCCGGTTCAGGGTGAATGTGAGGATGAGAACCATGTTCACAGGTCTTGGCAGAATCACCATGGGCACAATGATCATGATGATGCTGATAAAAGGCATGTTGCTTGCCAAAGGTATCACCAAATAAAGCCCGATACTCAGGATGTTGCTGAATGCTGTCTGGTAAACCACTGCAACAGATATGCTTGTTTAAACATACGACACGCTGTGTGCCTTGCATCACCCATTGTAAATCGTGAGAGACGATCAAGATGGCACAGCCATAGCGTTCAGGCAAGCTTCGAACATAACCATATAATTCTGCCTCAGACTGGATGTCTAAACCTTGCATAGGCTCATCCAAGACCAAAATATCAGGTTGGCGTAATAATGCCCGTGCTAATAAAACGCGTTGACGTTCACCACCAGAAAGTTGTTGCACTTTAGAGTTTTCGAGTTTGGCAATGCCCGTATCGCGGATAATTTCGGCTTTAATGGCTTTATCGCATTTTTCCAGATCAAGCAGGTCCTTAACCCTTAATGGAAGACTATGAGAGGGATTAAATTTCTGAGGTACATAGGCGAGCTTCAGTTTTGATGCGCTGACAATACTCCCTGAATTGGGTTTTAAAATACCCAACAGAACTTTGATCAATGTGGATTTACCTGCACCATTGGGACCAATGAGCGTGACAATTTCTTTTTCTTGCAGTGAAAAATCTACATTTTTTAAAATATCACGATCATCAATCTGGACATTGATCTGCTTTAGCTGAACAAGGGGAGTGTTCACGCTTTGCTTGAGCACTGCTGACATATTCCTGAAATCTCAATAATACTATGATGTGCTTTGAACTTGTCGGACTCTGCTAAATGATTCAATTGTTGAATCAGACCTATTGCTGAAGCTTCTTTCACTGTATGACATTCAGTACAGATCAGAAAAGCGGCTTGATGCCCTTCGCGTGGATGACAGCAAGGGATATAGGCATTAATAGAGGTTAAGCGATGAATAAATCCTTTTTCCAAGAGGAAGTCGAGTGTTCTGTATACGGTTGGAGGAGCTGCTGGACGTTCCGCGGCTCCTTTCATCTTGGCGAGAAGGTCATATGCACCCACTGGTCCTGATGCATTCAAAATCAACTCCAGTACTTCTTTGCGTAGGGGAGTAAGACGCGCGCCTGAGGTGGCACAAAGGTTTTCTGCTTCTGATAAACGCTCTTGTACATTGAGATGATCGTGTACACCATGCAAAGTATCATGGTGTTCGTGTGAACATAAGCTCATATCAGACCTCAAAACTTCTTATTTGAATGAAGACAATCGTAAATATTAACATGAAGCTCTATCAACTTACGAATGGCGTAGGTATTTTTTAACTTTTGTTATACTATAACATAAATTTTTTTTGGTAATACACTCCCATGAATCGCATTATCGCTTTTTGCTTATGTGCATTATTTGCTAGTGTCACTTGGGCTCAAGCGCCTTTGGTGGTCTCAACTCATCCTATTTATCTGATCGCAAAAGAAATCACCCAAGGGGTAGAAGAACCTATTTTGCTGTTGGGAAATCAGACAGGACATGATGTACAGCTAACACCAGATAACCGAAAGACGATTATGGAGGCTTCATTGGTGGTTTGGTTGGGGAAAGCACACGAAGCACCTTTGGAAAAAGTTCTTGGAGACAATACCAAAGCCATCTCTATTCTTGACTCAGGCATCATTCAGGCACTTCCACTCAGAAATCCGAAAGGTGTTGCACTGAAAGACACCATAGATACCCACGTTTGGTTAGACCCAAACAATGCCGTACGCATAGGCTTCTTTATTGCGGCATTGAGGTCACAACAGCATCCTGAAAATAAAACTGTTTATTGGAACAATGCGAAAAAGTTTGCCAGTGAAATGTTGTCTGCTTCACAAAAAATTACTGCGGCAGGTGCTGCACGTCCTTATTGGGCATATCACGATGCATATCAATATCTTGAACGTTCACTCAATTTAAAATTTGCAGGTGCAATGACTGATGATCCTCATGTGGCGCCGACGGTTACACAGATCAAGTTTTTAAATGATACGCGTCCTTACAAAAAAATGTGTTTATTGGCAGAAGCCAGTGCAAGTCCGAGTCAATATCGAAAATTGGGAGAAATTTCTTTTCAATCCGTAGATGAGACGTTAGCAAAACAACAAGATTTTGTGGTTGCATGGCAAGCTTTGGCACAACAGACACAAGCCTGCGTACTTAATGCACGAAAATAATGTAAAAATTAATCAACAATTGCTCATATGAAAAGCAACCTGTATATCGAAAAAAACACGACTAAGGTCGGGAAAAGATTGCATGTTCAGGGGTGTAACTCTATAATGCCTGCGATTAAAAACGATCATCAGCTAAACTTGTCAAGCATTTATGCTGTGAATGGATAAAAAATGAGCCAAACTAGTCGCTTGATTGACCGACGATTAGCAAAAGCTTTGGTCTATTTACAAGCATTAATGATACCTGTTTCAGCCTTGGTAGCGTGGGTCTTGAAAGACTCGACTGCGGCTTTAAGTGCAGCATTAGGTGCACTGTTATGTTGGCTTGCCAGTTGTTATTTTTCTTGGCAGTCGTTTCGAGCCGCAGGTGCACGTGCTTCAAAACAGGTTCTTTCGAACATGTATCGAGGCTTGATGGGCAAATTTGCAATTGTGATCGTTGGTTTCATTTTAATTTTAAGCAATGTCAAACCGTTATCCCCGGTAGCATTGTTTTGTGGTTTTATTCTCGTTCAGGCGATGTCGTGGGTTGCTCCATTTTGGGTAGCACGACAACAAAAACGAGTATAAGCGCAGCAGAAATTGAAAATTTTTTTGGGGATTAACGAGATATCATGCAGCACGCGATATTCGTTAACTCTATTTATTATTTGACATTGACCAGGTGTGATTTATGGCTGCTGAAGAACATGCCCTGACTTCGACCGAGTATATCAAGCATCACTTGACCAATATGACCTATGGCAAAATGCCAGATGGTACTTGGAAATTGGCTGAGAATGGTGCAGAAGCTCAACAGATGGGGTTCACTGCTATTCACTTGGATTCAATGGGTTGGTCAATTGGCCTTGGTTTGATTTTCTGTTTGATATTCTGGTGTGTGGCGAAAGCTGCAAACTCTGGTGTTCCTACCAAGTTCCAGTCTGCAATCGAAATGATTATCGAGTTTGTTGACTCAAGTGTTCGTGATACTTTTCATGGTAAATCACGTTTAATTGCACCTTTAGCCTTGACCATTTTCGTGTGGATTTTCCTCATGAATGCGATGGACTTAATTCCTGTTGACTGGATTCCTTATCTAGCACAACAAATTGGTGCAAGCGTATTTGGTATGGATCCTCACCACGTTTACTTCAAGGTTGTTCCATCTACAGATCCTAACATTACCCTTGGTATGTCATTGTCTGTATTTGCTTTGATCTTGTTCTATAGTATTCGTGAAAAAGGCATCGGCGGTTTCGTTGGTGAATTAGCACTTAACCCATTTAATCCAAGTAACCCAGTTGCAAAAGCGTTATTGATTCCAGTGAACTTGATTCTAGAATTGGTAACATTCCTTGCACGTCCAATTTCATTGGCACTCCGATTATTCGGTAACATGTATGCGGGTGAGTTGATCTTCATCTTGATCGCATTGTTACCTTTCTGGATCCAATGGGCGTTGTCTGTGCCTTGGGCTATCTTCCACATTCTTGTTATTACGTTGCAAGCCTTCATTTTCATGATGCTAACAATCGTATACTTGAGCATGGCAAGCGAAAAACATTAATGGTATTGCCTAACTGTCATCAGGTGGTTAGGTATAATTTTTTTAATTTAATTTGGTATAAACCTAACCTCTGAGGAATTATCATGGAACTCACTTTAGGTCTAGTTGCAATTGCATCTGCTATCTTGATCGCTTTTGGTGCTTTAGGTACTGCGATTGGTTTTGGTCTTTTAGGCGGTCGCTTCCTTGAAGCTGTAGCTCGTCAACCAGAATTGGCTCCACAACTTCAAACTCGTATGTTCTTAATCGCGGGTCTTCTTGATGCTGTGCCTATGATCGGTGTTGGTATTGGCTTGTTCTTCATCTTCGCTAATCCATTTGTAGGTTAATCAGCTTAATTCCGAAATTCACTATTTGAGGAATTTGCAATGAATATCAACCTCACATTGTTTGGCCAAGCGATTGCATTTGCGATATTTGTCGCATTCTGCATGAAGTTCGTATGGCCACCACTAATCAATGCGATTAGTGAGCGTCAGCGTAAAATCGCTGATGGCTTAAACGCTGCGGAGAAAGCGAAAGCTGATCTTGCTGATGCACAAGCACAAGTTAAGCAAGAAATTGATGCGGCGAAAGCACAAGCGGCTCAATTGATCGAACAAGCGAACCGTCGTGCGGCACAATTGATCGAAGAAGCGCGTACCCAAGCATCTGCTGAAGGTGAGCGTATTCGTCAACAAGCGAAAGATGCTGTTGACCAAGACATCAATTCTGCTCGTGAAGAATTACGTCAACAAGTTGCTGCTCTTGCAGTTGCTGGTGCAGAGAAAATTCTGAACCAACAAGTTGACGCAGAAGCTCATAATGCCATGCTGAATCAGCTGGCTGCTAAACTTTAAGAGAGGCGAATATGGCTGAACTCTTGACGTTGGCACGCCCATACGCTAAAGCAGCATTTGCTTATGCATCTGAGCAAAATGCAACTGACGCTTGGTCAAATGCATTACAACTGCTCAGTGCTGCGGTGCAAGATGAAGCATTTTCCGCTTATTTAAATCGCCCTGAGTTGACACCTGCTGAGCAGGTTGGTCTTTTTGCGAAAGTTTTAGGTAATGAACAAACTGAAGCTGTGTCAAACTTTTTGACACTTCTTGCAGACAATGGCCGTTTAGCATTGTTACCTGAAATCGACACAGAATTTGAACAACTCAAATCGCAAAATAACAACACTGTAGATGTTGTGATTGAGTCAGCTTTCCCGCTGGACTCAGTACAAGAACAGAAGTTGGCTCATGCGTTGGAAAAACGCTTGAACAGCGCTGTGAAAATCACAGTTGAAGTAAACCCAGCATTGATTGCTGGTGTTGTTATTCGTGCAGGCGACCAAGTGATAGATGATTCTGCGCTTAGCAAGCTTGAAAAAATGCGGACTCGTCTTCTAGCGTAATTGTTAAAAATAACTGCGAACAGAAGACTGAACTTTAAAAAGATTGAGGTATAGCGCAATGCAACAACTGAATCCATCCGAGATCAGTGCGCTCATTAAACAGCGTATCGGCGATCTGGACACCAGCGCGACCGCTAAGAACGAAGGGACCATTGTTATGGTTTCCGACGGTATTGTGCGTATTCACGGCCTTGCTGATGCAATGTACGGTGAAATGATCGAATTCGACGGCGGCTTATTTGGTATGGCACTGAACCTAGAACAGGATTCAGTGGGTGCCGTTGTCTTAGGTAACTACTTAAGCCTTCAAGAAGGTCAAAAAGCTCGTTGTACAGGTCGTGTATTAGAAGTTCCGGTTGGTCCAGAACTTTTAGGCCGTGTAGTAGATGCTTTGGGTAACCCAATTGATGGTAAAGGCCCTATTGATGCAAAACTTACTGATGCTGTTGAAAAAGTAGCACCAGGCGTAATTTGGCGTCAATCAGTGGATCAACCTGTACAAACTGGTTATAAATCAGTAGATACAATGATCCCTGTTGGTCGTGGTCAGCGTGAGTTGATCATCGGTGACCGTCAAACTGGTAAAACAGCAATGGCGATCGATGCGATCATTGCTCAAAAACAGTCAGGCATTAAATGTGTATACGTTGCGATTGGTCAAAAACAATCAACAATTGCAAACGTAGTACGTAAGCTTGAAGAAACTGGCGCCATGGCGTACACCACTGTTGTAGCAGCAGCTGCAGCTGATCCTGCAGCAATGCAGTATCTAGCACCTTATGCTGGTTGTACAATGGGCGAGTACTTCCGTGACCGCGGTGAAGACGCGCTTATCATTTATGATGACTTGTCTAAACAAGCTGTTGCTTACCGTCAAATTTCATTGCTTCTTCGTCGTCCACCAGGTCGTGAAGCATATCCAGGTGACGTGTTCTATCTTCATTCACGTCTACTTGAGCGTGCTTCTCGCGTATCTGCCGACTATGTTGAGAAATTCACGAATGGTGAAGTTAAAGGCCAAACTGGTTCATTAACTGCATTGCCAATTATTGAAACTCAAGCGGGTGACGTATCTGCATTCGTACCAACAAACGTAATTTCGATTACTGACGGTCAGATCTTCTTAGAAACATCATTATTCAACGCAGGTATCCGTCCTGCTGTGAACGCGGGTATCTCTGTATCACGTGTTGGTGGTTCTGCTCAAACTAAGATCATCAAAAAATTGTCAGGTGGTATCCGTACCGCTCTTGCACAATACCGTGAATTGGCTGCGTTTGCTCAGTTCGCTTCTGACCTTGATGAAGCAACACGTAAGCAACTTGAACATGGTCAACGTGTAACTGAATTAATGAAGCAAAAACAATATGCTCCATATTCAATTGCTGACCAAGCAGTTTCAATTTATGCATCTAACGAAGGCTATATGGCTGACGTTGAAGTGAAGAAAATCGTAGACTTTGATACTGCGTTGATCTCTTACTTCCGTTCAGAGCATGCTGCGTTAATGCAAAATATCGATGCAACTGGTAACTACGACAAAGACATCGAAGCTGCGATTAAAGCAGGTATTGAAAGCTTTAAAGCGACTCAAACTTACTAAGATTCAACGATGTTGAATCTAGTTATGGTTTGGTTCACGGATCAACCTTCGGAAGCTCGAAAGGGCTTTCGAATACTAGGTTAAGCGTATGGCAAATTTAAAAGAAATTCGCGCCAAAGTAGCTAGTATCAAAAGCACGCAGAAAATTACTCGCGCGATGCAGATGGTAGCAGCTTCTAAGATGCGTCGTGCGCAAGAGCGCATGGCTCAGGGCCGTCCGTATGCCGAAAATATGCACCGTGTAATTGCTCATTTGGTACAAGCGAATCCTGAATATAAACATCGTTATATGGTTGAACGCCCAGTAAAGCGCGTTGGCTATATCATTGTTTCTTCAGATCGTGGCCTTGCTGGTGGTTTGAACATTAACTTGTTCAAAAAAGTGGTCAAACACGTTCAACAGCAACAAGAGCAGTCAATTGAAGTTCAATTTGCTTTGATTGGTCAAAAAGCGGTTTCGTTTTTTAAAAACTACGGCGGTAAAGTACTTGGAGCAACTACAAACGTAGGTGATGCTCCAAGTCTTGAACAGTTAACTGGTTCTGTACAGGTGATGTTAGACGCATTTGATAAAGGCGAATTAGATCGTATTTATCTTGTGTCAAACGGCTTTGTCAATGCCATGACTCAAAACCAAAAAATCGAACAACTCGTTCCTTTAGCTGCGGCTGATACGGAAGAGAATCTTAACCGTCAATATGGTTGGGATTACCTATATGAACCAGAAGCTGAAGAGCTTTTAAATGGTTTATTGGTTCGTTACATTGAGTCTATGGTTTATCAAGGCGTGATTGAAAACATCGCATGTGAGCAATCTGCACGTATGGTTGCAATGAAAGCTGCAACTGATAACGCAGGTGAGCTTATCAAGAGCCTACAACTCATTTATAACAAGCTGCGTCAAGCCGCGATTACTCAGGAAATCTCTGAGATCGTTGGTGGTGCCGCTGCCGTTTAACATTATTTTGAATTGAGGAGACAGCAATGAGTAGCGGTCGTATCATTCAGATCATCGGCGCGGTTATCGACGTCGAGTTTGAACGCAACAGCGTTCCTAAGATCTATGACGCTCTCCAAGTTGACGGTACTGAAACTACTTTAGAAGTTCAGCAACAACTTGGTGATGGTGTAGTTCGTACCATCGCAATGGGATCTACTGAAGGTCTTAAACGTGGTCTAAACGTGTCTAATACTGGTGCGCCAATTTCTGTACCAGTAGGTACTGCATGTTTAGGTCGTATCATGGACGTTCTTGGTCGCCCAATCGACGAAGCTGGTCCTGTAGCGACTGAAGAGCGTTTACCGATTCACCGTCAAGCACCTTCTTATGCTGAACAAGCAGCTTCTACTGACCTTTTAGAAACAGGTATTAAAGTCATTGACTTACTTTGCCCGTTTGCAAAAGGTGGTAAAGTTGGTTTATTCGGTGGTGCCGGTGTTGGTAAAACTGTAAACATGATGGAATTGATCAACAACATCGCGAAAGCACACTCAGGTTTATCTGTGTTTGCTGGTGTTGGTGAGCGTACTCGTGAAGGTAACGACTTCTATCACGAAATGAAAGATTCTAACGTTCTTGACAAAGTAGCGATGGTCTACGGTCAGATGAACGAGCCACCAGGTAACCGTTTACGCGTAGCGTTAACTGGTTTGACGATGGCAGAATACTTCCGTGATGAGAAAGATGAAAACGGTAAAGGCCGTGACGTATTGTTGTTCGTTGACAACATTTACCGTTACACATTGGCTGGTACTGAAGTATCTGCTCTTTTAGGTCGTATGCCATCTGCAGTAGGTTACCAACCGACGCTTGCAGAAGAGATGGGTGTTCTTCAAGAACGTATTACATCGACTAAGTCTGGTTCGATTACATCTATCCAAGCGGTATATGTACCTGCCGATGACTTAACAGATCCATCGCCTGCAACTACATTTGCTCACTTAGATGCAACTGTAGTATTGAGCCGTGACATCGCATCTTCTGGTATTTATCCAGCAATCGATCCACTTGACTCTACTTCACGCCAGTTAGATCCATTGGTTGTTGGTGCTGAACATTATGAAATTGCACGTTCTGTACAGAACGTATTGCAACGTTATAAAGAGCTTAAAGACATCATTGCGATCTTGGGTATGGACGAGTTAGCTGAAGAAGACAAACTTACTGTGTATCGTGCACGTAAGATCCAACGTTTCTTCTCTCAACCGTTCCACGTAGCTGAAGTGTTTACTGGTGCTCCTGGTAAACTTGTACCACTTAAAGAAACAATTCGTGGCTTTAAAGGTCTTCTAGCTGGTGAATACGATCACATCCCGGAACAAGCGTTCTATATGGTTGGTGGTATTGACGAAGTGATCGCTAAAGCCGAGAAGCTTTAATTAGCAACTCTCATTTAGGAGATTCACATGTCGACTATGCAATGTGATGTTGTAAGTGTTAAAGAGTCTTTGTACTCAGGCACTGTGACAATGCTTATCGCAAAAGGTGCTGGCGGTGAATTGGGTATTATGCCTGGTCACGCGCCGTTAGTCACTTTGCTCAAGCCGGGCGCGATTCGCGTTCTGCTTGAAAACGGTACAGAAGAGTTAATCTATGTATCTGGTGGTGTTCTAGAAGTTCAACCGCATGTTGTTACCGTTCTTGCAGATACTGCAATTCGTGCTGACAACTTAGATGAAGCTGCAATTATCGAAGCACGTAAAAATGCTGAACAATTGCTCGCAAATCAAAAAAGCGACTTGGATGCTGCTGCTGCTTTGGCTGCGCTTGCAGAAACTGCTGCTCAGTTGGAAACCATCCGCAAAATCAAAAACCGCGCTCAATAAGACGCAGTTGGCGATTGAAAAACCACCCGAGAGGGTGGTTTTTTTATGCGATTGCTAAACAAATGGCTTATAACGAAAACTTGGATTTTAGAAGTGAATACTCATTTAGTTTAATAATATCTAATTTATTTACACATGAGTGGTATAAGCAAAGATCGATATGGGTTTACTCGAATAGATATATTTTAAAAGGCTTGTTTTTGCTTCAATAAAAATTGCTGTTGTATGAATTGACTATACTCATCCCCTAAAGGTAATTCATAATCTTTAAAAATCTGTCGACGGATTGAGATTGTCGGCTGTTTGGTTTTGGGATTAAAACCACTTTTTTCAATTTCTGTCCAATATAAACCTGTGCCACGCTTTTGCCATGATGGCAATGCATTGAAGTTAATTTCACGGCTAAAAAGTAGATTATGTTTATCTTGGCGAGATAATCCTTTTACTTGTGAGGTTGCATTGTTTACAGTTTGACCTTCTTTGCGCAACATCCAATAGCAATGAGCATTGAGTGCATTGCGATGAGCATCTTCATGGCGCCAACGAAAATAATCTTCGGTCATTTTTGCATTGGGCAGTATGCAAATTCGAGCATCAAAAGTTGCCATCTCACCGTGTAAGATGCTGAATTTTGCGCTGGCTTCGGCGGCGAGGATAGAAATAATTTTTCGTGTTTTACGATTAAAGCTGTCATCTTCTAAATGAAACAATAAGGAAATCTCATCACTTTGTGTATAACCATAAATGATATTGAAACCACACTGCATGAGATGGACCGTTGTTTCGACCATCAAATCGCGGAAACGCAGATCAAAGGGGGCTTCAAATTTCCAAATCTCTTTGGTCAACTTGGTGAAGCCCCGTCCATCCAGTCGAACCACAATATATTGCTCAGGAGGAACACAAAAGTCATAAGCTGTTTCAAAAACACGTAATGTACGATCTAAATCATCAAATCTCATGGCGATACTACGAATTATTCATCATGCTAAAGTTATATTTCAAGATGAACTAGTTTTAGCATAATCTGAACAATAAAAATGGAATTTTATTCAATGATGCAACTTATTGAGCAGCAAGCGCACTTTTGGGAACTCTACCAAGCTCAAGACCAATATTATCTCAGCATTGCTGTGGATATGAGCTCAGTTGTATCTTGTTGGGATATTGCACTCACTGAAACAGATATTGTGCAGTATCAGCACAAAGGACGAATTGCAATCGAAGATTTGGCAAACTCGATTGTGGCGGAAACCTATCGGGGTGACTTTTCAAATTTAGAACGCAATAAAGTGTCGCTACCGATTCAACAACAGATGCAAATGGCATTTAAACTATGGAAAACAGCGCAAGACTAATTTTTTATTGATCAACAGACTGAATTGCAAAGCCATCGTTTGGAATGAGTTTTACTTTAAATAATGCATCAAAGCCCTCAGAAATTTTGGGAATTTCGAGTTTATAAAATGTGGCTTTTACGCCCTTTTCTGGAATGTTGGCTTTACCTGAGCGTTGCGCATTCCGTTGTAGAGTGCTGTCGAGGTCTGTTTCAAAATAATAAGAAATGATTTGAAAACCTACCGCTTTGGCACGTTGTATATAACGGGTACGATCTACCTGGCGCATGTTGGTATTGTCGATCACAATTTTGGTTTTTGAAGCCAAAGCTGCTTCAAAGATGATATTCTCACGATGCCTTGTTTTCAGCATATCTAAGTTGATACGTAAATGAGTATGGTAAAAATAGTGTTGATAAAATGTTGATTTACCAGAAGCTTGTACACCTGTGAATAGAATCAGCTGCATGAAACACTACAAAAATAAGATGAATTCAGTATTAAAGCATGTTTATGAATTCTGCTACAATCGATTCAATGTGGAGAACGCTAATAAATCTAAAATGAACAAACATATTCAATTTCGCGCTATATTTTGCGTATTTATTGCCAGCAGTCTGAGTGCATGTCAAAGTCAGTTTGTCACGACACCGAATCTACCCACTGAAGCCAATTTAGTGGCAAACTCAGTCAATAATGGTTTGGAAACGGAGTTGAATATTGATTATCTTGTTGCTTTTAAGAATCTAAAAATGGCTTATGGCCGATGTGTTGCTTTTACTGGCGAACATGACTTTGTATTTACTGACAATAAACTAGAACAAGATTTGGAAATGGGCACTTTATTTGCACGTACGAAGGGCGGAGCCTATTTATCAAAAACCTTGGTGGAATCTATAGGTAAGAATAAAACCCGATTAACACTATTCTTACCTACAGGTTATAAATCTGCTCAAGCTCGTTTTAAACTTGATGCAAAACGAGCATTGGGACAAGATCCCTCATGTAATGCTGCCAAGCCTATCTAATGAATCAATGGGATAGCAGATCAACTTTGTTCGGAGGATGCCGTGTCTTTTGCGTTGGGGATCATCATACTTGCAAGTTTAAGCATATCCATTTGAATATTATTCATTTGCTGCTCAATTTTCTTAAAATCGACTTTTGAAATATCTACATCACCATTTAGCAGTGCAGAGTTAAGAAGTTGCTGATTACTCTGTAAAACTTGCTGGCGTAAGCCATCGATTTCCTGACTTTTCAGGTCTAGAGAAATTAAAGCAGTGTTAAAGCCCTGTAGCTCACGGCTCAGATCTTTTACGGTTTGCTGTAATACGATGCTGTTTTTAGATTGAACAGCTTGTTGCAAATCAGACTGAGTCTGTTGCAGTTTCTCAATATAATCACCAGTTTTTAATTGAACATCGGCGACATCGCGAGCGATATAAAACAGGTTACCCGATTTTAAATCCTCAGAAGTTTTATGGATTACTTCTGATTTTGAGTTTAATGCTTGATCGGATGTCTCATTCGATTCAAACTCTTGCTGTTGACGTGATTGTTCAACTGCTTGATTACAGCCCAAAAGTAAAATGCCTGAAGTAAAAATAATAAAAGGTAAAACAGCACCCTGTAGCAACTTTTTCATTGAGATCCACAATTCATCTGATTGGCTATGCAATGAATAATATAGGATGCAAAAATGTAGAGATTGAGGATTGTTGCAAAGGGTATACAGACTGTAACTTGAACCATTCACTTCTTTGGAAATTGGGGAGTATGAGCACAATCGTTGTACCCATACTTTTTAATCCTGATTATCCAATGATCTATAAAATCCTGCTGGAGTATTTTAGGTCATCCATTCACGATGTTCAGCATCAAACAGCATCGTCATTTAGCTAATTCAGCTTCAATTGCTGAAGTAATGCGTGGGTCATCCGCAGTAATATCCGGCGCAAAACGTGCCACAATTTCGCCATTTTTCCCAATTAAGAATTTCTCAAAGTTCCAAAGTACTTCTGGTTTTGGATTTGGTGTTAAACCGTAATCGACTAAATCTTTCCACCATGGACCTTCACCAATACGCTCTGGGATTGCATGAATTAAAGTGTCATAAAGCGGGTGTTTGTCATCGCCAGCCACTGAAATTTTTGCAAAAAGCGGAAAATCTACATTGTAGGTCAATGAACAAAACTGCTCGATCTCATCATTGCTACCGGGTTCTTGAGCAAGAAAGTTATTTGCTGGAAAGCCCAATACTTCAAATCCTTGATCTTTCTTTTCGGTATAGAGCTTTTCAAGCCCTTCATATTGTGGTGTCAGCCCACATTTAGAAGCCACATTGACAATTAACAGGACTTTACCTTGATATTGATTCAAGGTAACGGGATCACCTTTGATGGTATTGACAGGAATATCATATACAGAATTGCGCATGGTTTTATCCTTAAACATGAAGTCTTCGAGTAGAAAATATGTTTAATGTTTTAACGATATTGCATGATTTCGGCAAGTTGCATTTGTATCTAAGTGCAAATAAAAAAGCAGATCAAGAGATCTGCTTTTAATACGCATCAAATTGAATGAGTTATGGTGCAGCATTGGCTTTGGTTTGAAGTGCTTGCATTTCAGTTAACAGGCTTTGTTGTAACTCAGTACCTTTCTTTTGCAGCTCCATAATTTTTTGTGGATCTGGCGAACTTGCTAAACCGGCTTCAGACATTTCAACGCCAAGGTTGTTTGATTCCTTCATTTTGTCGCGTACCGATGCTACTTCAGTACTTTTCAGTGCCAAACCGTCCAAGTCTTTATTGAAGCCATCAACATAGGTTTTCATTTTATCAACTACACTTTTCAGTGCATCTTTATCCCCTTTTTGAGCAGCTTGCATCACTTCAGTTTGGAAGTTTAATGCTTCTTTTGCTTTTGCTGTAGACATAGATTGAAGTGCAGTTAAATCGCTTTTGATATCCGCAGCATTGTTGGTGCTGAGAGAAGCAGCTGCAGCAGCAGGTTTACTGTCCGTACCAGACGCAGCATCTGCTGGTTTTTTATCACATGCAGTTAAAGCGAATGCTGAAGCACATAGCGTAGCAAGTAGTAATTTTTTCATTATAAAACCCTTCATTATTTAAAATTCTTAAGAATCTGACCTAAGTCTACATATTCATAAAGTTATATGCTTAATTTTGAGCATAAGATGCAAAATGCACAATTTTAAGGCAATTTTCTATAGTATTTTTGTACATAAGCTTAGCAATAAAGTGAAAATTGTCACTTAAAAAAGCCTTTGATCTAAAGATTACGCATCTGAGCAGGTGTCTGGTGGGTATAGCGTTTAAAAAATTCAATAAAGCTAGAGGTATGTTGGTATCCCAGTTCTAGGCTGATTTTTTTTACTGAAAAACCTTGTTGAATCAGTGAAATTGCATGAATGATCTTGGCGCGGTTTCGCCATTCAGACAGAGACAGTTTTAGGGAATCTTGGCTTAACCGGAGTGCATGTCGTTCAGTAATCTGAAAGCTGTCTAAGATTTCTTGTAAACCGCGGTTAAATTGCCGAGTGTCTGAAAGCTGTTCAAGAATAGGTTTTAAAATCGGATGATCCGTTTGTGGTAAATAGTGTTCATAACAGGCGCTATTTTGAATTTGATCGACCAACAGTTGTAATAGGTGTTGATGATATGTGGGGGATGGAATTCCTTGCTTTTGCTGATCTAAAATTTCTTCAATGGTATGCCGTAAAAATGGTCGAATACTTAAAGTTTGTGTGTTGCTTGACAGCTGTTGACAAATCCGGGGATGAAGACGGATACAGATATAACGTGTGAGCAAATCATCTACCGCCGTACAACAGTGTTCAGTTTGCGGGGGAATCCATAAACCATAACTGGGCGGTGATAAATAGATTTGATCTGCAACGGTAAGCTCTAAAGTCCCATTGAGGCTTAAATTGAAGTCCCCCCATAGATTACAATGGGGGGTGACGACATCATGTTTCTGATAGAAAAATTCTTCTACGGAAATCAGATTTGAATACATGGTTAAAAGTTTGAACTCTCACATTGCATAGTATTGGTTTCAGCTTTTGGATTATTTAAGCCTCGACTCAAGGTGAAAATTGAAACAAAGGCTAAAAGAATAAAGCTCAGTACACTATACAATAAAATGTTGGCATTAAAATGATCAACAACATAGCCGCCGATCAAAGCACCTGTTGCAATCATGACTTGGAAAAAACCAACAAATAGAGGCATTCCTTTTTCGACTGCATGTGGCGCATGTAAAAACATCCAGATATTTGCAGTGGTTGGAAAAGCGCCAAATGCGAAGCCCCAAAGTGCAGTCAGAATAAATGCGCCAATCGGTTGAACTGCAAACAGGGGAAAGCCGAAGAACACGATTGCAAAGCAGATCGCGACAAAGGCAAAAGTATAGCGAACATTTAAATTACCGCTGTAGCCAGCAAACGCATTCCCAAATACACCGGCTACGCCAAATAATAACAATAGCGAACTGATGGTTGCATTATCAAAACCTGCTGAATTTTTGAAAAATGGTGTGAGATAACTATAGGAAGAAAAATGAGCTAAACCAATTAATAAGATAATAATCAAACCTTGTCTGGCTTTATTGATTCTTAATAAAGCAGGTAAATCTTTAAAATGGATTGCTGATTCTGGTTTTAAACTTGGAATAAATTTTACACCCAACAACAAGACTATAAATCCGATGACTGCAGTAATGGCAAATGATGTGCGCCAGCCATAAGCGTCACTGAGCCATGTGCCAATCGGCACACCAAGCACAGTTGCTAACGTTACACCAGCCATAACTGTTGCGGTTGCTTTGGCAATAGGCAGTTGGCTCGGGGCTAAACGACCACTTAAAGCAATTGCTGTTGCCCAGAAGCCACCAATCGCAAAACCAAGAATAAAACGACTGATCAATAAAATTTCAAAATTCGGTGCAATTGCAGTAATGGCATTGGCAATGACCATGGTTGCGGCAAGAGCAAGTAGCAAATAACGTCGATCCAGGTTTTTTACCAGCACAGGTAACAGTGGAGCTGCTAAGGCTGCCATGATGCCTGGTAATGTAATCATTAATCCTGCTGTACCGACAGAAACATGCAAATCTGCAGAAATACTATTCAGAACACCGATGGGAAGAAATTCGCTGGTGACCAAGGCAAAAGCAGTGACAGCCACGGTGAGCAGTGCTAGCCAACTGCCCTGATTACTGGGGGCAACCTCTGTTGAAGGTTGTTGCGAGATTTCTGATTGCATCATGTTCATGGATATAGTCCTGATGAAAGCGTGAGAATGTGACGGAAAGTTTTAATTCATTAGCGATCGTTATAAAAATAAAATATTTGATTAATTCTCAGCTGTCAATTAATTTAATAATGTTTGTTATAAAAATATGTGTGAAGATTATGGCGGATTCTGAAGAGCATGATTTAGTCGCGGAAAAACCGGTGATTAAACGCGGACGTGGTCGTCCCAAATGTTTTGATGAACAACAGGTGTTGCATAAAGCGATGCTGTTGTTTTGGGAATTTGGCTATGAAGCAACATCCATGAGTGATTTAACCAAAGCACTCAACCTGACTGCACCGAGTATTTATAGTAGTTTTGGTGATAAATCACAGTTTTTTCATGCATGTCTAGCGTATTACTTAAAACACGAGGCTTGTTCATTAGATATTATTTTTCAAGAAGCCAAGACTGCAAAAATTGCCATTGAACTTTATCTGCATGAAAATCTTAAAAAACTCGTTCAACAAAATAAACCAACGGGTTGTATGCTGGTTACAGCGACCATCAATTGTTCCCAAGAACATGCTCCAATTCAGCATGATTTGTTAGTCAAAAGACAACAAGTTAAAGAAAGAATTTATCAACGTTTAGCGCAGGGTATAAAAGATGGTGATCTAAATCCAAAAGCTGATTTACAAGCGATGGCAGATTATTATTCTACAGTGATTCAAGGTTTAACCATGCAGGCACGTGATGGGGTGGGGCTAAAACAGTTGCAAAATGTGGTAGCACTGGCAATAAAGACCTGGGACTTATTTTAGGCTTGAAAATTTTCAGTAAGATCAATGCCTCAGCATGATTTGTCTGAAAAGCCCTATAGATGTCTGAAATGCCATATTTAAATTGATTCAGACTTCATTGATAATTATTGCAAGTCCTCAAGAATAGTCGAAGTTATGTACAGCAACACTAAACCCATGTGGTGGGCCGTCAGTTTACCCATTATCGCTGTTTTGATCTGGTCACTGAATATTGCGGTGACACGTTATGTAACTGATTATATTTCACCTGTCAGTATTAGTTTTTATCGCTGGTTGGTGGCATTTATTCTTTTGACGCCTTTGATGTTGCCCAAGGTTTGGCAGCAATGGGACCTAATCCGTCAGCACTTTATTCAATTCGCCGTTCTGAGTGCTTTTGGGATGTTCTTGTATCAAGGTTTGGCATATAGTGCAGCGCATTACACCACTGCAACGAATATGGGCATTATCAATGCCTTTATACCGGTATTTACCATTCTCGTGTCAATGATGTTGTTGCGTGAAATTCCAAATCGCTATGCGGTGGTTGGAAGCATATTGTCTTTTGCGGGGTTGGTGTATGTGATCGGACGTGGAGATTTTACGCATTTGACCCAATTGTCAGGTCATTCAGGTGATTTGATCATGGTCCTGGCCGTATTCTTTTATGCTTTTTATGGGGTCTTTTTAAAAAAATGGCAATTAAAAGTGCCATTACTCTTGAGTCTATATGTACAAATTGCATTTACTTTGATTTATCACTTACCTTTTGTATTTTATTTGGGAATTGATGCGATTAATGCGAGTAATGCTGCCAGTGTGCTGTATGCCGGTGCATTTCCTTCTCTGATCGCACCTTTACTCTGGATGATGGCTGTTCAATATCTAGGTCCAAATAGAACCAGTATCTTCATGAACTTAATGCCTGTATTTACTGCCATTATTGCTTATTTCTGGTTACATGAAGAGTGGACGATTTATCATACTATTGGTGGTATCATCATTTTAGTCGGCATTGCTTTGGCACAAAAAAAGTCACATAGTGTCAAAAAAAGTAAATCTGTTTCTGCCTCTTAAATTTATATCGAGTGAAATTTATACGATTAATTAACTGTTTTTTGTGCTGATTAAGTATTAATTTCACTCAAAAATTATTTTTAATTAAGAATTTACCTTTTAAAATCTCAAATAATAAAATAAATTTAACTACTTAAATATATTGAGGGTTTATGGTCGACTGATGATTATAAAGCATGATTAAAAAATAGGCTGAATAATGTGTTTGTATTCGAAAAATATTTATAGGATAATATTTTTCATCGTAGCCAATTAAGAATTTCTTAATGAAACTGGCTTACACTGCATTTATCAAATTCATCATACCCTCTGGATGTGATTAACCGCATCCTTTTTTATACTCAGCCAACCCTATATATGGCTGAGTTTTTTTTTGCTTTTTTCAATGTGATTTTTTACAAAGATGGTTTGTTAATCCGGACATCTATGATTAATCACGAATGATTTGTCCTGATAATGCATCAATAATTTTGCTTGGCTCTCGGCTTAAACCCAAGTCGCCATTTAAATAATTCAATTCCGAGCCAAAATAATGACTGGCTTCTTGTAGTGAGCGAGCGGGTTTTAAACTTGCAGGATTGGCACTGGTTGAAACAATAAAGCCATTAAATGCATTGCACAAAGCGGTACATAATGGGTGATTGGTGACTCGAACAGCGACTTGCGTATGTTGACCTTTGATCCAGTGTGGAATCTGCTCATCTGCGGGAAGCAACCATGTCGTCGCCCGTTCTGTATGAGAGCGTTGTGTCCATGACTGTATGATTTGTTCACGGATACTTGGGTCTATTTTTGTCAGTAGGTGCTCAACTTGTGAAAGTTGACCTGCCAGTAAAATTACCCCTTTTTCAATAGGGCGTTGTTTTAACCTAAGAATTTCTAAAAATGCTTGTTCATTGAATGGGTCACAACCTAGACCCCATACCGCCTCTGTTGGATAAGCCAATACTTTACCTTGTTGAAGAATTTGTGCAGCTTCAGCAACTGAGGTTGTAATCATTGATGTTCACCTTGTCAGTTTGAAAAATAGAAGGCTATTGTGAACCTTAATAGCTGACTCGGCAACGTAAGTATAGTCCAGATTGTTGAATGCACCGTCCTAACAGCTCTAGTTCCATTAAATAGCTGGTTAATTCCGCAGTGTTGAGTTCGGACTTTTGGGCCAATGTATCTAGGTCTTGCCCAATCCAATCCAGTAATTGGTAGAGTTGGAACAAATGTTCAGGCATCTCGGGTAATTGTGCGCTGATTTCAGCTTGCTGTGTACATTGCCATTGTGTGGGCAGGGCTAAATCTTCCACAATTTGTTCAGGATGGTCCACAAGGATTGCACCCTCACGAATGAGTTGATGGCAACCTTGGTGATGTTCTCCATAAATATGCCCAGGAATGGCAAAAATAATTTTACCTTGTTCAGCAGCTGTTTGTGCGGTAATCAATGAACCACTCCGCAATTGTGCTTCAGCAACAAGAACACCTAGACTTAGACCACTTACAATACGATTCCGATAAGGAAAATTACGTGGAATAGGCTGAGTTTCAGGAAGATACTCACTGATGATGCTTCCAGAGCTTTGTAGAATCTGCGCCTGTAAATTTCGATTTTGATTGGGATAAACCAGATCTAAACCCGTTCCAATCACCGCGATGGTTCGCTGATTTTTGAGACCGCCCATATGCGCAGCTTCATCTATTCCTTGCGCTAAACCACTGGTAATAAAAAAGCCTTTTTCACTTAAATAATAGGCAAAATCGTAAGCTACTTGTTTGCCATGCGGGCTGGCTTTTCGACTGCCGACAATCGCAATTTGAGGTTGGCTCAAATTTTGTGAAGACCCTTTACCAAATAAAATTGGGGGATGATTTTGATAAGGAAGCAGTTGTTGCGGATAATTTGAATCGGTATCTAATAAAATAAAATCACTATGTTGCTGGATTTTATCTAAGCATATTTTAAATTGGGATTGTCCTTGTGCTGTTACAAAGACATTGGCTCTTTCGATATGATTTTTATGAATTTTAAGTTCAGACCAACGGGGTAAGCTTTCTGGAGCTACCGCTTTTGCAATAGAACCAAAATAACTCTCTAGCTTACGGAAGGCGCTGGTTGAGTGTTGAACCAAATACCAAAGTTGAATGGCATTCAATTGATGATCGGGTATTTGATTCAACATATTTACATTACACTACTGAAAATCACTGATCTGTAATCGCAGGTGGTTTGATCTCAGCACCCATTTTAATTGGTAAATTGCTTTCTAAAATATAAGCATAGCTCAGATGATCAAAGCTTTTAAAGATCATCAGTGTACCAATTTGCTGACTTGGTAATTTTACCGATTCCTTGGTTTTTGGATCACGAACAACTTCACCTTGTTGATAAATACTAAATATTTGTCCAGGTTTCGCACCTTGTAAGTTACCGCGATCAATAGTGACCACACTGTGTTGCGCTGCTGTACCAATCGAACCTTGGACACGCACCACTTTACCACCACTACTCACTTCATTAGTGGTGGTTGGATAGAACAAGCTCGGTAGTTCTGCATCATAGCTAGGAAGAACATAATCACCTTTACGAACTTCGGCATTGTAGCTCTTGGTCAACTCAAGTGTGGTGACATCATTTTCACCCGCCGTTGCGATTGCTGAAACAACTTCAGATAGTTCCAGTCCTGCATTAAACTTTTTACCTTCCGCATTGAGGAATATATAAGGTTTACCTTCGCGGTAAATGCCATAACGCTGACCGACGACTAAGCCATTTCCACGTGCATAGACGGTTTGACCGGCACCCGTAATCACACGATTGTCAGCAGCACCAATGGTATAAGGAATATTCTGTAAAGACTCAGGACTGATGACAATGCTGTGTTCTAGCCACGGTTGAATATCAGATAAAGGAATTACTGAAATTGCGCTGCCTAATGACTCAACACGTACTTGTGGGCGTAAAGATGTTCCACCTTGATGACGACGAATAATACCATCACAACCGTCACCCTCATCTACGCCGATTAATGGACGACCATCTAGAGTGCATAGCAGTAATTTATCACCAGGATAAATCCAGTGCGGATTTTTAACATGTTTATTGCTCGCCCAGATTTCAGGCCAACGCCACGGCTTACTTAAAAATTTCCCTGCAATATCCCATAGGGTATCACCACGTTTTACCACATAAACATTGGGCGCACTGGCTTTGAGTGCAGGTGGATTAACATTCGGGCTTGCATGTGTCATTTCCATGTAAGTGAATCCTGCACTTAAACATAGTGTCACGGCAAGCAACTGTTTCTTGAACCCCTTGGCATGAAAACGTGTTATGCCAGTTAAAACCTTTTTCATTATCATAATTCCTAAAATTATGTCTCTATATGCGTTATAATACGCATATTACACACATTTTTTTAATGAAGCATATTCTTCATTTAGTTTTAAGATCAATGGCATAGCAACAGAGGATACAGTATGGCCTTATTACCAATTTTAAGTTTTCCTGATCCCCGTTTACGTACCATTGCAAAACCTGTCGATGCTGTAACCGATGAAATTCGTCAATTAGCAGCTGACATGTTTGAAACCATGTATGAAGCGCCAGGTATTGGTCTGGCTGCTACACAGGTCGATCAACATATTCAACTTATCGTCATGGATTTGTCTGAAAATAAAGACCAACCTATGGTGTTCATTAACCCCAAAATAACACCACTTACAGAAGAAACATTCTCTTATGAAGAGGGCTGTCTTTCTGTTCCTCAAATATACGATAAAGTTGAGCGTCCGTCACGAGTTAAAATCGAAGCAATTGACCTTGATGGTAAAGCTTTTGAGCTTGAAGCGGATGAATTATTGGCGGTGTGTATTCAACATGAAATGGATCACTTAAACGGTAAGTTATTTGTTGACTACTTATCTCCGTTGAAGCGTCAACGAGCACGTGAAAAAGTTGAAAAAGTCGTGCGTCAACGTGAAAAGCAGAAAGTTCCTGTAAAACGTTGATATAGAGAATTGAAAGTTAAAAGTTTCTTGAATTTTTCTTCAATATAAAGCCCAATTTTGTTTGGGCTTTGCTATACTTTGGCTCGAAAAATGTTGAGACGAACGTTTTGTTGAGAATAGGTTTACTGCTGGGTTTTACCGCAGTTTTTTTACAGATTGCTGTATTTTTACAGCCTTTGCTGCCGAAGCAATATCAAATTGCGCCGGTCTGTGAAACTATTACTCAAGCTTTGGTGCAAAGTCACTTTTACGAGAAACATCAACAAAGCACTCATCATCAGCATCATTCAGCTTCTTTGAAGCACGAGGCTCCGGGTCATCAGCATTTGATGGTAGATGAGCCTGTTGTACAAGAACAAACAAGTCACCATCATGATGCGGGTCACCAATGCCAATACTGTACAGTCTATGGCAATCTGGTTTTACCTCCAGAACTTGAAGTCAAAGAAATATTAGATCGTATACAAGTACGTCTGGTTGCATTTCAAAAAGCATTTCGACATGTTTATTTTGTTCTGCAGCGTTTATTCCTACTTCCTCAGGGACGCGCTCCGCCCGTTTTCGCTTAAATCAAAACTTTATTGAGGATCTTTTTGTCGAGGTCCTGATGCTGCTTTGTCGCAGCTCATATTTATGATTTAAGAGAAAGAAAATGGTTCAACCTCAATTTTTTTTACAGCCTTTAGCGGCTGCGATTTGTATCGCTTGTTATTCAGCAACAACTTTTGCCCAAGATCAGCAGCATACAGCTCAACTCACACCGATTGTGGTGACAGCTCAACTTAATCATGATGCCAATGGTTTGATTATTCATGCAGATCCGAAGCAACCTATTCAGCCAGTACCTGCGACTGATGGTGCGGATTATCTCCAGAGTATTGCCGGTTTTAACTCCATTAAAAGTGGTGGAACCAATGGCGATGTTACATTCCGTGGCATGTTTGGTACACGCATCAAAATATTGACAGATGGTACTGAGAACTTAGGTGCATGCCCCGCACGAATGGATGCGCCCACATCTTATATTCAACCTGAAAGCTATGACCGAATTTCAGTCGTGAAAGGACCGCAAACCGTTCAATATGCCAATACTGGTTCGGCAGCAACCGTCATTTTTGAACGTCAAAAACCAACACTGACTGATGAGAAAAACTATGTAGGTCAGGCGAGTGTTTTGGTCGGATCTTTTGGGCGTTTGGACCACAATATTGAAGCGGCTGTTGGGGACAGCAAAAAATATTTACGTGTCAATGCCAATCGTTCTGAATCCAATAGCTATGAAGATGGTGATGGCAATAAAGTTCCATCTTCTTGGGAGCGCTGGAATACGGACTTGGCTTTGGGGTGGACACCCAATGAGGATACTTGGATTGAGTTAACAGGAGGTAAGGCGGATGGTGAGGCTGAATATGCCGGTCGAACCATGGATGGCTCGCAGTTTGCACGTGAAAGTCTGGGTTTACGTTTTGAGAAAAAAAATCTGAGTCCTGTGATTAAAAAAATCGAAGGGCAGGTCAATTATAGTTATAACGATCATGTGATGGATAACTATACTTTACGTACTCCACCACTTGCTGAAATGAAGCATGGCGATATGAAAATGTTGATGCCAAATCCAATGGCAATGCAAGTCACACGCCGTACCCTAAATAGCCGTTTAGCCATGACCAGCGAATGGGATAAGCTGAGCTTAATTACAGGAATAGACTCTCAATTAAACAAGCATGGTGGCAGTATGTCATCGCCAACGATGCCATCAATGAATGTTGCTTTTAGAGAAGATATGCGGTTTCAATCTTACGGTGCATTTGGTGAGTTAGGCTATCAATTTAATGATGCCTACAAGCTGGTGACAGGTGCTCGTGTGGATCAAGTTAAAATTGATGCACTTAAATTGAATGATCAGCGTAAAGAAACATTACCAAGCGCATTTATTCGTTTAGAAAGCCAATATCCTGAACATAATGCCAAGTCTTATATTGGATTGGGTTATGTGGAGCGTGTTCCTGATTATTGGGAATTATTTAGTACAGCACATGGCAATACAGGCATGGCTAAGCCGACATTTAATGATCTCAAAACGGAAAAGACATTACAGCTTGATCTTGGTTATCAATATCAACAGGGACCATTAAGTGTCTGGACATCTGCATATGCAGGGTTGATTAATGACTTTATTTTATTGAGCTACCATAACCATCCAAAAGCTGGAATGAGCGGGCATGATCACGGCTCTTCATTTAGTGCGGGCGCAAAAAATGTCGATGCAACTATTGCTGGTGCTGAAGCCGGGGTAGGTTACCAATTTACTGATGCGATTCAAGCTGACCTGAGTGCAATGTATGCATGGGGTGAAAACACTGACACACATCAAGCATTACCACAGATTGCACCATTGGAAGGGCGTTTAAACTTGCGTTATGTGCAAGATCAATATTCTTTTGGGCTGTTATGGCGTGCCGTGGCAAAACAGGATCGCATTAGTCTAAACCAAGGTAATATCGTGGGCTATGACACAGGTGAAAGCAAAGGTTTTACGACTTTGGCACTCAATGCATCTTACAACATTCAAAAAAATCTGAATTTGTCTGTTGGTGTCGATAATGTATTCGATAAAACCTATACCGAACATTTGAATAAGTTGGGTGTGGGTGCTGATGGTCAAGTTGGTACACAGCAATTTAACAATACTGGGCGTAACTATTGGGCGCGCGTGAGCATGAAATTTTAATTTTACCGAAATATGAGGATGTCATATGAGTAACGACAGTAATAAGTTATCTCCAGAAAAATCATTTTGGGGATGGAAATTGCTAGTTATCGCAATTATTTTAAGCTGTATCTTCATGGGAATTTTCTATTTGGCGATTACCAATGAACCTGACTATATGCCGAGCCAAAAACAGAAGGCTACTGAACAGCATGATATGTCGAAGATGAGTCACGAAGATATGCAAAATATGGAGCATTCAGCTTCTGAGCCCATGCATAGTCATTGATGATGTGAAAAAATCTTAAAATAAAAAGGAGGTCTGAGGACTTCCTTTTTGATTACAGATATTTAAAATAGGGTCAAACAGTAAAGATAATTAAAAATGAATGAAGAAATAGAGGCTTATCTTAATATTCTTAAACAATATGGGGAGGTTTCCATCGCAGATGAAGCGTGGACAACAGCGTTTGAACAAATATTCAGAGAACGACTAAAAGCTGAAGGAATTGAGGAAATTCGTGTTTATCAGACCATTGTACAACCTGATCGAAAATTAATTTGCAGGATATTTCATCAACCCAGTATGAAAATTCTTCAGGAATACCCTGCAAGATCAGCATTTGTTCGTTGGTTGCCTTTGCTCTGTATTGTGCTTTGTTATTTCTTGATCATCTCACTGATTGCTTTAAGTTCAGAAAAAATGTTGACCGCCGCATTTCTATTATTTTTACCTTTTAGTCTGGGTGCGATTCTCGAGTATGTGAAATCTTTAAAATCTCCAAATTCTTTAAAACAAACATTTCTTCAGCAAATCTATATTTTACTCGGGATCATTGTTGTTGGTGTAGTCATTTTAAGAGAGGGAAGTATTTGTCTGATTATGGCAGCGCCGATATTTTTACTCTGTTCGACTTTAGGTGCGACATGCATGCATTTTTTATGTCGACGTTTATGGAAGCCCTATAATAAAGTTTACTCTATTGTACTCTTACCTTTGCTGGGCTTGTTACTATCACCTGATTTCTCCCAGTATCATAATGGTGCAACTCGCCAAGAAATTATTGTGAATGCGCCCATTCAAGATGTTTTTGCATCGATTAATAATATCCAGCAGATTCAGTCCAACGAAATAAAATTTAGTCCAATTTTTTTAATGGGTTTTCCAAAACCAATTTCTGGAATGACTGAGCAAACAGAGAATGGTTTGATCCGTCAAATTTATTGGCAACGCGGTATTCATTTCCAAGAAAAAATCACTCAGTCTCATGCGCCAACGAAGTTGGCTTGGACCTATGTTTTTAATCGAGAATCATTTCCCAAAGGGTCTTTGGATGATCATTTGAAAATTGGCGGAGCATATTTCAATTTGTTGACAACAGACTATCAGCTGGAAGCCATTAGTCCACAGCAAACGAAAATGGTATTAACGATCGATTATCGTTTATCAACAGAAGTAAATTGGTATGCGAATTTGTGGACACGCTATGTGCTGAATGAGTTTAGTGATGTTGTACTCAATATCTATAAACACAGGTTGGAGAACAAAGTTAAGGTTTAATACCTTAACTTTTCAATTTACTACCGATGCATAGTCGCGAGTTGTTTTCCAGCATTTTGATAGAGGGTTAGGGCATACTCTTGTTCGGCACGACCACTTTGTTGCAAATATTGCTCAAGTTTAGGGATATGCTTTGCTCCACGATAAACCAAAGTATTTTTTGCAATTAAATAAAACGGATACCATGCCAGAGTACGCGGTTTGAGTCCCAGATTTTTCATTTTACGTGATCCAATAAAAAACTGGGTGATGTCTAAATGGTTTTGATACGCTTTTTTCTGTAAGAAGCTATTGAAGTATTTATAATGCCTTTCAAAAGGTTCTTTAGATAAACTGACGGCTAAAGCTTTACTGCTTTCATCTACTTTGGGATGTGCATAATTCATCCATTGTAATAGTTTCCACGCTTCAGACTCTTTATTGACCAACCATTTTTCATCTATCCCCATTAACCAACCTGCATACTTCCAAAAATGCATCAGGGCATCGGATTCGGCTTTGCTTGGAAAAATGCCAAGGGCTCTAACACCAATTAGAAGTACTGCACTAAAGGCAATATTGGTCATGGCTTGATCATATTGATTAATGGGTGCACCCCAAATCTCGTGATCCCAATCTTTTGACTTGTTTAACTGATAACGTACGAGAGAATGAATGAATCGAACATAGATCGTAGAGGTAAAGCCATCGTTAAAACGTGAGAAGCTATCCAATTGATTCACATCTAACCACCACTTGTGTGTTTCTGCCAAACGTTTCCCTGCGTACTTATGCAAAGCCCCTGTCTGAATGAGCGGTTGGTTAAAGCCAGGGTATTGATAACCCGTCATTAAAGCCAGGTCGCGTAGGATGAATGTTCCATTAGTACCTAAACGATGTGTAAATTTGATTGCTGTTTCAATTTTGGCTGAATCCAGCCAACTCGGTGCATGCTCGATTATTTTAAAAAAATCAGTGAGCACTGGAATATCATGGGGGAGTTTATCTAAACCTTGATACAACGCCGTTTCAAAAAGCTTACGATTTTGTCTGGGGTTGGTCATGACCCAATCCATAACTTGATCCATTGCAACATCACCCGTTTGTAGCGCATTGTTTAAAGATAAATACTCGGCATAACTGGGCTGTAGCGATTGGTCTGTAAAATAATGAAAAATTCTGGTCTTGAAATTTGTTCGTGACATTTTTTCATAAGGTGCGAGCCTTTGTGGTTTAACTAAGGTTTGCATTTTATATTTGACCTGGTTATTGTTTAGTCAAACTCTAATATGAATAATTATTCGCATTCAATTCGCATTTCGGGATGAATATGCCAATGAGGAAACAACCCCAACAACAGCGTGCTCGAAATATTGTCGACAGCATCTTAGAAGCAACGCAATTGTGTATTGCTGAGCAGGGTTTAGTGAATGTTACTACACCTAAAATCTCAGAAAAATCAGGTGTTAGTGTAGGATCGATATATCAGTATTTTGGCAACAAAGAAGACATCTTTCAGGAGTTGCTACGCCGTAAAAGCGAGCAGCTCGGACTTTCACTTAAGCAAATTGCCATCAGTCAAGAAGGTTTAAGCTTAAATGAAATCATACCCCTTAGTATTCAATTCGGTTTTGACATGATGAAAGCGGATGGTGGTTTCTTCATAGAAGTCTTGAAACATTGGCATGGCTATAACAATTCAGAAGCTGCAAAAGTTTTAGAAAAACATTTCTACGAAGTGGGCTTATATGTATTTAGTCGTTTTTTTAAAGATTGGAGTTTTGAAGTACTCAAGAATAAATCTTTTGTGATTATCAACAGCACACTTTTTACCATGATGCGCTATGTGAGTCATAACAACTTTCTAATTTCAGAGCAACAGCTTAAAAAAGAACTGACCTTAATGATTTTGGCGTATTTGGAGCAAGATACGGGCATCGTGCAATATCAAAGCCAAAACTAAAATCAATGTCAAAACGTCTGTATATCTGGAGGAATTGATGATTTGGTTGTTGCTATCCCTGATGTATAAGTAAGGATAAGCATTCAGCATATGATTTCAATCTTGCTTCTTGGCTGCTACAGAACAGGGATAACTGAATGTCACGATTAAAATTTGAGTAGAGGTAGAATGTTTAAGACGAGTATTTAAAGAGAATAATGCATTAAATTCCTATTCACTGGGTGTATTTTAAGCCAAAAAAGCGTTTTTCCAATAAAAAAAGCCATATTTAGTGGATTAAATGAGCAAACAAGGTGAATTCAAGAAAATAAATAAAAAAAGGGGTTGTGTTGGTTGTTAAATGCTGTAGAATGCACATCCATCGGCGGTGATGAAGATTAAAACTTCTGATAAAACAATGACTTGGTTGAATTGATTAAGTTGGGTTTTAGAAGGTAGGTTTAGAAAATAATTTGAAATCCCAGTTGACTTTCTAGAGATAGAGAGTAATATAGCCGACCTAGCTTGATGCTGACGAAGCATGAAGAAGATCATTAAGAGAATATGAAGAACAACTTGTGTGGATTTTTACTGATTGATT
>NZ_JADAIN010000006.1:0-210988 GCF_015676285.1 Acinetobacter sp. Res13-Abat-PEC15-P4-01 | reverse complement strand
TAGGTAAAATGGTTATACTTTTTCAAAGTAAGCATAAGTTTATGAAAAATAATAATGGTTTTACATTGATAGAACTAATGATTGTTGTTGCGATAATTGGTGTTCTTGCTTCCATTGGTATTCCAAGTTATCTAAGTTATATTAAAAATTCTCAGGTAAGAGCTTGTTTAGCTGAAACTAAGTCATATGCAAATGATACATATTATCTACTGTACGACCAAACTCCAGAGACACATCCACAGAAACCCATCTATCATTCTTGTTCTAGTATTACAGATGCTTCTTCATGGAATGAGTCGACAACAAACTTGGTGATCGAAGCGAAAAGTAAAAATTCATCTACAGTCGATATTCGTTGTGACCTAAGCAAAGGCGCAAACTGTACAATCATTCCTTAAACAAAAAGTGCTAGAAACGCTATAATAGCCCAGTTTTTCTGTTTACTTTTCATATGAAAGCCATTCCTTATATCCTTTCAGCCTTACTGCTTTTACTTGCTTGGCTTTTACCGATCCATAAAATGCCATGGACGACTTTTGGTAGTGAAGTTTTGACTTTTCTATCAGCATTGGCATTGTTAAGTGTTTTTTACCATCAAGATTTAAAAATACCTAAACCCCAATTACTTGTATTGCCTGTACTTGCAATTCCTCTCATTCAGTTGGGCTTTGGTGAGATTCTATATTTAAGTAATGCCTTACTTTGTACAGCCTACATTGCTATGTTTTGGTTGATGGTGATTGTTGGCTATAACTTGGCAATTGGCGAAAAGGGGCAAAGAGAACAGATCTTTAAAATTTTCTGTCTGGTGGTGTTTACGGGTGGAATACTTTCAAGCTTTATTGCAATCATGCAATGGTTGGATATCAATGAATATTTTAGACCCTTGGTCAATCTGCTCAATGGTAATCGCCCTTATGCAAACTTTGCCCAACCCAACAATTTAGCGACCTTTATTTGTATGGGCGTATTTGCATGCTTGTACTTTTATGAAAAGAAAATCTTACCCAATTATCTCCTTGTACCATCTGCAAGTGTCTTTCTATTGACCATTGCATTAACCCAGTCACGTACTGCATGGGTAGTATGCTTATTCACACTGATCTATTTGACGGTTAAGCAATTTGGTCAAACCAAACGTTTTGGATTTGTCAAGCTGTTGCTATGGAGTGGGATATTTGTTGTTCTTATCACTAGTTTGCCACTAATTAATCAATGGATTACTGCGGTATCAACACAAGACATTGCACAAGCTTCCTCAGTGGTAGAGCGGGCAAGTTCGGGTTATCTGCGATTGGATATGTGGAACCAAGCTTTGATTGCGATTTCAGAAAAGCCTTGGCTGGGTTATGGCTGGAATCAAACAGGAATGGCGCAAATTGCAGCTTTTGATTTATATCCATCGCACGAATGGTATAAAACAGCACATAACGTGGTTTTGGATTTATTGCTCTGGAATGGTATTCCAATCGGCGGATTGATCATTCTGTATGTTGTTTTTTGGTTGTATTGGTTGAATAAAGGGATAAAAGAACCTGTTTCAATTGCAGCCAGTTTAATGGTCTGTGCCATTCTGATTCATGCTTTGTTAGAATATCCGATTCACTATGCTTACTTTTTACTGCCTCTGGGTTTTTTGTTGGGGCTGATTCAAGCGCAATATCCTCAGCTACCGACTGTGAAGCTGAAATCATCGATCACTGTGACTATTATTGTGATCGGTCTTATACTGGTTGGTGTGATTTATCGAGACTATATTTTATACCGTCAGCAAAGTGTTTTTGTGACCAAAAAGACGCCTTTAATTGCTTCACAGCAAGCCGTGATGAATCAAGATATTTGGTTGCTGACACAGTTTAAAGAGCGTGTATGGTGGATTGGTTTAAACCCTTATACAAAAATGACAGATCAACAACTGCAGTATATGGGGCGTATGGTGGCAAATTTAGCATCTGCATACGATATTCATAAATATGCACAAGTCTTGGCCTTTAACGGTAAAAAATCTGAAGCTGAGCATCAGTTGTGGATTTTAAAGACCTTGCATGGACAAGATAAAAGCTATCAGGAATTATTGCCTGCTTCCATTTCAACACAGTAGAATTCTTTTTATAAAAATGAATTCTTAATTTTAAAACTTGAGTTGAATGGTATTTCACGCTCAAAACCAAGCTTAAAATTATCCCAACGACAACGTAAAAAAATCCCCAATAGGGGATTTTTTTACAGAGTCAAACTTACATTTGGCTTTGGATATAATTCTCGATGCCTACACTTTCAGTAAGATCTAATTGAGTAGTTGTCCAGTCCCAATACTCTTCTTCTTTTTCTAGAATTTCTTGTACCAGATCGCGTGTTACATAGTCTAAATGTGTTTCTGCCAATGCAACTGCAGTTTTTAATGCTTCAATATTTTCTTTTACTTTGCGAACATCACAATTCAAAACTTCAAGCGTATGCTGACCGATATACAGTTTGCCTAAATGTTGAAGATTAGGTAAACCTTCTAAAAAAAGAATACGTTCAATAATTTTATCGGCATGCTTCATCTGACGAATTGATTCTTTATATTCAGCAGAACCAAGTTGTTCAATTCCCCAGTCATTAAACATACGTGAATGTAAGAAATATTGGTTGATTGCCGTCAGGTGATGAAAAAGTACTTGATTAAGTTGGTTGATAACGTCTCGATTGCCTTTCATGGTCAAAGCTCCACTCTAAATTTCTGCCTTAAATCATATCCAAGTTTTTCACTGAAAATGATGTCATTGAAATATAGTGATTAAGGCAATCTGATATCAGTCTATATTAATCAACTTTTTAGATGCTGACGAGTTATTTATAGAACGGCAAATGAAAATCGCAATCAAAAACAATAGAGTGTTGGTTTATTGAGGCAGGTTATCCAAAAAATGAACCCGCTTTGAGTCGAAGCGGGGGAGGAGAATGATCCGGGGATCATTAGAAAACTTATTTATTATCGTTATAGGGAAATTCTTGATGGGGCATGGAATCATTAAGCAGCAACGGAAATACGTGCGGCAATCAGTGCAAGCTCTTCATTGATGATGCTTTTTGCTTCAGGCGCACAGCGACCACAGCAGGTACCCAAATCCAATAGTTCACGCACTTCACGATAGCTTTCCGCACCATTTGCCATAGCGTCTTTAATATCTTGATCTGTAATACCACGACATAAGCATACGTACATGAAAACTCAACCCAGCGGTTAAATGCGATATCTAATATTATTGATAATTGTTATCATTTGTCAATGAAATTTATTTAAAATATCACTTATTATGATTGGCTTTTTGAATAAAAAAATACCACCTGATCGGTAGTATTTTTTGTATATTTTTAATACATTTTAAATCAATTGCTTAGTAAAAATACTTTTAAATGCAATTATTGAGGAATAATCACCACACCATCCATCTCAACCAATGCACCTTTGGGCAGGGCTGCAACGCCTAGCGCAGCACGTGCTGGGTAGGGTTGAGCAAAGTATTCTCCCATAATTTGATTAACCAACTGAAAATTTGATAAATCTGTCAGGAAAATATTGAGTTTTGCGATATCAGCTAAAGAACCACCTGCTGCTTCACAGACTGCTTTTAAATTGTCAAAAACGCGTCGGATTTGCGCTTCAATGCCTTCAACCAATTCCATGCTGTATGGGTCTAAGCCAATCTGCCCTGAAAGATATAAAGTATTGTCTACGAGGATTGCTTGTGAATAAGTACCAATCGCAGCAGGGGCATTTTCAGTATGAATCACTTGGCGGGACATTGATTTCTCCTTGATTTTTTAATCATTTCATCATGATACATATGCGCTATACCATTGATCGACGAATAACGATAAATAGCGTACTGCTTAATTTAGCATGCTTTTGCTTTCAGTGTTTCATTGATTGCAATTGGCATTGCCAATCGACTGATCCGAGGGAAACCAAACTGCATACGGAGTTCACGAATAATCTGCGCAATCTGTTTTCGGTTATTCACCACAATATTTACATAGGTTTTATCTTCATGAGTGTGTACTGATTCTACGCCTGTTTTTGCTTTACGGCAGAGATAAATCAATTCGGAAATTTGTTCATCAGTTAAAACCAAATCAATACTTAAGTACGCATTGAAGTTAACATCATCTTCCTGTTCAGAGGTCCAATGCAGCAACATGATATTTTCAGGATGCAAATGTTGCTCGTGCAAAAGATTGTGGCAGCGCTCACGGTGAACAATCAAACCACGACGGGATAAATGTCCTTGTATTGGATCGCCTAATACGGGATTGCAGCAATGTGCATATTTAACATCTACACCATCCGTACCCTGAATTAAACGATTTGAGGCATGTTCTTCAGTATTTTGAGATTGCGCATATAAATGGTTGGCAACCAACTGAGGCAGTAAATCGCCTACAGCGATTTGCTCAAATAAAGTATCTTGATCTTGAATATGGCGCCATTCCAACAGGTCGGCCCAATCTGCTTCCGATAGATCTTTGATGGAGCGATTAAATAATTTTAAAGCACGGTTTAATGCTTGTTGCCCAACCAAACGCTGTTCTTCAAGATCTTGGTCACGTAAAATATTTTGAATTGCACGCCGTGCTTTCTGGGTGTTGATAAAACTTAACCAATCCGGATTTGGTGTTGCCAATACATCAGTGATGACCTCAACCACTTGTCCACTGACCAGAGGGGTTGAAAGTGGTTTAATTTCTCCATTGATTTTGGCACCCACAGCATGGTTACCCAAAAATAAACTTGCTGAATAGGCAAAATCAACAGCAGTTGCACCTTGTGGTAACTCATGCAACTGACCATGTGGGGTATAAACCCAAATTTTTTCTTGGTGTAGATAATCCAGCAAATCACTAAATGTGGTTTTAGCACATTCATTACCAACCAAAAGATCTAGATTCTTCATTGAGGCTTGAATTGCTGAACGACAAGCTTGTGGTGCATTCTCACCCAAAACCACACCAAATCGAGCTGCTTTACGCATCAATTCTGTCTGGATGGTCAGCGAAAGTGTAGTGCGCTCACCTTTAAGCTTGATCATTAACGATTGATTACCGCCAGGTAAGGGGCGGCGAATATGGTCTTCATAGTCTAAAACCTGGAAGTTTTCCCGTAAGGCATCGACCAGACGGTCACAGTCGGCAATGCTTTGTAGAATAATTTCAAAAGCATGGCTATGTGTGAGTTCCTGCAAATCAATTTCATTTTTAACAAAGTGGCGCAATAATTCGATATTATTGTTTTTCTTTTTAATACGCCCTTGAATATTATAGTTATTGAGCAATTCAGCTAAATTTTGTTCCCAAACAGATTGGTATTTACATCGTTCTGGTTTGGTTTTAAGTAAATTCTCCTGCACATCATTGTACATATCCAGATCAAGATTTTGATAGCACAAATGCTCTAGGTTATCAGCCATTTCATTCATACCGACAAGACGTGCCATAGGTACAAAAATATCAAAGGTTTCTTGGGCAATACGCGCACGTTTATCTGGGCGTAATGCACCTAGCGTGGTCATGTTGTGATAACGATCTGCAAGCTTGATGATAATGACGCGAGGATCTTGTAAGGTTGCTTGAAGAATTTTGCGGAAAGATGCTGCTTTATTATATTCTTTGTCGCTGGAGTGGCTGAGTTTGGTGACACCGTCAACCAACTCTGCAACGGTCTTGCCAAATTTTTCAGTAATGTCTTCTTTGGTAAAATCAGTATCTTCAATCACATCATGCAGCAAAGCTGCCATCAATGTTTCGGCATCCATACGCATATGCGCCAAAATACAGCTTACTGCGATTGGATGTAGGATATAGGGTTCACCACTTTTACGTGTAATACCATCATGCGCAATGTCAGCATAATCACAAGCCGTAAGAACCCGCTCGACATCGCTTGGTTTTAAATAAGCGTCGATAATTACGTTAAGCTGTTGCTTGGCTTGGCTGACCTCTTGGCCTGGCATATAAACACCTATCTTAAATTACAAATTTGAAATCTTTTCCTAATGCTTAATGAAAAGCATATTGAGCGACTTGTCAATTTCTAGACCGAAAAAATATTTATTTTTTTTAACAAATATTTCTAAATTTGTCGATCAGTTGGCAATTTTTTTGAAAAATGGCTGCAATAAAAAAGCCTAGTTGAAAAACTAGGCTTTGATAAAAAGCTGAACTTATTGGAAAGAAAAGCCTTCAAGATTTAGGTTGTTTGCAGATAGAGCAAGGTCAAGACTCGATGTTTGATAATCTTGATCACGCTGTTTCAAAATATCTTTAGTCACATGACCGACTGCAATTTCACGTAATGCAACAACAGTGGGTTTGTCATTGTCCCACTCAACAGTAGGTTCAATACCTTGACGTGCCAATTGACGCGCGCGTTTGCTTGCCACTAGTACAAGCTCAAAGCGGTTGTCTACATGGTCTAAACAATCTTCAACGGTTACGCGTGCCATAAGAATTCTCGTTTGAATACAAAATTTTTAAATAGACTGTGCAGTATAAAATGCTTTCATCACAGACTCAAGTTTTAATCGATGCTTATTGAATAAACTTCAGCTCAAAAAAATTAACTTTGCGGTGTAATGAGTTTGCTGATTAAGGCTTGATGACGGTTTGCTTGTTGTTCAATTTTTAAACGATTGGCATTGATCACAGACTCGAGATCATGCAGTGCTTTATTGAAATCATCATTGATAATGATGTATTCAAAATTCACATACTGCTGCATGTCTTCAACAGCACAGCTGAGACGATGCTCAATCACTTCAACAGAGTCAGTTCCTCGATTGGAAAGACGCTGACGAAGATCAAACTGTGTTGGAGGAAGGATAAAGATTTGTTTAGATTCAGGAAAAAGTTTACGAACTTGTTCAGCGCCTTGCCAGTCAATTTCTAAAAGAACATCATGACCTTTTGCCAACTGTTCTTTTACCGTTGCTTGTGCAGTACCATAGTAATTGCCAAAAACTTCGGCATATTCGATAAAACCGCCTTGATTCACCTGTTCAAGAAAGTTTTCTTTAGAAGTGAAATGATAATGAACACCGTCGAGTTCGCCAGGTCGTTGACCACGAGTCGTATGAGAAACAGAAACATGTAAGTTGCTTACACGTTCAAGTAGTGCCTTCACGAGAGATGTTTTGCCTGTTCCTGAAGCCGCAGAAACGACAAACAATAGACCCGACATGATATTTTTCCTGATATGATAAAATATCTTCTCTATTTTAGAGTAGAGCGCAGACAAACAAAACAGTTTTTACACATTGTTTGTGTTTAATCGCTAAAATATATTCAACCATTGAAGTGAACATTGAGGATTTTATGGAAATTGTATTGGCGAATCCACGTGGATTCTGTGCAGGTGTAGATCGTGCAATTGCCATTGTCAATCGTGCACTTGAATGTTTTAGCCCACCGATCTATGTCCGGCATGAAGTGGTCCATAACAAATTTGTGGTGGATGACCTTCGTCAACGTGGTGCGATTTTTGTTGATGAGTTAGATGAAGTTCCGGATGATAATATTGTTATTTTTAGTGCACATGGGGTATCCAAAGCCGTACAACAGGAAGCTGAACGCCGTGGATTAAAAGTGTTTGATGCCACTTGTCCCTTGGTGACCAAAGTACATATCGAAGTCACCAAATATGCCCGTGAAGGGACTGAAGCAATTCTCATCGGTCATGAAGGTCATCCTGAGGTTGAAGGAACAATGGGACAGTATGACAAAAAAAATGGGGGTGAAATCTATCTGGTTGAAGATGAAGAAGATGTTGCATTACTGACAGTTAAACATCCTGAAAAAGTGGCATTTGTGACTCAAACTACGTTATCCATTGATGATACTGCTAAAGTCATTGATGCTTTACGTCATAAATTTCCGCAAATCCAAGGTCCTCGTAAAGATGACATCTGTTATGCCACTCAAAACCGTCAAGATGCTGTCAGGGATCTGGCAACACAATGTGATGTGGTATTGGTCGTAGGCTCTCCAAACTCATCCAACTCCAATCGTCTACGTGAGTTGGCAGAGAGAATGGGGAAACATGCCTATTTGGTGGATAATGCAGATGAGCTGCAACAAGCATGGTTTAGTCCTGATCATAAAATCGGGGTTACTGCTGGAGCTTCTGCACCTGAGATTTTGATTAAGCAGGTGATTCAGCGTTTACAGGACTGGGGGGCAACAGCACCACAAGAACTCAATGGTCGTGAGGAAAACATCACATTCAGCCTACCAAAAGAGCTACGGATTCATGTAACTCAAGCGTAAAGATAAGTGTTAATTTTTAGGCAGATAGCTGAATATTTCAGTTATCTGCTTTTTTATGCCTTTTATCCAACTTGTATTGGTTTTGTAAGCGTTTAAGTTATGATTTTAAATAGAGTAAAGTTTTGAAGTGATGGGGTTGGAATGCAAATTAATCGGGGATTCACCTTAATTGAATTGATGGTGACGATTGCTGTTTTAGCGATTATTGCGACGATTGCAGTTCCTTCATTTTCGAAGCTATTAGCAACTTATCAAGCAAGTAAAAGTAATGAAGAGCTCATGGCTGCGCTAAAAGAAGGTAAGAGTAGGGCATCGTCTATAAAAATGTCTGTGATTGTTTGTCCAAACAAAGACAGCTTAAACCAAGAGATAACAAAAACACTTTGTTTAACCAAAGCAGGTGTGAGTAGTGCGAATGTCTCAAATTATATTGATGCAAAACGTGTCATTTTAGCCAATGTTGATAAGGCTGTAAGTATGGGGGGAGACGTGAATGTTGTTTTTAGTGCGATTGGTTCATCGCTTGATAATGTGCCGAGTACAAACCTGAAAGCCAGAAAAATAACAATTTGTGGTAATAAAGAGTTAACGGAAATAACGGTATCGGTTATTGGTATTACATCCTCTGAGAAAATGGGGGCATGCTCATGAAAAATAAGAAAAATCAATTGGGTGTAGGTTTGGTGGAAGTTTTAGTCGCTTTAGTGCTCTTGGCGATTGGGGTTTTGGGATTTACTGCTTTACAGTTAAAAGCTGTTGATGCGACGGGTGAGGCACTAACAAGATCTCAAGCAACACTTATTTTGAGAGGACTAACAGAAAGTATTCGAGCTAATCCGACTGGTCAATCTAGCTACCCTGTCGCTGTGCAAAGTTATATCGGTGTTGGACAAAAGACAGCAAAAAAGAAATGTTTTAATACAACATGTACACCAGTAGAAATGGCGAATTATGATGCATATTTGGCAGCCGATGCTGCATCTAAAATTGGTATCAGTATTACGATGACGGATTGTCCAGGTGTCGGTAGTACAATTAAAAGGAAATGTTTGTTTGCTGCCTGGGATGAAACCGCATCAAAGCTAAAAGCGAGTGATTATAGTGCTTGTATGAGTAGTACTGGAACATACGAGTTTACTGCCAAATGCCTAATGATGGAGGCATATTAAATGAGCTTCTTGAAAAAGAACCAAATGATGAATTCTCAGAAAGGTTTCACATTAATTGAGTTGATCGTAGCTCTTGCTATTGGTCTTATTATTAGTGCCGCAGCTTTGCAATTATTCACAGGCGGGTTAATTACAACAAAAATGCAAGAAGCAAGTGCAGAGTTGCAAGATAGTGGTGTATTTGGCGTGGATTATGTTGCTAGAGATATTCGTTTAGCTAATTTTGGAAATGTAAATAACCCCGTGCTGGATACAACAACACCAAATGGGGGAATTATTTTTACCAGTAATGATCCAGCTTCTGGTAAAGCAAATCTACAGTTAAAAGATGTAAGTGCAGGATTATTGACAAAGTCTGGTGGTAGTTCAGAGACGAGTGCGAGTAGCGATCAATTAACGATTATGTTTCAAGCCCCTAATAAAATGATGAATTGTGAAGGGAAGCAGGTACAGGCAAATGAATATGTAATTCAACGTTATTTTTTAAGAACGGATAATAATAATTTGGCATTAGCTTGTGATGCAAATACGCCTGGAAGCATGATTCCTTCAATTGCTGGATTAAATGATTCAAATAATGGTGAAGTGATTATGCCAAGGGTAGATTTAGTACGCTTTTATATTGGTGCTAAAGTCGGAAATAATTTTAGTTATTACACCATTGAACAATTTAAAACAGCGGTGAATAGTGCATCTTCTCCGAATATCCCGAGAGTTGTATCTATTAGAATGATGGTTTTAGTTCGTTCTAAAGATCCAATTACCAATAAAAATATTGACCCTTCTAAAGAGAGTTTTAATTTTCCTGATGGTGTGGTGACTCTGACGGATAAAAGTACTAAATACTTGCGCCGCTTATATACAACAAACATTGCATTAAGAAATGGCTTGGGAGAAAAGATCTATGAAACATCGAACTAACCTAAGCAAACAGAAGGGATCAACGATCATCATTGTTATGATGATGCTGTTGTTCTTGACGATTATTGGTGTAATGGCAATTCGAACTTCCATGACGACATTGAATATCGCAACAAATGCACAGATTGGTCAGCTTTCAAGTCAAACAGCTGATACACCGATCAATCAAGTTTTTTTAGAAGACTTAAATAAGCAGGTTAATCTTTCAAGTGTTATTGGTAAAGCTTTAAAGGATGCGGATACTGAACCAGGTAAGGAATATGTATTCTGTTATAGACCAAAAGCAAGTACCCGATTTGGTTCAGTGACTTCTATGGCTGTACTTAGAAATACCACATCAGGAGTGGAGCTGGTTGAAGGAAGTACAGATAGTTTTTGTAACTTAACCACAGATTTTGGAAGCGCGAGAAGAGGCGTGGTTACGCAAGTCTCTATTAAAATTCCAACAGATACAGCGGATCTACCTCCACTTGCGTTACTTGCAAGAAATATCAATGTCAGTGGCGGTCAAACGATTCCACAAGGCGTTACTGAACAAAAACGTATTCGAATGACCACGGTCGCTGTCATGCCAGTTTATGCTAAGGATTTGACAGCAGCTCAGGCATGTTTGAAAGACAACATCAATGATAATTCAGATGCCGAATCGAGCGCTAAACAAACAACGGCTCAATGTCTTGTGAATCTAGGTGTGCCAGTGAATAGTCAAGTTCAAGAGTTTAATTTGCAAACATTTATAAAAATGGTTAAAGCACCAGTATAAATTCAGGGGAATGTAAAATGAAATCTAAAAAGCTTACCGCCTCATTGAGTTATGCAGGTAAACCCAAGAAATTAAATTCAGGTGGGGTTGGATTTACAACCTTCGTTGTAACATTTCTGATCGCTTCTTCAGTCACTCAGGCCAATGACTTACAGATTTATGCTGCGCCGACTGCAGGCAAAAAGACGTTGGTGATGATGCTGGATACATCGGGCAGTATGGGGCCGGCAAGTGGTAGTGGATTTAGTTACCGGGATGACTATGGCTTAAACTGTGGAATCAGTTATACACAAACAGCTTTAGCCACCTTAACGACAAGTCTGTCCGGTCTTACTAATAATAAAGCGTATCGGATCAGTTCAGGAACTGTGCCCAGTTATGAACGTAATTTTTGTTATGTGTCTGCTGGTTCGGCAACAGCAGCAGTTAAAGATGAAGTTTCTGGTTGTGACCCAATTAAAAATTCAAATGGGACAATTACAGGATATCAATGTTTAGATCGGTTAACGCGTTTAAAAGATGGAATGTTTGCATTTTTAAATAGTGAAGATGCTTCGTTAAGACAGGTTCGTGTTGGCTTAGGCAACTATTCTGCCAATGGTGATGGTAAAAGTGGTCAAATTTTAGTTCCAACTAAAGAGCTCGGAGCGGTAAATTCGACTCAAAGAACAGCGCTGAAGAATGCACTTAAAGATTTAACCGCTTACAATGGTACCCCCACAGCACATGCATATGCAGAAGCAGCTGCTTATTTAATGGGAACCAGTACTTTACAATCAGTGAATTTAAGTAATGCGCCAGTATATTTTTACTATAGTTATAATAACTATAGACAGTGTCTAGATTGGAGCGCTGATGGAACATCATGTACTAGTTGGAGTGGTTGGATAAGTGGCCAGTTGTCTAGCTCAGCTGTAAGTGGTATGAGTAGCCAGTCTTGTAGCTTAAGTGGATATAATGGAACATGTTACAGAAAAACAGGAAATTATATAATTTCGAATACAGATAGCGGATTTACAAAATCTGCTAATGATACAAAAGTCTCCGATAATACAAAATACGAGACGCCACTCCCCGCTGTTGCTGACAGGCAAAGCTGTGATGGACAAGGGGTTTATATTCTTTCAGACGGTGCTGCTAATGCTACAGATGAGTCAAGATCAAGTACTTTAATGTCTGCCGCCCTAGATACATTTGGTGGGAATTTTAGTTGTTCTGGTGGTCTTTCAGGTGGTGGTACCGATGCTGCTTGGAGTTGTATGGGAGAATTTGCAAAAAAATTATTTGATAAAACTCAGAACCCAACAGGCGTATCTATTCAAACAGCTTTTGTTGGATTTGGCGCGACCATGAACAATTTGGGAAATGGGTATGTGGAGAATGCCTGTAGATTGAGCTCCCGAACACAAAATGACCGAACTTCTGATGATCAATGTTCTCCAACAGCACCAAGTTATAAAACACCTTATCCAGGTTATGGTAATGGAGGATTCTTTATTGCAAAAGAGTCCAGTGAAATTACCAATAGTGTAATTCAGTTTATTGATAACTTAGGAAAGAACCCCATTAGTCCATTATCAACAGGAGCAATTTCTGTTCCGGTTGATGCATTAAGTCCGCAATCATTCCAACCTTATGGTTATTTAAGAGCACTAGAGCCTAAACCAGGGACTCAGAATATTACCTGGACGGGGAACTTGAAAAAATACAATATTCAAGGTGGGGCTTTAAAGTCTGGAAACAACTTTGTTTTTCAAACCAATGGCTTACTTAACCCGAGCTCGCAAGATATTTGGAACAATACGTCGCTCACAGATGGTGATGGTATTACAGCGGGTGGGGTTTATTCCCAAATTAAATTACCAACACTCGCAAGCCCTAACGGTTATAGACCGCTTTATTCGGATATTAAAAGTGTGGCATCAGGGGGAGCAATTACTTCCACCGATAAAAATTCTGATTTATTTTTAGTGACTCAATCTGCAACAACCCCGACGAGTTTACTCGATAAGTTTAAGACAGACAGCCGATTGAAAAATTTAGCATTAGATATTCAACTAAAGCTATTAAACTACTTGGGTTATAACTTAAGTCTAAGTTCTACACAGCTTCCGAGTAGCTTGGATACCCCTAAAGATGCTTTTACATCGATGGGAGCAAGTATTCATTCTTTTCCAGTACAAATGACTTATAAGGGAACATTGGATGCAGATGGTAATTTAAAGTCTACACGTGATCAGTCTGTACTTTACGGAAGCATGGAGGGTGCCTTACGTATCGTAAACTCTTTGACTGGTGCTGAGCAGATGGTATTTGTACCTGCTGAAATTTTACAGGATAGCACCTTATCAAAAGCATTAAGAAAAGGTGAGTCAGATGCAAATGGTGTGACTCAAGGAATCAATGGAGCTTGGGTTGCTGATTCAGATTATAAGGTGACTGGCGGAAGCGATACAGAAACATCGGTCGTTGCAAATAAGATGAATGTGTATGGTGGTATGCGAATGGGTGGAAAAAGCTATTATGGCTTAGATGTTCTCAACCCAACTTCACCTAAATTGCTTTTCCGCATTTTGGGTGGAACTGGTGATTACACACGGATGGGGCAAACTTGGTCTAAACCTGTGTTAGCCAATATTCGTTACAATAACCAAATTACCCGAGTGATGATTGTGGGAGGTGGTTATGACATGTGTTATGAGAATCCAAGATTCAGATTGAATGCATCCAACGCTAATACAGATTATCCATCTACCTCATGCGACAATAAAACTCAAGCTGATGGCAATGCAATTTATATAATTAATGCCAAAACAGGTGAGAGAATTTGGTGGGCGAGTAATGCAAATGCCAATACCAACAATACCAATATGACTCATAGTGTGGTGAGTAGAATCAGTACATTAGATCGCGATGGTGATGGCTTGGTTGATCATCTGTTCTTTGGAGATTTAGGTGGGCAAGTATTTCGAGTTGATTTAAATAATGCGAAAAATACGCCTCCAGCATCTTTTGGGAAGCGAGTGGTCCGTTTGGCAAATCTTGCAACAAAAGCAGATGGAACAGCCATTACAAATGGAGATCAACCTCGTTTTTATCAACCACCGACATTAACAGTTCACGATGAAGGAACCTCAACTTTTGTTATGGTGGGTATTGCTTCAGGTGACCGCAGTACACCATTGGATGTTTCACCGAGTAAAGGCCGTGAACTCATGTTGCCTTTAAATGAGTTAACGGGTCGTCCAACCAATAAAGTTTATGGATTGATTGATCGTGATATTGCGGATAGTGGATTAATTACGGGTACAAAGGATCCACTCACAGGTGTCTATAAAGATATCACCTTAAAATCAATTGATATTACTTTAAAATATTTAAAGGAAAATCCACAAAATATATCAGGTGTTATTGCTTCAACTTTCTTTCCTTATTCTAAAACAGGTATGCAGGGATGGTATCGTTCATTATCAAGTGATCAGAATGGGAATCCAGTCGCAGGACGTACAGCAGGAGGTGTGAAAGCGTTTGAGGAAGAACCTGTTGCAATGACGGGTAGATTGATTATTCCAGTTTATGATCCTGAAGGTACAGGTATTGTAGATAGACAGAATCCTTGCCAACCACGAATTATTGGTGAAAGTAATTCCCAACAGTTTTGTTTACCTTATGGGGCTTGTCTGGATGCAAAAGGTGTTGTGGACTGGAATCTTGAGAAAAGTACAGGTTTCCAGATCTCGGATGGAAAGAATCAAAATGTTTTAGGTCCTGGTATACAAGGTATCACTTTTGGCCCTGATGATACCAATAATGGTGGAAATAGTTCAGGCAATACATGTGGCGCCTTGACCTTACTTGGTTTACAACAAGGAAAAGGTCGTTGGGAGTGCAATAAGATCCTAAACCCTATTCGATGGTATGAAAAATATGTTGAAGCTAAGTATAACTAAGCGTTATGGATCTGTGACAAGCCCCGCTTGTCACAGGGGCAATCATGGCTTTACATTAATAGAGCTAATGATCGTCATTGTGATTATTACCATTTTAGCAGCGATTATTTATCCAAACTATCAGGACCATGTTAGAAGAGCAGCAGCAGCACAAGCACAACAGGAAATGCAGAAAATTGCAAATCAGTTGGAAGTGTTTAAATCTAAGAACCTCACCTATCAAAACTTTGATTTAAAAAATTTATATAACACAAATTCTTCGGAAGCGATTACAACCCCTGTAGGTTCATCTGGAGATACAGTCAAATATAAAATTACACTTAAAGATTTATCTGATCCAAGCTTGTCACTTAAAAGCTCCAGTGCATCAGGATTCGGTTGGGCAATAAAGGCTGAAAGTTCGGATGTTAAAAATTATAATTTACTTATGACGAGTGAGGGTGTTCGTTGTAAGACGAAAGATAGTGTAAGTTTTACAGCGTGTACAGGCAGTGATGTTACATCATGGTGAAAAGTATGAAATCAGAAGGTTTTACATTAATTGAGCTATTGATCGTAGTAGCAATTTTAGGAATTTTAGCTGCAATTGCTTATCCAGCTTATCAGGAATATGTAGTTAAGACCAATAGAGTGGATATGCAAAGTGAAATGTTGCAAATTGCTCGGAATCTGTCGAATTATAAAGTCGCGAAAGGAACTTATGCTGACGCAACGCTTGAAAATGGAAATATAGAAGAGAATTATCCAAGTACTGGAACTGCAAAATATAAAGTAAAATTAGATGTTTCTAAAGACAATTTAACCTGGTCTTTAAAGGCAGCTCCCATATCTGGTTCACAACAAGATGGAAATGGCGAGGTTGGGTTAGACAGTCAAGGTCAAAAATGTTGGACCAAAGGCAGCACATGCACCCCTGCTGCGACGACAAACTGGGACGGTAGATAGAATCTAAATTCAAAATTGTGGATAAATAAAAATTGATCTTTCTTTCACACTCAAGATAACGTAAAATACTGCCCTCTATGAAAGGGGTTTGAAATGTACCGATGGTCGGTGCAAGGATAATCCGTAAAAACTATAAGGTTCTATCATGGTTGTAATTCGTCTAGCACGCGGTGGTGCTAAAAAACGTCCGTTCTATCAAATCATTGTGACTGATAGCCGTAATGCACGTGACGGTCGTTTCATCGAACGTATCGGTTTCTTTAACCCTACAGCTCAAGGTAAAGCAGAAAAACTTCGTTTAGATGCTGACCGTTTTGCTCACTGGGTTTCACAAGGTGCTCAACCTTCTGAACGTGTTGCTTCTTTAGCTGCTCAAGCGAAGAAAGCTGCAGCTGCTGCATAATTTATTCGGCAGTAGGTAGCCCATGACACCAACACAGAATGTGCCCGAAGATCGTATTCAGATTGGACAGCTACGTTCAGCATATGGATTAAATGGGTGGCTCTGGGTCTATTCCAATACTGAACCTATGAGCAACATTTTTGACTACCTGCCTTGGTATATAGAAACCAAAGCAGGTTGGCAAATTGTCGATGTAAAACGTTGGAAACCACATGGCAAAGGCCTTGTTGTTGCGCTAAAAGGTGTGATTGATCGTACCGCAGCAGACAATTTGGTTGGCGCTAATATCTGGATTTCAAAGTCGCAACTGCCTCAACCGGGTGTGGATGAGTACTATTGGTCTGATTTAAAAGGTCTAACGGTGTTAGGTCTGAATGATGAAGAGCAAGAAGTAAATCTCGGTCAAATCCATGAACTGTTTGAAACAGGCGCCAATGATGTCATGGTTGTTCGTGCAACAACAGAGAGCATCGATGGTGAAGAGCGAATGATTCCATGGCATAAAGATGTGGTACAACGCGTTGATCTCGAAGCTGGTCGTATCTACGTGAATTGGGGCGTAGATTATTAATCCCTAGGATTGGCACAGCAGGAAAATAGAGGAGTCTGCGGTGTTTTTTGCAGTCATTACGCTTTTTCCTGAAATGTTTGAAGCGATTACAGCGTACGGCATTAGCGGACGCGCGGTAAAACGTGACATTGTACAAGTTCATTGTATCAATCCACGAGAATTTGCCGAGGGTAACTACAAAAGAGTGGATGAACGTCCATTTGGTGGTGGCCCAGGCATGGTAATGATGGCTGAGCCTTTGGCAAAAGCAATACACCATGCCAAACAGCTTGCAAAGCAAGCAGGAGCGGTTCATGTCCCTGTGGTGTATATGTCTCCACAAGGTAAAACCCTAAACGAACCTGCGGTACAGCAATTTATTCACTATGATGGACTGATTGTGCTGTGTGGACGCTATGAAGGTGTCGATGAGCGTTTGATCCAAAAATATGTAGATCAGGAATGGTCGATTGGGGATTACGTATTGTCGGGTGGTGAACTACCTGCGATGGTTTTATTAGACAGTGTGATTCGACGTTTGCCGAACACCATGTCGGATGAACAGTCAGCGGTGCAAGACTCATTTGTGGATGGTTTGCTCGACTGTCCTCAATATACCAAGCCAGACCATTTTGAAGATTTGGATGTTCCTGAAGTTTTAAAATCAGGTCATCATGCAAATATTGAAAAATGGCGGTTTTTGCAACGCTATCAACGCACTTTGGAACGTCGACCTGAGTTGGTGGAAAAAGTTGAGTTGACCAAGCAGCAAAAGAAATGGCTAAAAGATCAGCAAGACCAAGCAAAATGATGCTTGGTTCACGCACAGGATTGAGAAGCAATGCTTCTACAAATTGATATTTAGCTTTGGTTAAATGTCTTTTATAGGCTCCTTAGACTCTCTCTGACTTGAGTGAGATTAAGGGGAAAGATAAACGGGTTGATACGCGATTTAGCCTCTGTCCCCAGCGGTTGTACAGACCTCTTCTGTTCCGCAAAATCGGAGATTCCCACAATGAGTGGTAAACATCCTTTAGTTCAAGCAATTGAAAACCAACAGTTAAAAACTGACATCCCTGCTTTTGCTCCTGGTGACACAGTTGTTGTTCAAGTAAAAGTAAAAGAAGGTGACCGTGAGCGTCTTCAGGCGTTCGAAGGTGTTGTTATTGCGAAGAAAAACCGTGGTTTGAACTCTGCGTTCACAGTACGTAAAATTTCTAGCGGTGTTGGTGTTGAGCGTGTATTCCAAACTCACTCACCAATCGTTGCTAAAATCGAAGTGAAACGTCGTGGTGACGTTCGTCGTGCTAAGCTTTATTACCTACGCGAATTGTCTGGTAAAGCTGCACGTATTCGTGAGAAATTGCCTGCGCGTAAACAAGGTTAATTTAAACTTTGCTTTACAGCTAAAAATGCGCCTTATCAGGCGCATTTTTTTATAACGGATTAATGAATAGAATCAATATTATGGATATATTTTTTTGATTTAATACTTGTTTAGATTAATTCAGAGTTTTAATAAAAATCATAAGCCTTGTACTTTCAGGCGGTTGGCATGTTCACGATAGACTTGCACCGGATCCGGGGCAAAGAGTGCACGTAAACCTAAAATTTGATTGATTTCGTCCAGATGATTCCAGCGATAGTTATCTCGAATAGTTCTACCAAATTTTGCACTACAACGTGAAACTAAACCATCATTATCATGACCCGCATTGATTAATAAACTTGTACCAAGCAGTGCTGAATCTAAGTCTAAAAGATTGGTGACAGCTGTATTACCTGTAAATGAAAAAAATTGAATCCCTTTTTCTCGGTAAGCACCTTCACTACATGCGGTAGTACCGACACCCATTGGAAATTTACGGTTAAATAAAACTGATCCTTCGATCGTTACGCTTTTTCCTCCGGCAAGTGCATCATGCGGAAAGCTTTTGGGATCTAAGCCTTGTGCCCAAACAATAGCCTTCGAGAATAAATTTACAAGACTGACCACCGGTCCTTCAAGAATTGTACCTTCTGCATTCAGAATGATATCTGCAACGGGGCTTCCTCTCTGCGGTGAACCGATAGCGGTAACTGATGCAACGTGATTAGACATGATTCCTGCAACATAGCGACTGGTTGGACCACCATGAGAATGACCAATTAAGTTTACTTTTTGGCTGCCTGTAATGGCTAAAATCTCTTCTACTTGTTGAGCCAGCTGTTCACCGCGTACTTCAGTTGAGTTAAATGGTGATACACGTGTCGCCCATGTATTTGCACCATTACGTGCCAAGTTAGGTAAAATTTGATACCAATAGTCGATACCTAAAACATCGCCAACGCGAATAAATCCTGCCATACCATGAGCAAATACAATGGGGTATTGGGTTTTTGCATAATCAGAACTTATTTTTGTTGCAGTGATTTGTTGTGCTGTGGATGCATGTACAGTGGATAAGGTACATGCGAGAAATAGACCTGCGATCAGATGTCCATATTTCATCATCAATCTCCATTGGTTTTATTATTGGTTTTTTTGGTATGTATCGTTTTTTAACGTAGCAAAGCTGAAGTGATGTAATCGATGGGATTTGGATGAAAAACAACCTAAACTGTAACTTAATATTTTACTTTTAGATAAAAATCACGTTGCCATAACAGTGGATGGCAACGTGATTTTTTTAATCAAACATAAATAAAATTCACTGTTGTTGATCTCACAGTAAATATTTTATACACGTTATAAGCCTTCGAGTTTCAAACGGTTGGCTTGTTGGCGAAATTGATCGACTGGGTTTGGTGAAAATAATCCGCGCAATCCTAAAATTTGATTGACCTCATCCAAGTGGGTTTGATCGTAATTATCTCGAATGACTTGTCCGAAATGGGTATTACAACGACTCACTAAACCATCATTGTCTAAGTTTTTATAAGACAATGGCGCGAGAGTAGAAATTGCAGCATCAGTCAGATCAAGAACATTGGTCAATTGTGCTTTGCCTGTCCAGGAATAATGGTAAACACCATTTGCAGTCACTTTCTGACCATTGCCACAATCCTGAGGAATCGCTGCACTTGGAAATTTTGCATTAAATTCAGCAGAACCCTTTTCACTGATACTTTGCAGTGAATGATTTAAACTATTTGGGAGTGATGGATTATTTTCCAAAAGCGTAATTACAGGAGCCACAATATATTGGCTGACAACAGTTAACAAAGCATTAGCACCCTGATTATTCAATAGATCATCAGCAACTTTGGACCCTTTTATCGTTCCTGCAACAGCTGTTAAAGATGCAACTTTATTGGGCGCAACGATTTCAATATAACGGATGGTTGGACCACCATGACTATGTCCAATCAGATTTACTTTGGCGGATCCCGTTAATGCCAAAACCTCATCCACTTGCTGTAAGAGTTGTTCACCTCGAACTTCGGTCGTTTCTAGAGGAGACACTTGAGTTGCATAGACTTTTGCACCATTTCGAGCAAGATCAGGGAGAACCTGATAAAAATAATCTAAGCCAAATGATGAGGTACCAAGCCGAGTGAAACCAAACATGCCGTGGTTAAATACGATTGGATACTTGGTTTTTGCATAGTCAGAACTTACGTAGTTCGGAGTGACAGTTTGTAGCCCTGATGCTGAGACTGTCATTGCACTGAGCCCGAGGATGAAACCCAGCCCGAGTGAACTGATCTTTAATTTCATTTTTAAATACTCTTTTTGTTTTAACTGAATAAATAACCCACAATTTCTAGAATTGTAAGTTGATGTAGATTACAGTCCTTGTAACTTCAAACGATTGGCATGTTGTCGATATAGGGCAACGGGATCTTGTGAGAACCAAGCTCTTAAACCAAACATCATATTGGCTAAATCCGTATGATTTAAATCGTAATTATCTCTAATCACTTGACCAATATGCGTACTACAACGCGGTACCATGCCATCATTATCAGTGTTGCCATACACTAAGGGGGCAAGTTGCATTAATAGGGTATCGATATCGAATAAATTTGTGGTTTGTGCGGTTCCTCCCCAAGAGTAGTAATGGATTCCATTTTCAACTTTCGCCCCTGTTTGATTACAATCTGTAGCAAGTGCAGCAGTTGGAAATTTGTGATTAAACGTATAAGATCCTGATTCTGTGAGTGATTTCATTGAAGCATCAAAGTTAATCGCCAGATCTGGATTTTCCTGTGCCCAAGCAATCAATGGCGCAATAATATATTGCCCCAAAATATTGATCAGGATTTTACTGGCTTGATTATTCTGAATGCTGTCCGCAACACGCGTACCTCGAAAAGTTCCACCTACGCCAGTGATAGAGGCAACATATTGAGGCTTGACAGCCGCAACATAGCGTACAGTTGGGCCGCCATGACTGTGTCCAATCAGGTTAACTTTTGCTTTTCCTGTAATGGCAAGCACTTCTTCAACTTGGGTAATCAGTTGTTCACCACGTATCTCAGTGGTATTTGCGGGGGACAACTGTGCTGCAAAAACAGTGGCGCCGTTGCGCGCCATGTCGGGTAAGATTTGATACCAATAGTCAATATTAAAACCATTATTTCCGATTCGTGACCATCCGAGCCAACCATGTGTCATGACAATAGGATAGGTGGTTTTTGCATAATCAGACTTGATCGTATCTTTGACTTGCAAAATGCCTGAAGATGCCTGTGTCAAGCTGGCTATACCAAGTCCCAACATACAACATATACAGCGTCCCAAACGATTTTTTATTGTCCTGTTTTTCATTTATTTTCTGTCCCTGTGATGTCAAAAGATTATTGACTAATTCGCAAACGGTAATTTACCTCCTTGGTCATGTACTGTTTCAAATGTTTGTAATCTAAGCTGTTCTTGCTGATTGGAAAATTGTTGTGATTTGAGTTGCTGTATTGCACTTTTTTTAGCGGAATCAGACATATTGCTATTGAGAATTGTGTCTCGCTCAGATAAATATTGGTTTACTTTATTTTTCCAGTCACTTCTTTGAACATCCAATGTTTCTAGCCGTTGAGTTGCTTCTGGACCAACAAGGTTCGTGCGCATTTGATGCAGTTCTTGTGCTGACCCCTCGCGTGCTTTAATCTCTGCGGTAAGTTTTCGAAGGTCTTCAAGTTGGTTGAGTTGTTTTAGATTTTCTTTCCAATCTTCGGGAAGCTGATCGAACAGGGCTTTGAGTTTTTTGGCTTTTTCAGTTGCAGATAATGCTGAGTCATCCATCACCGCCATGCGATCGACTGTATATTGGTCATAGGTATCTTGCGTACCAAATAGACCTTGGATTTCATAATCTGAGAAGAATTTCTTTCTTAAACTTTTGGTATTATCCACAATCTGTTGATAGTATTTTGCACTTTCCTTGTCCGCACTGGGTGTTTGTAAATCTGCTAATTTACTTCTGTAATCCATGTAGCGAGTCCATAAATCACTCAACTGAGATAGAACAGGGTCTTGGTAGCTTGCTTGAATATAACGCTGAAAATCTGTTTTGATTTGTTCAATTGTTTTTTCACCGTACTGGGTAATGAAATATTCAAAACAGTCTTTGGTTTGTTCATTGACAATTAAACGATTGGAACCATCTACTCTAATTTGGCAATTAATTTGCGTGTCTTGTTGGCTTTTGCTGGCAAAATTTGAAGCTTCTGATGTTGAAAGTTTAGAGAAGGCCATTTGTCCTTCGGAATGCAGTGTATCTCCAGAACTCTGATGTGCTTCAACTGTTTGATGATTGGGTCTAAGCCAGAAAATGACTGTCAAAATCACCACTAAAAAAATAATCAGTGCTATCCCAAGCGTTTTTTTCCTAGATGAATCCATCTAATGTCCTATATTTTTTGTATTTTTATTCAAAAATAATTTGCCATAAAACAGCCAGTTTCAAATATAAAATTTGTAAAAATAGATGAGTGGTTTTTGTTAAAATAGCCCATCGACTTATGTATAAAGATCAAGATGTCCTCAAAAGCCCAGAAGATTCCACGTCGTCACATCAGTGGTGTATTTTTATTGAATAAACCATTGGGCATTAGTTCAAATGCAGCATTGCAAAAAGTTCGTTGGTTGTATCGAGCACAGAAAGCCGGGCATACAGGTGCACTTGATCCTTTGGCTTCAGGCTTATTGCCGATTTGTTTAGGCGAAGCGACCAAGTTTTCGCATTATTTATTAGATTCGACCAAACGTTATCGAACAACGATTCAGCTTGGACAGAGTACCACTACAGGGGATGTAGAAGGTGAAGTGTTATTGGAAAAGCATGTTCCTGAATTAAACCAAACCCATATTGAGCAGGTTCTTGCACAATTTACAGGTGATATTCAGCAAATTCCCCCGATGTATTCCGCTTTAAAGAAACAAGGTCGCCCTTTGTATGAGTTGGCTCGGCAAGGCATTGAGATTGAGCGTGAAGCACGTCCTATCCATATTTTCGCTGTTGAACTTATTGATTTTACATCGCATAGCCTGACTTTAGATATCACATGTTCTAAAGGAACTTATATCCGAGTGTTGGGTGAAGACATTGCCAAAGCATTAGGTACGTATGGACATTTGACCTATTTACATCGGATTCAGACTGGTCACTTTGATTTGATCCCAGAATATACCATTGAATATTTGGAAAGCCTAACCGAACAAGCACGAGAAAAATTGTTGCTTCCTGTGTATGCACCAATTGATCATTTTCCAAAAATTCAAGTACCTGAAGGTCGTGCAGAATATTTCTGCCGCGGTATGGAAAGTAATATTGATCACCCTGCATTAGCAGAAGTGCTTGTATTCGATGCTGAAAAATGTTTAGGGTTGGCTGAAATTACGGATAAGAAGCGTTTGGTACCGAAGCGTGTTTTAAATCTTTAATTGCAAAGATTGCCTGAAAATTCAGTGGATTGAAGAACGAGCGCTCTTCAAATATAGCTCCGTTAAAGATAAGTGAAGGTTATGGAATTTGATATTATTCTCAGTTTAGTGTTTTTTGCCTTTTGTGCAGGTGCCATTGATGCCGCTGTAGGAGGTGGGGGGCTGATTCAAATTCCTGCTTTAATGGGTGCATTGCCTCATTATCCGACGGCAACGGTTTTTGGGACCAACAAACTTGCGTCTATTTGCGGAACGGCATCCGCAGCATTTTCCTATTTGAAACAAGTCAAAATTGAATGGAAATTACTTGCGGTTATTGGGATCACAGCATTCATCAGCTCATTTGGCGGTGCCGCTTGTGTTGCACTAATACCCCAGGAAATTCTGCGTCCCTTTGTCTTGTTTATGCTGATTGTCATTGCAATCTATACGTTTTTTAAAAAACAGTTTGGACAAGTACATTTTCAACAGGAAATCAGCCATAAAATGCTGTTGATCGCGGGTATTGGTGGTTTATTGATTGGTTTCTATGATGGAATTTTTGGACCAGGCACAGGCAGCTTTTTTATTTTCTATTTTATTCGTTATCTGAAAGTTGATTTTTTACATGCTTCGGCACTTTCGAAAATCGGCAACTTTATGACCAATTTTGCAGCATTGAGTTTCTTTATTCCTACAGGGCATGTGCTGTTTCAACTGGGCTTGATGATGGCAGTCGCCAATATTTGTGGCTCTCTGGTGGGGGTAAAAATGGCGTTGAAATATGGAAGTGGTTTCATTCGAATTTTATTTTTAATTTTGGTCAGTATCTTGATTTGCCGTTTGGGCTATCAAATGTTCACGGCTTAAGATTCATATTCAAAGTACCCCGCAAAATTTAGGTTTTTTTGATACAAAAAACTCTTAAATTTTGTGGGGCTTTTTTTTGAGGGTTTATTTATGATTGATGACTTATTCAGCGAAATTTATCGACTCAATAAAACAGACATCACCACTCACATAGAATCAAAAAAAGAGGGATTTTGATGAACATATTCGAGGCTTTACGAGAAAGCCATAGGATTCAGAAGGATTTGTCTGAACAGCTCATCCATACATCAGGCGATACGCCTGAGCGACGGAAAATTTTCAATTTACTGAAAAATGAACTATTTGCACATGCAGTCGCCGAGGATCGTTATTTTTACAGTCCACTGATGATGACGGATTCAGGTTTAAATATTACACGTTTGGCACTTGCTGAATATCAAGAAATGGAGGCGATTTTAGATTCTTTAGAACAAACTGATTTTAGTCATTCACGTTGGTTGGTACTGGCAAAAAGATTATCTGATACTGTTGCAGGACACATTGACCAGAAAGAGCAAAATTTTTTTATGAAAGCAGGGAAAATTTTAGATGAAAATCAGAAAATAAGCTTGGCTAAAAAATATTTGTCAGAATACAAAAAGTACAAAGCAAAAGAAATAATGCGTTTGGTTGGTTAATTCAGCTCATTTTACCTGAACGCAAACAAGAAGACGGGATTGAAATTAAGCTGAGTTTGAGCAGATAAGACAGTTTGTTGATCAAGCACAATTATGTTTTACGGTATGAGTTTTTGAACAGATCGACTCTATTTGAGCATAGTTTAATAAAATCAATCGGCTTAGTTTGACTCCAGCAACCCATCTATCGAATAGGCATGCTAGAAAAAGTGACTGAAAAAGATCAGTCATTATTGAGTGCTGATGGGTTTCGTGCAGAACGCAAAGTTACTCCTACGGAAGCGGTCATAATACAAATCAAGGCAATAATTTGCCATGTCGTGATATGTTCATTGAGTAAGAGCATTCCTGCAATTGCTGCCAGAGCAGGAGATAAGCTGGACAAGGTTCCATAGCTCATTTTACTGAGTCGTTTTAAGGCAAGCAGATCTAGAGCATAAGGAATTGCAGTGGCCAAAAGCGCAATCAGTAAGGCTTTACCCCAATATTGAGTTTGTAATAAAGCCTGTGAATCATGTACTACGCTGATTGGCAGCATGACCAGTGCAGAGAGGACAATCGCAATACTGAGCGCGTGCATACCAATATTCTGGCGGACCACTTTTTGCCCAAAGTAAATATAGCTTGCCCAGCAAATGCCCGCTCCAAGTGCAAAAGCTGCACCAAGATAAGAAAAGTTATGTGAATTGGCATCCTGCCAGGGCACCATTAATGCGATACCAACGATGGCAAGAAAAACCCAAAGATAATCACTTTTTTGTTTGATCGAGACAAGTGCTAATGTCAGTGGACCTAAAAACTCAAGTCCAACGGCAATGCCTTGCGGGAGCTTGCCTAAAGAAGCATAGAACAATACATTCATCAAACACACAGAACCACTATAGTACAGTAATTCTTTCCATCTTAGGTAAGGTAAGCGTTTGATAATCTTCCAAGAACGAAACATTAAAACAATTAAAATGGAAGCAAAGCATAATCTTAACGTTACGACCGTAATGGGATCTAAAACTTCAAATAGCTGTTTGGCAAACGAAGCACTGATCTGATAAGCCACCATAGATAAAACCATGAAAAGCACAGCAGTGAGTTGAGAATTTGGCATGTCTATGGTGTAAAAAAGGATTGGACAGATTTTAACACTTTCTCAGATTTATTTTGGTATTTCCTAATATATGAATAGAGTCTGTTGCCATTTTAACTATGCATTGCGGTATTGTTTAAAAAAACATCAATAAGCTTTGAAATGTAGCCGATGGCGATCCCTTTGTACAAGTTTTACAATGCCGTTAATGGCGGTTTTATCCTAGTCCCCCGGGACAGGAATATTTTTGCCTTTAGGGGATTGGTCTTGCTGAATTAGAATGACCGGGCTTCAAAAAAACAGCCTTGCACCGTCTAAAAAAAGCTTCCTGTCGCCAGCATCTGTAAACGATCAGCAGACGCTCATTTAATATTTTTCTTTGAGATTATGGGGAGTCCTCTGTAAGATAACAGAGATTATACTTGCAATGGCACATGTGTTAGGAATAAAAGATGTCAGGACATACCAACAATATTGAAAATATGACGTTAAACACGGCAGACAATTCACAGGCAGAAGCTTGGTATATTGAAGTCCTCAAGTTGGAACAACAGGGTTTTGCTCAAACTGAACAAGATGCTCAGACACGTGTGGATTTGTTGGTCAATGCATCCAATCAAGACTTTGCACCGGCGAGTACTTTATTAGGTCAATGGCATGTCTTGGGACGTTATTTAAATCAGAGTATCCCTTCAGCGATTCTTTTTTTTCAACATGCTGCAAAGCTTAATCATGGTTTAGCACATTTGGAACTTGCCTATCTTGGACTAAACCATGCAACTGATCAGTTGACCCAAGCACAAGCATTGCTGCATTTGCAACAAGCTGTTCAATTAAACCATCCAGAGGCAATTTTTGTCTATGCACAGCAACAACTTGCACAAGATCCGCAAGCTGCTTACCAATTACTTTTAGACAATTATTTAAACAATCAGCACCAAAATAGTTTGAAATTTTGTGTCGAGTTTTCAGGATTTGATCCAATCAAGGTACAAAATGAATTGCTCAAGATTGCTGAAAAAGATCATTTCGCCTGTGCCTTGTTGGCATTGAGTTACTTCACGCAGCACAATCTAGATGCTGCTTTCAAATATGCTGAAATTGCTCAGCAACACAATGATCCTTTTGGTTGTTATGTTCGCGCTTTAGTTGAGCAACAACGTGATCAAGGTGATGCAACGCTTGCTCAAGAGTTTTTACTTAAAGCTGCCAAACATGGGCATATTGAATCGGCTTACTTGGCCGCAGTGAACTTACTCAAAAATGCTGAAAATGCCAAGACTGAACAAAAACACAAAGACTATGCAGCACTTGCTGTTGAATTATTATCACATGCAGCTGTTGCAGGGCATGTGCCAGCTCAATATTCACTAGCACAATGTTTACGTTATGGTTTAGGCACTGAAAGAAATCTTGATCAAGGTGTTTCTTGGCTTGAGCGCGCAGCTATGCAAAACCATCCAGATGCACAATTTGAACTGTCTATGCTGTTACCTCTGGAACATGAACATCATTTACCGTTATTAAATGCTGCGGCAGATAAAGGGCATACACAGGCAATGCTGTGTATGTCGATTTATGAACAGCGTCAAGATAATGCTCAAGGTGCGCTAGATTGGTTGAACAAGGCGAAAGAACTTAAAGTACCACGTGCATTTTTTCTACTGGCTCAAATGTATCGAGAGGGTAAATGTGTTGATGTTGATTTGAGCCAAAGTGCTGATTTATTTAAACAGGCAGCGGATCATGGCGATATAGATTCTTATTTTGAGCTGTTTAAAATTTATAAAGATGGAATCGGTGTGCGAAAAAATAAGAAAACAGCCGGTAAATATTTAGATTTAGCGAAAGAAAATCAGCATATTGAAGCGGCATCTATTGAGTTTTAAATCGAAGAGCCGCTGATGAAGGATTTATTACAACACACTTTTGCGCATGTAGAGACCTATATTCACCATACAGGTCGCTTATTTGTGGTGGGGGATATTCACGGTCACTATGATGTATTGATGCAAAAGTTGGCAGATGTGCACTTTGATTTTCAAACTGACGTATTAATTGCTGTAGGTGATCTTGTCGATCGGGGTCCTGAGAGTTTGAAATGTTTGAACTTGATTGATGAACCGTGGTTTAAAAGCATCCTGGGTAATCATGAGGAAATGTGCATTTTATCCCATGTCGATGCCATGATGAAAAATTTGCACGCCCAACATGGAGGGGAGTGGTTTTATGCGTTAAGTTTGCAACAACAAAAACAAGTGATTGAGAAGCTAGAAACATTACCTGTACTTTTGGAAGTCATATATCAAAACAAAAAATATGGTTTTGTGCATGCAGATATTGATCTCAATGATTGGGACGCCTTTAAATTATCGACGCGGGCGAAAAGCAGAGAATTGGCACTTTGGGGGAGAGGTAGAATTAAAAATAAACGCTTTATGCGTTATTCGAATGTTAAAGGTGTTGAAAAGGTTTTTCTAGGACATACCGTGGTTGATTCTGTCACCCAGAAACATAACTGCTATTTTCTCGATACAGGCGCTTGTTTTGGACGTGAATTAACACTTGTTGAAATAGATTGCCAGCTTCCTATAGAAAAACAGCAATGTGTAATCAAATCTTAATCCAATAAAATTCTTGATTGTTTTATGTGAACTCCATTTTCAAATCCCTTATAACAGTGATCGTCAGATTACTCTATTCATTGCAATTAATTTTTATTTTGTATTATATATAAATTGCTTATTTGTGAAAAAATATCAAATTTTTGCAATAAAATGTCTTTAGCGAAAAATAAATACACAATAAACTGAATTTTTTTAAATACATCACAAAATGAATAAAAAAGGCGATTAAAATGAAAAACTATATAAAATGATGTCTTTTTGCAATGATTGGCATCTTTTTGATTGCATCTAAGCCGACCACTAAATTTGAATATAGCCCCGCTGCACTCAATACAGGTGAGATTGTTAAATTTGATGCAACGAAAAGTAAGGGATATAAAGCAATTTATGGAAAACCGCTACTCATTCAATTACCCAGTCAATATTCAGGTTTTGATGTAAGTGGCACATGACCTATCAGTTATTTAAGCATTTATGCATTGATACAAGACAATCGACAAGCATGGCTTGAGCGAATGGGTTTTGAATCAGAGCCAGACCAGCATACGATGGTCAAGCGAGTGACGGGTGAACCAGGTTGATAGTTTTAAATCAATCCATTGAAACCACCTTCCGAGGTGGTTTTTAGATTTGTTTTCTTTTTTGGACAGTCACCGTACAACCAATTGAAGCACTAATAATGGTGGCTAAAGCTAACCACTGAGTCCATAGCAATTGTTCGCCTAAGAAAATAAATCCTGAAAATGCCGCAATCGCGGGTTCAAGACTCATGAGTGTTCCAAAACTTAAAGCGGATAAATTTCTTAAGGCAATCATTTCCAAAGAAAAAGGCAAGGCACTTGCCAAGATTGCTAATACAATAAAATAAATCAGGTTTGAAGGTTGTAATATCTCAGCAGGCATTCCTGAGAACAAGGCAATCGGTAATAAACACAGCGTTCCGACCAACATGCCTAAACATACGGTATGATTTCCTGAGATCCCCGAAGGGCGTTGTCCTGCAACAATATATAATGCCCAACATGCACCCGCAGCCAAGGCTAACAGAATACCCACCGGATCAAGGTTCTGTTGAGCTTGATCAAAGGGGAATAATAAAATCAGTCCAATGATGGCCAGTCCAACCCATATAAAGTCGAATTTTTGTCGGGCATGAAACAGTGCGACACTTAAAGGACCAATAAATTCAAAAGCGACAGCAATGCCCAGTGGGATACGATGAATCGATAAATAGAATAAGGCGTTCATTCCTGCAAGTGCTAAGCCATAACAGATAATCGATGACCATTTGATTTGTTTTAAATTGGCTTGCCAAATTTTAAAAATGACCGCCAAGATCAATCCCCCCAAGAGCAAACGCATGGCAGAAATTGCCAAAACCGGGAAATGCTCAAACAGTGTTTTGGCAAGAGCACCACTGCTTTGCATACTGATCATTGCAAAAAGTAATAAAGCTAAAGCTTGTAGATGTGGCGCATTTTTTAAATTTGACATGCTTTGAAAAACTTGGAATAAGGATGATCTGTATTAAGAATTTGAATTTTAGCGAACTGCAGTCCTAGAAATGATTGTACATTTGATCTGAAGTAATGACCAATAAAAAACCACAGGAATGTTCCTGTGGTTTTTTTTGCTTTCAGTAATCTTAGAACAATACACGTACGCGAATTGTACCTTCAACTTCCTGAAGCGTATCCAATGCTTCTTGGGATGCAGTTGCATCGACATCCATCACCAAGTAACCCACATCACCTTTGGTCATTAAAGATTGACCAGAGATATTGATCCCATGTTCAGCAAACAGGTTATTGATCTTAGAAAGAACGCCTGGCACGTTTTTATGGATATGAAGTAAACGGTGTTTACCTTCAGTCAATGGAAGTGCAATTTCAGGGAAGTTTACTGCAGATAAGGTCATACCTTTATCTGAATAAGCCACAAATTTCTCTGCAACCTCCAAACCGATATTGGCTTGAGCTTCCATCGTTGAACCACCCACGTGAGGAGTCAGGATCACATTGTCTAAACCACGAAGTGGAGAAACAAATTCTTCACCATTGGCTTTCGGCTCTTTCGGGAATACGTCAACAGCCGCGCCCGCAATATGGCCAGATTTGATGGCATCAGCCAAATCTTCGATCACAACACATGTACCACGTGCTGCATTGAGGAAGATTGAACCTTCTTTCATTTTTGAAAATTGTTCTTTTGCAAAGAAGTTGCGTGTTGAAGGAACATCTGGAACATGTAGAGTAACCACATCAGCATTGGCAAGTAATTCGTCTAAAGAACCGACTTGACGCGCATTACCCATTGGAAGTTTGGTCACAGCATCATAATAAATGACATGCATGCCCATGCTTTCAGCCAATACTGAAAGTTGTGAACCAATTGAGCCGTAACCCACGATACCTAAAGTTTTTCCACGTGTTTCAAACGAGCCTACAGCTGATTTGTTCCAACCGCCACGGTGTGTAGATGCTGATTTAGCAGGTACACCGCGAAGTAAAAGAATCGATTCTGCAAGAACAAGTTCTGCAACTGAACGAGTATTTGAGTATGGTGCGTTAAATACAGGAATACCACGAATCATGGCTGCATTTAAATTCACTTGGTTTGTTCCAATACAGAAACAACCCACTGCGATCAATTTATTCGCAGCTTCAAAGATTTCTTCAGTTAATTGTGTACGGGAACGAATACCGATGAAGTGAGCATCTTTTACCGCTTCTTTCAACGCTTCACCCTCAAGCGCAGTTTTACGGTAATCGATATTGGTATATCCAGCAGCATTTAATGTGTCGATCGCGTTTTGGTGAACGCCTTCTAACAACAAGAAACGAATTTTATCTTTAGGTAGTGAAAGATGTTGGCTCATTACGGCTCCGCTACAAAGGCCAAATTTAGTCGCAATATGATACCATAGACCTTGTTCTATAGATATTTTGATTGTGACACTACAGTGGATATTTTATCTACGATTTCTGATAAGCATTATTCAAAAATCAAATGACAAGCTAATGCATTGATTTTTATACTGCTTACTGATGGCTTTATATACAAAGTGTGGATAATGTGAATCAAATCTGTACTTTATCCTCAACCGTCATCTAGGTAAAATAGTGTTGAAATTGGTGAGATTGGAAATTTAAAGTATCAAAAAATGCTGAAAAATTTTCACTGTCTGATTTAAAATTTCAAATGTTGTATACAACGACTCCTTATTTACTTCTTGCTAGGTCCGCAAAACGATGAATGCTCCAGTAACGATAGCACCAGAATTATTGACCCAATTGACGCAAATTGTCGGTGAAAATCGGATTAAAACCGATGCGGACAGTTTAGAAAACTGGGGTAAAGACCATACTAAGCATTTTGATCCAAAACCTTCGATCATCGTTTTTCCATCTAGCACAGCGCAAGTGCAAGCCATTGTTCAATTGGCCAATCAATTTAATGTTGCGATCACGCCATCTGGTGGACGTACGGGCCTATCAGCTGGTGCGGTTGCAGCGAATGGTGAAATTGTCGTGAGCTTCGACAAAATGAACCAGATTTTAGAATTTTATCCTGCTGATCGGATGGTGCGTATCCAGGCAGGTGTCGTGACTGAGCAGTTGCAGAATTATGCTGAAGAACAGGGTATGTACTATCCCGTTGATTTTGCTTCGGCAGGTTCGTCTCAGTTGGGTGGCAATATCGGAACCAATGCAGGTGGAATTAAAGTCATCAAATACGGCATGACACGTAATTGGGTACTTGGTCTGACTGTTGTAACCGGAAAAGGCGATGTATTGCGTTTAAACAAAGGCATGATCAAAAATGCCACAGGTTATGCAATGCAGCACTTATTCATTGGCGGTGAAGGTACTTTAGGTTTAGTGACTGAAGCTGAAATTAAACTTGAGCGTCAGCCGCATGATCTACAAGTGATGGTACTGGGTGTGCCTGATTTTGATGCGATCATGCCAGTACTGCATGCTTTTCAAAATAAAATTGATCTGACGGCATTTGAGTTCTTTGGTGAACTTGCAATGCAAAAAGTATTGGATCGTGGTCATGTACAACGTCCATTTGAAACCGAATGCCCATTTTATATTTTACTTGAGTTCGAAGCGCCATATGAGCCGATTATGAATGCGGCGATGGAAATTTTTGAACACTGTATGGAGCAGGGTTGGGTACTCGATGGCGTGATGAGCCAAAGCCTTGAACAAGTGCAAAGCCTATGGCGTTTACGTGAAGATATTTCAGAAACCATTGCGCCATTTACGCCGTATAAAAATGATATCTCTGTACTGATTACGCATGTTCCTGCGTTTATTAAGGAAATCGATACGATTGTAGCGGAGAATTATCCCGACTTTGAAATCTGCTGGTTCGGGCATATTGGTGACGGCAATCTGCATTTGAATATTTTAAAGCCTGAAAATTTATCGAAGGATGAGTTCTTTGCAAAATGTCAGGTGGTCAATAAACATGTGTTTGAAACCGTGAAGAAATATGATGGTTCGATTTCTGCTGAGCATGGTGTGGGCATGACCAAAAAGCCTTATCTTGCTTACACCCGAACTGCTGAAGAAATTCAATACATGAAGGCTTTAAAGCAAGTATTTGATCCAAACGGTATTATGAATCCGGGTAAACTCTTTGATCTCTAAAGATTTAAATCAAAACGCTCCTTAAGGGGCGTTTTTTTTTGGACACCTAAAAAATTAAAATAAATTTACAGCCTTGTTGTCATTTGTTGTTTAAAATTTGCTATGTTTATAGCGCTTAAATATTGATAAGAAACTGAAAATGATGCTGATTGATAATATTTTAATTTCTAGACAAAGTTTAGAAAGTGATGATCATTATGATGTGATCATGTCCAATATTGATACATTAAATGAATTATTTGAACACTATGTCGAATACGATGAAGTGCCGGCTGAAGCATTGCATAGCTATTTTGTAGATTATTATCTTGCCCAAGTCAATAATGGTGGATTCTCACAATTTGTATATAACACGGGGTGGGATGCGTTCATGGTGAAACATGTTCGTGAGGGTTTAAAAGCCATGAATGCTACACAACATTCAGCATTGTTTGAACAAAGTGCCAATTTGATAACGCAATTTTCAGAAGAACAGCTCGAACAGTTTCTAGAGGGTGAATATTTTGGTGACAATCAGCAACGAGATCTTCTAAATAGTTTTGACGATCAGTTCTTTGCGCTAAAACAAAGTGAAGACCTGATTGAAATCAATAGTCTATGGTTAAGGCAGCATCCAAAGTTACACGCAGTGGATGAAGATGAAATATTAGCCATCATTGAGCAAGTCGCAGCCAAGATTCCGAATTTGGAACAGCGCAAGCAACAGGCAGCAGAAGATCGACCGCGTTATTTTAAAATTATTGAAGAATTATGCCGGCAGGCGGGTCAAGAGCTGGATCGTATTACTATTGGCGATCCGTCACATGAATATAATGGACAAGAGATCGTCGCTTGGCATTTTCTCACTGATCAAGGGCATTTCTATATGCTGGACTTAGGTGATCAAGCATTGATGTTTGATGATCATGATCAACAAATCATTGCGCTCGATATTGAGCATATTGCAGATGAATCATAAAGTCACAGTTTTTAAATAGTGTAAGTTGAATGTGCATAGCATCATGTAGTGGTGCTTCGAGTTTTAAGGATATCCAGAATGAACCGTTTGAGTTTGATTTCAGTATTTTGTCTAGTGACTTTGTCAGGTTGTGCAACCACACAAAATTTAATGAATAAAGTTGGGGGTTCTGAAACGCCATTGAGCCAGGTTTTAAATGAGCGTTCTGATTTGCGCAAAGATTTAGCGACGGTTGAATTACGTCAATATTTTAACCGTGTTGAGTCGCCAACGGTCGCTGAGGTGAAATTGACTGAAACAGGCTTGATGGATGATTCAGTTCGTTCAATTCGTACAGTTTACAGCTTTAAGAATGTAGATGGTCAGTGGAAACGCATAGACGTACAAAAGGAATATCAGTGTTTACGTGGTAAAAATACCAAGACATTCCAAAAAGCCAAATGCCCTTGATCAATGATTTACCGGGAATTAAAGGTTTGAAAAATTAAAAACAGAGAACAACAAAATGGCAAAAACGAGAGTCGGAATAATTTTTGGTGGAAAATCATCAGAGCATCGCGTGTCACTACAGTCAGCACAAAACATCGTGGATGCAATAGATCGGCAAAAGTTTGATCTGAGTTTGATTGGGATAGATCAAGATGGTACTTGGCGTATTTTAGATGCTGCACATTATCTAGAAGATGGTCACGATCCTAAATTAATTTCTCTTGCCCCACGTGAAAAGCTAGATCATTTACAGTCTAAACCATCTCAAATTTTTGAAATTGAAAATGCACAAGGATTAGCGCCCCTTGATGTTATTTTTCCAATTATTCATGGAACCTTAGGTGAAGATGGTGCATTACAGGGCATGCTTAAAATTTTAGATCTACAATTTGTGGGTTCAGATGTTTTAAGTTCTGCAATTTGTATGGATAAGGATGTCACCAAGCGTTTATTACAAGGTTCTGGTATTGCTGTTGCACCGTTTTTAACGATTCATGCTTATGACCTAGACGAGGTGGGTTTCGATGAGGTTCAAACTACTTTAGGTCTTCCAGTATTCGTAAAACCTGCAAATCAGGGTTCTTCCGTCGGGGTGAGTAAAGTTGAAAATGAACAGGAATTTATTGCTGCTTTAGAAAATGCATTTCAATATGACAGCAAAGTATTGATCGAAAAATTTATCAAAGGTCGTGAAATCGAGTGCGGGGTTTTGGGAAATTATTATCCAAGAGCCAGTGTTTGTGGTGAAGTCGTTGTAAAGTCTAGTTTTTATTCTTATGAAGCAAAATATATAGATAATCAATCTTCTGCAGTCGTGATTCCTGCTCCAATTTCACATGAGCAAAGTAATAAGATCCGTGAGATTTCGATTAAAGCTTTTAAAGTTTTGGGTTGTTTGGGACTTGCACGTGTCGATTTTTTCTTGACTGAAAATGGCGATATTTTTCTGAATGAAGTAAATACTTTGCCGGGGTTTACCAATAACAGTATGTATCCAAAGCTTTGGGAAGCAAGTGGGATCACTTATTCTGAATTAATTACCCAACTCATAGAATTGGCATTAGAGCGTCATGAAAATTTATTAAGAAATCCAAAATTAGTGTCTAAAGGATAGCTGTTTTCGCTATTCATATGTTTTATTGAAGAAAGGATAAGACATTTGCTTGAAAACGTATCAGATATGATGCGTTTTTAGGAGATCAACAGAATCAATTAGCCAGAGTGGATTTTTGCTCCCTTGTCCGAGTGAGCGTTTCAGTCAAATCAGGCTTCAGCGTGCTTAATCAATACGATAAAAACAGGTATTCAAAAACTAAATAAAATTCAAAAAATATTGAAATTAATGATATAAAACTTATAGATTTACCAAAAATGTGAATACCATGAACATCCAACAAGAAATTCAGAACTTATTCCAAAACAGGGATGAACATCCGCTATTTTATATCGAAAGCGGCAGTCGATTATGGGGCATGGCAAGTCCAGACAGTGACTACGATGTGCGTGGTTTCCATTTACCTTCTAAAGCTCAATATTATGATTATCGTCAACATCGTGACTTAATTGAAATCATGGAGGGTGATTTTGACTTTGTTTCATTTGATTTGAATAAAATGTTTGGACTTTTGGCAAAAAGCAATCCTACGGTTCTTGAGTGGGTACGTGCGCATATTGTCTATTTTAATCAATTTCCTGAATGGGAAAACTTTAGAGCAGGCTTGCTGCAACGAATAGATTATAAAGCCTTGTATTACCATTACTTATCCTTGGCAAAAGGGGGAATGCAAGTCATGCAAACTGCGGATAATTTTACTTATAAAAAGGTTTTTTATTCCATTCGGGGATTGATGTCTGCAGAGTTGGCAACGCAACAAATTATGCCTGAACTTTTGATCACGCAATTATTTGATCAAATTGATCCCACAGATCCACTCGGCCATTGGGCAGAGGATTATTTGGAAATCAAAAAACAGCAGAAAGAAAAAGCGCAATTACCTGAGATTGAACAAGCGCAGATCTTGAAATTATTGGAAGATAAGATTGAAGTTTTAAATCGTAGAGCTATAGAACCCACCAATGATCTTGAAAAATTAAAGCAATATCTCACAGCATATAGCTTTAATTTAAAACAACATTTTTATGGATAATATTATTGCCAATCAGAGTAGATCGACAGTATGAAAACCCTTGCCTTTATCCATCGTAATGATACGCGCTTTGCGATTGGAGATTTTTATCCTGTACTGTCCGTGTTCTCACATTATGAACTTGGCAACACCGTTTCTCCATTTCTATTGCTTGATCACTTGGGACCTGGTGTTTTAAAACCCACACAATTGCGCAAAGGCGTGAGTGAACATCCACATCGGGGTTTTGAAACGGTCACACTGATTTTTGCAGGAGAACTCGAACATCGGGATTCATCCGGTGGTGGAGGGATCGTTTCTGCAGGCGATGTGCAATGGATGACGGCTGCTTCAGGTGTCCAACATAAAGAAGTGTTTAGTGAGGCTTTCGCAAAAACAGGGGGCTATTTTGAAATGGTACAGTTGTGGGTGAATTTGCCTGCCAAAGATAAAATGAATCCACCCCGTTATCAAAGTTTGCGCAAAGCAGATATTCCCGTGATTGGACTCAAGCATTCCGCAGGAAGTGTCAGGGTCATTGCTGGGCATTATGGAAATGCCCAAGGACCAGCCAAAACGCATTCGCCCCTCCAGGTTTTAGACATCGAAATCCAGACAGGACATCGCATAGTTCTACCGGCGAATGCTGGAGACACTGCAATGATTTATTTAAGACGTGGTAAAGTTCAATTTCAGCCTGAAGATGATATGTTAGATGAACAAGGTTTAGCCGTGATGTCGAGTTTAGGGCAGGACATTGAGATCACCGCTTTAGAGCATTGCAAGTTATTGTTGCTGACAGGTAAACCGCTTCAAGAACCAATCAATGGTCATGGTCCATTTGTGATGAACAGCTATGATCAAATTCTTGAAGCATATGATGATATTAAAAAGGGTACTTTCATCAAATTTAAAGTGTTAGATGATGAATGACAGCAAGTTCAACGTATAAGCTGCCGTGAAGGACTAAATACCCGTTTGCGGTTTGTTTTTTAGTCCAATAAGACCTTTAATCAGCAATGCAATTCCGATTCCCACACATAGCCCCATCAGGAATTTACCGAATATACCTAAGCCGAGTTCTTTTTGATTGGCTGAGCTAATTGCTTTCGCTGTATCTTCTGCTGAGCCTGTAGAATTGGCTTGAGCGTCCATCATGGCAACAAAACCCGTATCCGTCTTGCAACTTGAGATTATTGAGCCAGAGTTTTCACCATATTTTTTTTCAACCAACTGTTCACAGCGGGCTTGATCAGAGGCACTGATATTTGGTCCTGAGCTCATTAAATAAAGCCCACCACCGACCAGAAGTAAAATAATGCCAATGATGATCAAGGAAACCGGATTTTTATTTTTCATTTAATTTATTCATATCGATTCATGTGACATTTAGAGTATCTTAAGAATATTAAATGTTCAACTTCCTCTCGAAAAATGTCTGTGTTACACTACAAAAACTCAACCCTGTGTGTACTTTCTATAAACTTTTTTATAGAAGGGTTCAGTTATAAATCTCACAAATTTGCTGCAAGCATGACTTTTTTACCTATTGAATTAGACACCTTGTGAATGCGGTGTTGACTCCTTATTCAACGTAAATTCCACAACTTAATATTTAAATTTCAGTGCTTGTCATTGGGATGACGCTTATCTTTAGAAAAATAGTGTCACTCCAGCAAGCCTATAATGATATGTAGAAAACAATGCAAAATTCAGTGCAACAAGAACAAACTGCAAGTTTGAGTCGTGCTACGCTCATGTTTCCACTGGCGTTGGTGCTTTTTGAGTTTTCAGTATATATCGGAAATGATCTGGTACAGCCTGCCATGCTCGCGATTACCAAAGAATTTGGTGTGAGCAGTACATGGGCTCCCTCATCCATGTCCTTTTATCTGCTTGGCGGTGCATGTGTCGCAGGATTATTAGGACCATTATCAGACCGATTGGGACGTAAAAAAGTCTTATTGGCGGGTGTGGCTTTTTTTGTGATCACCTGCTTATTGATTTTACTGACACATCATATTGAAAGTTTTCTTGCTTTAAGATTTTTACAAGGCTTTGGTTTATCCGTGATTGCAGCTGTCGGTTATGCAGCAATTCAGGAAACTTTTGAAGAACGTGATGCAATCAAAGTCATGGCGCTCATGGCAAACATTTCTTTACTGGCACCGTTAATCGGACCTGTCGTAGGTGCTTTCCTGATCGATCATGTATCGTGGCACTGGGGCTTTATTGCGATTGCTTTTTTAGCCTTTCTCAGTTGGTTTGGTTTAAAGGCAAAAATGCCATCACGTCAAACCAGTATTCCCAAACAACCTCTGAGTTATATTTGGGATGACTATAGAAAAGTCTTTAAAAATAAAACGTTTATGGGGATGACTTTAGGGCTTCCTATGGTGGCGATGCCTTTAATGCTTTGGATTGCTTTATCGCCAGTCATGTTGGTTGAAGAACTGGGGCTGAGTAGTCTGCAGTATGGGTTAGCACAATTTCCTGTATTGGGAGGGCTGATTTTAGGAAATATTGTTTTGATTCGAGTGATTGATCGTTTAGCGCTTGGGAAAACAGTTTTAATCGGCTTACCGTTAATGCTTTTAGGTACAGTCATCGTATTTGCAGGTGTCATTTGGCGCGAATATTTTTTATATTGCGTCATTTCAGGTATGACATTGGTGAGCTTTGGTGAGGGGATTAGTTTCTCTGTACTGTATCGTTTTGCATTGATGTCTTCAGAAGTTTCTAAAGGTACTGTAGCAGCAGCTGTTTCAGTCCTCATGATGTTTACTTTCTTCTTTGTCATTGAGCTGATTCGGGTTTTATATGAGCATTTCCATCTCTGGGCTTATGCATTGTCGTGTTTTGTTTTAATTGCTTTGTGGTTCACTGTTCCGCGTGGCTTATTAAAATCAATCATGAAACAACGTCAGGCAGAGGGTATCTTCTAAAATTAAAAAAGCTCTCTCTCCAAAAGGAAAGGGAGCTTTACAGCTGTATTCAAAGGAGAGTTAATAAGATTGTTCTTGCTTGAGTTTATGATCGAACACAAAGGGTCCAAAAGGTAAAATTGAAGCGATCAAGCCTAAAATAAACATTTTAATCGACCATTTTTGCTTTTGACAAACGATCAACAGAACAGCAAGAAAGGCGATAAAGAGTAAGCCATGTCCCATACCCACATATTTCACATAGATTGGGTTATCCCAAATATATTTGAGCGGCATTGCAATAAACAGCAGGAGAAGAAAGGAAATCCCTTCAAGAAAACCAACAAGACGTAAAGTTTTGATATTCATGGTCACTTAGTCAAATGAGAATGAATCTTGAGTCTAACCGAATTATGCGCAAAAGTTGAATATATTTATCACGCTCAATCGACCCTCAAGTGAGATTGTTCTATGTGAGAAAATGACCTCGATCATGTGGTTAAATTATCATAATCAGAAGTCATCATTGCACATCTGTTTTTATGATTTATTGAAAAAAAGTATGCAGAATTGGCATTGCATTTAATCTTTAATCATTCTCGATTTCAATGTTTATTGATTACTGTGCGGCTTCAAGTGCAGCTTCCTGTTGCTGTTGTTCAAATTCGGAGAGATAAACGCAACCCAGATAAGTTTTATTTTCTCCTTCATTGATAACAGGATTGGACTCAGCGAGGGTCAGTTTTCGAACGGACTTTTCCGAGTCTTTTGTCGCAGGATCTTTTTTTACAATTTTTTCGCCAGAAAAATAGGGCATATTTTTAAAAAATGGGTTTTGAGAAATTTTAAATTTTTCAGCAAGTTCTTTGGTATTGGCATTTTTGAATACAGCCAGCATACCACCAGCAACTAAACTAATTTCATGACTGGATTGACCAAAAACTTTGATCGGAGTTTGACTGACATAAGAATAATCTTCACCTTGTTTCACCCAACCGTTCTTTTTCAAGTTATCTTCAAACTCAAAACCTAGAGCATAATAATCACTGAGCGTTTTCTTACATTCTAAAAATTGTTCTAAGTTTTGATTAAATTTTGCATCTGCATAACTAGATGTCATGGCACTTAGCGTGATTAAAGCAGCAAATAATTGTAAATGGCGTTTAAGTTTCACTTGAACCCTCTCAGATCTTGTCATCATTTCTATTTAATTTCTAAGCGAAGTAAAGTTGTTTTTAATTTTAACAACTCAGGTAAGGTTTCCAATAATAAACTGATTTGTTTTAATGCTAATAGTAAACCATCTGATAAATTGTCTTGATCGCTTAAAGTTTGTATTTCTGTCAATTTTTGTTCAATCACGGCTTCATCTAAAGGGACTTGATTGAGTAGCACATCATTCAAGGTGTATTTACACCATAACATTAGATCTAGGATTTGCTGATCATGTACCTGTTCTCGATGGCTGCCCAATGCTGACACATAACTGAGTTGACTATGGCTATAGACCAAGTATCTAAAGGCATGATGAATTAAATCTTGATGGGGATTGGGCTCTGCACTGAGGCTCGAAATCATGGCTGATAATTCAATTTGTGCGTTGTGTGCCGCACGACGCGCTTTACGATACTCAATGCTGTTTGTTCGACCCTGTTGATATTGTTCTACCACAGCATCGAAATAATCTAGGGTTGCTTTACTGCTCTTGAGAATATTGTTGGAAATATTCCGGAAATTCCAATCCGGCCAAATAAAGCTCACAGCAAACCATGCAATTAAACAGCCTAAAAGTGTATCAACAATACGAGGCAAAATGATGGCATAGCCTGCACCTTTAAGATTAAAAATCAACAAGACCATCAGAGTCGCCATCAAGGTCGCCATGGCATATTTTTTGGAGCGCAAATAGAAAAAATAGACTCCGAAAATAATGGTAAGGACTAACTGACCTTCAATACTGGGGACAAAATATAAGATTGGAATTCCTAGAATGACACCTAAAACAGTGCCTAAGGTTCGCATTTTTAAACGGCTTTTAGTGGCGAAATAACTGATCTGGCAGACAAACAAGCTGGTCAGTAAAATCCAATAGCCATTCTTGGCAAAAGGCAATAAAGAAATGGCATAGCCCACAGCAAACACAAAGCCGATACGGACAGCATGACGAAACAGGGCAGATTTTGGGCTTAGATGTTGTTTGATCTTGAGCCAAAGGTCTTGTATGCCGTGGATATCGTCATCCAATAAATTTAAATTATCTCGATGTTGGCTGTAGTTTTGTTGATAGTTGGCTTGTTCAATACTGAGGTTGGTAAACTGGTCTTGGACATTTTTTAAATTTCTTAAGACCAAAAGCAGATTTTTAACTTCTATATTATATGGATTGTGTTGAATCCACTCATGCATTGAACTTTCTAAATAGATTAAGGCGGTGTTATGGTCTGCACGGACGATAAAACTATCGCCTTTTAAAATAGCTTCAGCCAGTACCTGACAATGCTGTGCCTGAATGCGTACATTTTTTTGAATTCGATAGATTAAATCGGTGCGGCTAAAGTTCTGCTGGATTTTTTCATAATGAAGATAATTGGATGTAGCCTGTTCATGGATGTCTTGGGCGAGAAAATATAAATTCAGCCAGTAAATTGTATTTTTATTGGCACGTGAAGCTTTTAAACGAGTCAGTAATGATGCTTTAGTGGTGTTTAAGTTTTGTACCACAATACTATTTTTTAATGAAAGATCATATAAAAGTTGTTCAACATTGTCTTGATTATCAGGATCAAACAATTTGGCTTTTGCCATGAGTAAATCGCAAAGCGTATTGAAACTGTTTGATAAATTGTCTTGAACGGCTTGTGTTGGTTTAAGAAGATAAAAAATAATCGAGGTTAAACCATACCAGAGTGCCCCCATAACAAAATAACTCGGCTGTTGATACCACTCAGAATATTCACCTAGACCGAACATGGTATAAATAGAGAGTAGCACTGTACCAAAAGAAATGGTGGCATAGCGTTGCCCCAGTGCTCCCATCAATATGAAAACAGCACTGGAAAGCGATAAATAAATTAAGAATAAAAGTTTATGGGGATGTAAAAAATCGAGAATACTGCTGACACTAAAAAACAGAATACAAACCAGTCCCAGATTTCTTAAACGGATACTGAGCCGGTCATCAAAGTCAGTCAATGCTGTTGCAATTGCTCCAAGCGTTAAGGGAACGATCAACCGGTCATAACCTAGAAAATAAAGCCCAAGCGTTGTTCCCGTCAAAACAATCAGAATCTGTAAGCAATAAATAAAGGTTGAGTTTGACTTTATATTTTGAAAGATTTGATGAATGCTATTCACAATATCGTTTCGCAGAGGTGGGATCTGCATATTTTACTCTTTTATGGCACAATCAGATGTTTTATTCGCTGTGGAAATGTAAAAATTAATGCGTAAAATTCAACATTTTATATACAGATTCACTCTTACCCTGAGCATGAAAAAAATCCACAATAAATCACTGAATGCTTAAAAATACCGACAATGTCAAAAAAACAAAATACCGCAATTAAGCTCCCGCGTTATCGTAATGCCGAGTTGACCGAACGCCGTAATTTAAAAATGGCACGTTCAATCCATGCCTATGTACGTGGCAATACTGCTAAATATTATGATTGGCTGAAACAAGCTGAAATTAGCTCTATTCCTCAAGGTCCAGCAATTTGGATTTGTGGCGATTGTCATACTGGAAACTTGGGTCCTGTCGCCAATGCAGAAGGCAAGATCGACATTGAAATTAGAGACTTGGATCAGACTGTGATTGGCAATCCAGCCAATGACCTGATTCGTTTAGGTTTATCTTTGGCAACAGCAGTGCGTAGTTCAGACTTACCGGGTGTGGTGACTGCACAAATGATTGAAGCACTGTATGCAGGCTATATGTATGCGCTAGAACGTAATGGTCGTACAAGTGATCAGTTACAGCGTCCTGCTTTAGTACACAGTGTGATGGAAAAAGCAGTGAAGCGATCTTGGAAAAGTTTAGCAAAAGAACGTTTAGAAGATTTAAAGCCTCAAATTACCTTGGGTAAACGGTTTTGGCCGTTATTAAAAAAAGAACAGTTGGAAATACACAATGTTTTTGCGCAGCCGGATATAGAAGATTTAGTCAAAATGATTGGGCAGCGTGATGCATCTGCAGAGCTCAAAGTGATTGATTCAGCATACTGGGTGAAAGGCTGCAGTTCTTTAGGCTTATTGCGCTATATCGTGTTAATGGATTCATCCAATCATATTGTTAGAGATGGTAAAGGCTTGTGTTTAATGGATTTAAAAGAAGCCACCACAGCTTTAGCACCTCGTTATTCAAATGCACCTATGCCGAAAGACAATGCAATGCGAATTGTGGAAGGGGCACGACATTTATCCCCTTATCTGGGGGAGCGAATGCGAGCAACCAAATTTTTGGAGCGATCGCTCTTTATTCGTGAGTTATTACCGCAGGATTTAAAATTAGAAATCGAAGGCATGAACCAAAACGGAGCGAGAGATTTGGCATTTTATTTGGCTTTTGTAGTGGGACGGGCACATGTTCGACAAATGGATGCTTCAACTCGAAACAGTTGGCTCAAAGAACTGCAAAGAAACCAATCTAAAACCATAGATGCGCCATTCTGGTTATGGCGCAGTATTGTGGAACTGATCAGTGTACATGAAGCCGGCTATCTGGATCACTGCCGCCGTTATGCACTTGCACATCAAAAATGAAGCCATTGTGGATAACTTTAAGTTTATCCACATTCAAGATTTTTATTGAATAATGATTGAATTACTGGATCACACCGCAAGCAATGCGGTCTCCACCACCACCCAAAGGCTTTGGATGGTCGGAATAATTATCACCACCTGCATGGATCATGATGGCTAAGCCCTGTATGTCGGCAAGTTTTAATCGTGGTGCGATCAAAGTGGTTTTAGCATTACCATTTGAATCAACATTCAATACGGGTAAATCACCCATATGCCCATCATTCGGTGTGCCATGTCCAGTCTGGTGAGGATTGTAATGCCCTCCCGCAGCCAGAGCAGCCCCCATTTTGCCCTCTTTCTCAGCAGGCGCACAAGAGCCTTTTTCATGAATATGAAAACCGTGAAAACCTGAAGGAAGGTGGCTGAGTTGAGTTGAAATATTTAAACCGTTTGGCGAGTCTTGAAAGCTAATCGTACCGATCTTTGCGCCAATGCCTTGTGCTGAAACAGCATGAACATCAATCGTTTTTTGAGGTGTTTTAGGTTTGGTCGTATGCGGTGTAGTGCTGCATGCCGCTGTAAAAAGTGCGATGCAGGTGCAAAATATTGATGTTTTAAAAAAAGTAGATGTCATTATTTGCATCCAATATCTTTGATCATGATTTATAGATCATTCAAACAAAGCATCTATGGATAAACAATGTGAATTAAATATCTGATTGTATAAATTTATTAAATAAACAGTAAATTGGCATTGATTATGCTGGGTCTACTGGGAGGGATTAAAATAATCCGCCAAATAAAATACTTGGCGAATCATGTAGAAGCAGACTGAGTTAATCCGGCTTTTTCGGGTCGTTTTCTTCGATTTCGTATGCCATTGTGGCATCAGGCATTAAAATACCATGCTCTGTCGTTTCATGTAGCCATTCGCGCCAAATTGCCAATAAAATTGCCAGAATAACAGGACCAATAAACAGTCCAACCAGTCCAAAGCTCGCCAATCCGCCTAAAACACCAAACATAATCAATAAGAATGGGATTTTTGTCGCACCTGAAATGACCAATGGACGAATGACATTATCTGCCGTACTGACAATACAGACCCCCCAAGCCATTACACCGATCGCTTCAACCGTTTGACCTTGGGAAAACAGCCATAATGATACTGCACCATAAGCCACAGGTGGTCCAAATGGAATGAGTGCCATCAGGAAAGTGGCAATCGTCAGTACCATTGGATTTGGTACGCCTGCAACAAAATAACTGATACCTGCAAGAATGGATTGCGCAACCGCTGTTAAACCCACACCATACACCACAGCACGGGTGGTTTCAGAAATGGTATCCAGATAATGATGGATACGTGGTCCAATCAGCATCTGTAATGCCTTGCTGACTTGCTCCAAAATGGTTTGACCATCTCGATAGAAAAAGAACAGAGACATGACGGCAAAACCCAGTTTCACTAGATTTTTGGTGATCTCGTTAAGTACGAACTTACCATAATTCATATGTCCTTGAATCCAAAGACCAATGGTCTGTGAAAGACTGGTAGGATCCGCATTTATTTCCCGAACAGTCCGGCTGACTTCCTTACCGATAATAGGCAGTTCGCGAATAAAATCAGGAACAGTCAAATGCCCCGATGACAATTGGCGTTGCAGGTCAAAATACAAATTTCGACCTTCATGCTGCAGAATAAAAATCGCAAAGGTGAGCGGGATTCCAACCACTAAAATCACCAGCGTAATCATCACTGACGCACTCAATGTTGGTCGATTCGGACCAAACATTCTTAATATGCGCTTGTACATTGGCCATGTCATATAGGCGATGATACACGCCCATAATACCGGGACAATGAAATACTTGAGAATATCGTAGCCCAAGAAAATCAGGATAAACAATAACCCAAACAATAAGATACGTTGTAAGTTTGAAGTGAAGTCTTGCACTAACTACTCTAAAAATTGCTGAGTGATTCACTCAATATTAACTGAAAAATCAAATGTGGCAAATTTTAAGCTTGCTTTATCCGACCTACTTTAGATTGGTTTTAGAACCAATCACTTGGATCATCTATTAAAGCATCAAGCAGTGGTTGCCATTGTTCTTGAATGGTTAAAAAATTCTTTTGGGTCTTATCAAAAATATTTAAGCCCTGCATAGCCAATTGACCATATGCAGTACGTTCTGAAATCCATGCAACAGGTTGTTGATCAATCTTTTCAAAAAACTGTTGAATATCTTTTGAACTCGCACTATTGGTTTTCATGCGATTGGCAATCAAGTGTACCGCGACTTTTCCTTTACGAATCTTTTTAATATCTTGTATATGTTTGAGAAAACGTCGGGTACTGTCGATGTCAAAAAATGAGGGCTGGAGTGGTGTGACCACAGCATGGCTTTCACTGATTAACTGTTCTGCGTGTTCACCAGTTAAAGCACCAGGCGCATCGATAACCAAATAATCGAGATTTTTAGGTGCATCTCCTATTGATTTCTCATGACGCCAATCGAGGCTCTGAATTTTCGCTGCGTGTTCTGGGCGCTGTTTTAACCATTGTAGTGCTGACTTTTGTCCATCAGCATCCGCTAATGCCACTTTATAACCTTTTTGTGCCAATGCTGTGGCTAAAGTAATTGCTGTAATTGTTTTTCCACAACCGCCTTTTAAATTTGCAACAAGTATTGTTTTCATCGTATATCAATAATATCTGTCCGCTAGCCCTTGTCTACTTTAGCATTAATTTTAAGCATATAGGTTACACATGACAAAACTTTAGTAGTTGTTTACATTGTGCCAATGATTTACAGAAAGGAAAGAGCATGTCGATTTGGATGGCGATGTTGATAGGTGCGTGCATTGGCATCGTTTTGACCACAATCGTGTTATCGAGTACACGAAATGGCAAGATTAAAGCAGAGTATGAACAATACATCACTGAACTTGAACTGGAGCATCAACAGGCACTTGTACATGCGCAAAAAAGCAGTGTGAATACCAGTCGTGCTGTCCTAAAAGGGAAGATGGCAGAACAACTTGCACCGATCATGCCTGAATTCCAATATTTGCCAAGTGATGCCAAGTTTCTGGGTGATCCCATTGATTATGTGATTTTTGATGGCTATACCGACTTTCGAGACGGCGAAGGCTTGGCTGAGGATATCGAGGTTGTATTGATTGATATTAAGAGTGGTGGCGCGCGTCTGACCAAAGGACAGCAAGCAATTGCCCAAGCCATTCGTGAAGGACGGGTACGCTTTGAAACGATCAATATTGATTTTGCCGATTAAATTTTTTGTGCTCTTGCCATAAACATGCGTCTTCCCACTTTAGGCAGGCCTTCCGCATCGAAATAATATTTTTCCGAAAATTTAAAACCAGTATTTAATAACTCAAGCTCGATATTGCGGTTCAGATGACAGCCATCAGCAAGGACTTTTTGGATCGGGGTTAAAATGTCCTGCAATTTTTTCAATGCTGAATTGTCATGATACTGAACATGTTCAATCAGGTGTAAATTACCTTCAGGCTTTAATACTCGATGAATTTCGTGGAGAGCTTGAGCTAAGTCTGCAATACTGCACATGGTCCATGTACTTACGATATTTTCAATGGAATGGTCTGCAAAAGGTAATTTTTCGGCACTGGCTTGAATATGCTGGATATGAAAGGGGGTGTCAAAGATTCGTTTTTGTGCAAGACGATAAACATCAGGGTTTGGCTCAAGCGCATAGAGCTGATCAACTGCTTGATAAAAAGGTAAATTAAGACCTGTACCAAAGCCAATTTCTAATACTTCACCACGGATTTTTTTAATCAGTTCCGCGCGACCTTCCATCATGCTGGGGGTTTGCATCACTTGATTGAGCAGGTGAGGAAAAATACGCTGTTGATAATATTTATAAATCATGATGTGATCATTTTAAGTGTATGATCATGATTCTACCCAATGTGAATTTTGAATATAAGACAAAAATAGGACGAAATTTCTGTATTTTGTTACTGAAATTCGATTTTTATTTTAAGTTTATCTATTAATACTGGGATTAGATATTTTTGTTGGTTGAGTACTGCGTTTGAGGAGCATGTTATGAATAAAAAGTTAGTCTGTGCAGCGTTGATGGCACTGAGTGCTTTTCAAGCCAATGCTTTTCACTCTACCGCTGTGTCAAAGGCGCAGCTATCAAATCCCGCCTTTAATATTGCCAATGGTTTAGCTCCGATTGATCGTAATCAGAAAATCTCTGTTCTTGAGCCATTCCGTGGTGAGTTTCGAATTTTAGGTTCAAAAGAATATTATGATGATGCACAAGCAAAATTCTCACCGATTGACTATGCTGTGACACGGGGTTTATTTACTGAGCCTGAAATTGCCCGCCAAATTTCAATCAATCAATATGATCGATTCCTCAATTGGAAAATGGCTCGACCACCGATTCCGGCTCAGTTGGCAACTCAATTGGTTAGCAATATGCACATTATTCCTGCCAATCCTAAAATTGCCAAACAAATCAAACAAGTTAAACGTGGTGACTTGGTTCGCTTAACGGGAGATTTGGTTCAGGTGAATGATAAAGATTTGGTCTGGAAATCGGCTTTAGATTGGAATGGTGTGGGAGATGGTGCTTGCAAACTGATCCGAGTCAATTCGATTCAATGGCTAGAAAAGCAAAATATCTAAATTCAATTGAGCCAAATGAGACAAAATGTTATGGTGATATGTATAATTTTAGGTCAATTGAAAAATAAAGAGTTTGATAAATGAAAGGTTTAGCGTGTTTTACCTTGTTGATTTTCAGCTTGGGGCTGGTTGCTTGTCAAAGTCCGAATCCTAGCGTAGGTAAAACACATGAATACACCATCAAACAAAAGTGCCCAACACTCATGGATATGAAAGTGGGAGAGGTGTTGTTGTTCAATGCACCTGAAAATCCAAGCACAGGTTACCAATGGCAGTTATTACAGCCGCTTAAAATATTTAAAACCGAAGAAACCTATTTACAGAATGACAGTGAGGAAGGTGCGGTAGGCGTGGGCGGGACCAAAACTTTCCGTTTTACAGCGGAGAAACCAGGACAAGATTATATCGAGTTGGTTCATATTCGTGCCTGGGAATCTTCAAAACAGCCTGATCAACAATGGCGTTGCCGTATCCGGGTTTCTTAAGAGCAAAGTATTCTAATTCTCATCCTCTTGTCTTTTCAAAGCATTAACCGTAGTGAAGCTGCTGAACACGCACTTAAATATCAGAGTAGCGACATCCATGTCGCTTCACATTCGAACACCTATGTGCGCTGTGGTTAATTTTTAAAAGCATCCGACTGTTGAATGTTCATTTTGATGGCACAATCCGTTGATCAGAAGATTATTTACCTTCAGTTGTTTGCTTCCAATGATCAAGCTGTTCATCGGCAGTGAACATTTCTCCCATGCCTTTGACTGCATCACTTGGATTTTTAAGCTCACCATCAGCAGATTGCTTTTTCTCATCATAGACTTTGGCTTGATTTTCCCAATATTGATAACGTAAACCTTGAATATAGCGCCCTTGCTCTGTTTTAAGATCCAAGTCTTTCAACATATTCAGCGCCGACTCAATATTGTCGCGTTTAAGTTGGTGATCAATTTCTTCCGTGAGGCTGCCTTCACTCGCACGTTTTTTAAGATCAGCTTCCAAAGCATTATTATTTTCAGTAAATTTCTGATCGTATTCGTCGAGCAAAGCAATATCGTGAGCATCGTTTGGTGTACTCGGAAAGGCCTTAATCGGTTTGGTTTTCAATTGATCCATAACTTCTTGAGATGCATCTTTCGGCTCAGATGAATTGTTTTGTTGACCGTCTTTAGGAGAACATGCTGCTATGAATACGATTGATGTCAGTAAACCTGAAAGAAGCAAAGGGCGAAGTATTAAATGCATGATAAACATTCCTCATTAAAGCGTATTGATTAGCGTAGTTTCCTAAAGTTATAAACATAGGTGACATAGGGGAAGTCTATTTCATCTTGAGCGTGTTTGCCCGTATATTCCGATACAATCTGTTCGAATTTGTGTTTCAATTTGAGTTGTTCTTGTTCTGGCATCGCGGCAATGAAACTGGTGGAAAGTAAGCGTTTACTCACCACATTCTCTACCGTACCTGTGTGGAGTTGTGAAAATACTTTTGCAGTTTCAAGTTGGAATAAAAACTGATTTTCAAATACCTGTTTCCATTGCGCACTGTGGTAGCGTGGGGTATCTCCTTCAAGGGTTGCGAGCAAATCTGCCAATGCTTTTACCCAATCTATATTCTCGTCTCGTTGATTCCAGATCAAACCCAAATGACCTTCAGGTTTTAAAACATGATGAATTTCGTTCAATGTTTCGATATTGGCAAACCAATGAAAGGACTGAGCGCACAATACAGCATCAATACTTTCAGATTCTAACGGAATTTGATCACTCTTCGCTTGAAGCGTTTGCACATCAGGATGTACTATTTTCAACTGTTCCAACATTTCAGAAACAGGCTCAACTGCAATGATATTGGGCGTTGCCTGTTTCAGATAGGGAAGAAATTTTCCTGTACCTGCACCTAAGTCAACCACTTTTGAATCTGGGGTAAGTGCCAAATCTTCGATGAGCCATTGAACCACATCCTGAGGATAATTGGGTCTGGCCTGTTGATAAAGTTCAGCAGCGGTGCTGAAGCCTTTTTGAGCAGCAGGATGTAAAGAATGTGTCATATTTTGCGCTTTTTTATCTGACTAGACTCTATAAAATATGACATTTGAAGCAATCAATAGGCAAGTGCCGATTGATTTAATTTCAGCCAAGAAAAGAGCGGATGCTCGGTGTGCGAATGGATAAACAAATAATTTTTGAAGATGATCATATCAGAGCAATCTATTTAGCAGGTGAGTCTGACACTTTAGTTCTGTCATTTGGAGATTTGATCACTCGCGCCAAAGGGCTTTCAATTAATGCTGAAAAGTCTTTGATGAAATATAACTATGCCATTGTCGGTATTATGCCTAAGCAAAAGTCTTGGTTTCCTGCATCAAGTATGGCGGCACTTTTACAACATCTCCAGCCGATCCTAAGTCAATTCAAGAATATTGTAGGTTATGGTGGATCAATGGGGGGCTATGCAGCAATCAAATATGCCAAAGATTTAAATATGAATCGTGTAGTTGCCATGGTTCCACAATATTCAATAGACCCCACTGAAGTTGAAGATAAACGTTATACTGATTTCTATGATGCTGATCTAAATGCAAATATGCGTATTCAAGCACAGGATATCGTGACCGATTGCGAATACATTATTGTCTATGATCCTTATTTTGAAAACGATAAAGAACATTATTTAAAAATTAAGCCGCTGATTCCTCAACTGCATACGCTTCATTTACCCTATACAGGACATGATGCAATTGCTGTTTTGGCGAACTCTGCATTATTGCATGATTTTATTGAGCGCCCATACGACCAGACTTATTTCTATAAGCAGATCCGTGAGGTCAAGAAGAACAGTAAGTTTTACTATCGCAGTGTGATTGCACGCTTGTTGGGAACACACAATGAGGCATTGGGTAAAATTCTCAAAGGAACTGATATCCAATTGGACAGTACCTTCTTTGATGCCAGTTTAAAGCAGACCATTACCCGTATTTTATTGACCAATAAACGCGTTGATGAGCAAGATTTGCAAAAACTTGGGATTCAGGTCAATTTTTCATTTGAGGATAAAACCCAACTACAAGACAGCTTTGGCAATATCTTGGTATTTAATGTCATTACCCAAAAACTGGAAAGCTATGATCAACAGGTCATTGATGTTAACGGCAAATATATCATCCCATTGAATGTTGAAAGCAATGGTCTAGCGCAAGTCGAGATTAAAAAACAGACTTATTTGATTTGCATGAATGATCGTCGTGTGACCAAGCTATTTAAACATGATGAAGCGTTGTCATTGGATATGAATCCAGTTGTAATCAAGAAAACGCCAGACTTTTATGTGTTGAGCTATAAAAATTTCTATATGAGCTGTGATATTCAGGGACAGGTCAGTTTTGATGACGAAAGTTTAAATGAGTTTTGTCATTTTAAGATTGCATAACTTAGACTTTTTAACCGTACGACTAAAATAGATTTTCGCTTAGACCTTTTTAGCAACATCAGTGAATAAAAATAGTCTTTTGTCCTCGCCTTGTCCAAAAAGGACAAAGCGGGAACAATAGCAATAGGGTTGACGAACAGAAGCTTTGTTGATTGCTGAAAGCGCGTTAACAAATGCTTTGTTTAACTACATTGCTTTAAATCGTGTGTTGGAAACAATGCTTGATGTTTTCTGAATTCATTTTGAACTTTTAAATCAGGCAGTCCATAAGTTTCGCTAGAATATTGATATACACCAGTGACTGCCATGAGCGAGCCTTCCTGACCTTCTTTATAATGATAGCGGAAGGTTTTTCGCGAGGCATGCAGAAGTCTTTGATCAATAAATTTATAACTAAACAATTGATTTTCCATTTCTAAATAATATCGGGCTTCTATACGACAGCCCTGATCCAATTTAATCAGCTTAAAATAATTTCCTTCAGAACTTCTAAATCCAGCTTCATCTAAATTTTGAATCGACTGTAAAACATGGTCTTTTGCGATGATTGGGTTTAAGGAGGAGATCCAGAAAATAAAGAATAATATGAGTGACTTATAGATTGATTTTTTCATTTGGATATCTTTTATTGCTTGTTGGAGTCACTATAAATCCCAATCGTGTTTTTTTAAATTAAAAAGTAGATCCTATGCCAAAAATCTCCCTAAACTGAATTAATTATTTTCTCAGTTATAAAAACATAGCCCCCTAAAATCTGCGATTTGCACGTTTAAATGTACCAAAGTCATTAAAACGGACCCCATTTTCTTTCATGGCGGGATAACAAGCTTGTGCAATGGCTTGACGAATATAAAATGGATCACGAACAACAAAGTGATGAATTGCATGAGTACCGGCAAAGTTGAAACAGAAAGCTTGTAGAGGCTTCATACGCCAGTCAGTCCATACTTGGCATTGTTGGACAACATTGCCATCTTCGACATCGCCGTAATAATGCATATTCGAACTGGTAAAGTGCAAACTGAGGGTGCGTAGGAAATTGGGTGCAGCAATACTCACAGCATAGAATGCTGTCGCTTTGTCAGCAAATTTCCATACGCGATTTTGAGGTTGCGAAATCCCCAGAGTTTTCATTGCCAATTTGGCAGCACTGATCAATAGAAAGCTATGCCAAAGAGCATAATGAAGGTATCCAAATGGTGCATAAGCTGCAGAAAGTTTTGCCTTCAATTTAAGTTTTTCAACTTTTGATAAGTTCTTCTGTGCATGGATAAAACGGTTGGTGGTTTTCATCATGGTGATGGGGCGGAGATAAACAGCCAGCATATTGTCACCTGTCATGATCAAGCGTTTTAAACCCCATTTATCTCCATTGTTAATACCGCGTTCTTCCAGATCTGTTTTTGTTCCCGAGGATTTATGATGATGGAGATGTACTTCACGACGTATCCAAGGATTGACTGTACTTGGACGGAAGGCATATACCGCAGCCAGCATGGCATCATTTATTTTTTTATCCTTGCGATAATACATTTGATGAATCAAATCGTGTTCTAGTTCATGCAAAATTGACATCCAAAATGCAGAAAGTGGAATTGCCACATACCAAGCCATTTTCCCACGAGCGTATTGTGTTATATTGAAAATAATCCCCGTAACGGCAATACCCAGAATACTCAAACCGATTTGATCCTGATATTGAACCAGCCAAGGATGGCGTTCTCGTAACTGATTCCCAGCTTCCAAAATCGCTTTACGAATTCGATGACTGCGTTGCTCATCTTCAGGATCAGCAAAGTTCTTGGTTTTGTTCAGCTTGGATACATGTACATCGGAAAGGGGTAAATTCATTTCCGTTTTCCTCTATATTTTTTATGAAAACAAGGAAGTTTTAAAAGCCAACATTTGTTGGATTTTTTGAGAGATTATCTGATGATCAAAATAACGTCAACGTCAGTTTTAAAGAAAATGACCAAAAAAGTGAGTCAGCCAAAACAAGAACGCTCGCAAAAAAGAATGGAAAAAATGCTGGCAACTACACAAGAGTTATTGTTATCCATTGGAATTGAAAAGATTTCCATCCCTGAAATTGCCAATGCTTCGGGCGTTCCTCGTACCAGTATTTATCAGTTTTTTCCGACGAAATACGATATTCTGCGTCATATAGCACTCGCACACTTGAATGATTTGGTCAAACAATTGGGGAAAGCGGCTGTTCGAGTATTAACAGACAACCCCAGAGCAAGCATTGAAGTCTACGGGCAACTCCTTTCAGAAAGTATGATCCGGACCACGGCTAAATTTTTCAATGAATCTGAAATTGCCAGCCTGCTTATTCTCAGCGGTCCTTTTACGCGGCAAGCATATCTTGAGTACCAAATTGAGTTGAAAAAAGTCAGTGAGGGTGTACGTAAAGCATTGGAAATGATTCAGGTCGATAATTATGTTCCTCAACAACCTGATACTTTAACGATTTTAATGGAATTGGTTTTTACCTGTATGAAACATGGCTATTACAATGAAAGTTATATTTCAGAAGCCATTATTCAAGAAGCTTACCGTATGACCAATGCATATCTATTGGCGCTTAAAAATAATACTTTTGGCTTTCCGCAAGCATCATCACAATCCTAAAATCATTTGATTGGACAGGATTGATTTTCAATGTTGAATGAATGGTGTTATATGTTGAACAGATGATAAAGACCAGTATGAAAATCTGTGAAAATTTCATGCTATAAACAAGCTAGTGCAAATGATTGGAACAATAAGGTAAAAGCGACGCAATGAAGGCTGTATTTTTAGATTATGAATCTTTAGACAAAAATGATTTGGATTTTAGTCAGTTAAACGCAGCTTTTGACGAACTTATCCTTTATCCCTCGACCACGACTGAGCAGGTATTAGCACGTGTAGAGCATGCCGATGTGATCATCAGTAATAAAGTATTGATCAATGCAGAAACAATTGCTCAATCGAAGCAATTAAAGCTCATATTAATTTCGGCAACGGGTACCAACAATGTCGATTTAGATGCAGCCAAATCTAAAGGCATCGTGGTATGCAACTGTCAGGGTTATGGTACATCAGCAGTTGCACAGCATACCCTGACATTGATGCTGGCTTTAGCAACTTCTTTGCTCAAATATGATCGTGCCGTTAAGAAGGGGCAATGGAATAAATCACCAATTTTCTGTTTATTGGATTTTCCTGTTGTAGAACTGTCAGGGAAAACCTTGGGAATCATTGGTTATGGAGCATTGGGACAAGCGGTTGCCAAATTAGCTGAAGCTTTTGGTATGCAGGTTCTGGTAGGGGCACTGCCAAGCCGCCCACAGCATCAAGCACGAATTCCTTTTGCTGATCTACTTCCGCAAGTCGATTTTCTTTCTTTACATTGTCCTTTAACAGATGAAACACGGGACTTGATTGATGCACAAGCACTGAACGCAATGAAAAAATCTGCATTTTTAATCAATTGTGCCCGTGGAGGCATCGTGGACGAACAGGCTTTGGCGGATGCATTAAGACAAGGCAAGATTGCAGGCGCAGCGACAGATGTACTTTCTGTTGAACCTCCAAAACAAGGAAATGTGTTGCTTGCAGAGGATATTCCAAACCTGATTATCACCCCGCACAGTGCCTGGGGAAGTGTTGATGCTCGGCAACGTATCGTCAATCAAATGGTGGAAAATTTTGAGGCATTTCAACAGGGGAAAGTGATTCGTCAGGTGAATCACTGAAATCTTAAACAGACATCATGTTATAAATAAAATTATAACTGCATTATTGCTCTTTCAATCACGTCTTCCCTGGATCTAAGCTTTAACGATCTGAGTGAGGGGCTATCTTGGTACACCTGCCTCATCATCTGCGGGTATATTGGTATCATCATTTCGGGTTGAGTCTGTTGATGATGGACTCGGCATGTTGCTCTGGTTCTCTATAGGCAAGCTTTGTTTTTTGATTTCAAGCTCTTGTTGATCTGATTGAATATTTTGAGAAGCTTGTGTTTTGAGTGCTGATGGCGCAACTGATTCTTGCGTTGATGGATTTGCAATAATTTGGTTAGAAATGTTTGGAACATTGGCTACGGTATGGGGATTCGCTGAGTTTGCAGTAGTTGATGATTGACTCAAGCTGCCTTGTTCTATTGGCACGTTATAGCTGTTTTTGCCCATCACACGATCTTTGGTCTGTTCAACCTTTTTGACTGCGGTGTCTATGCCTTGACGCGTATTGTCTCGAGCAATCGTGGCTTGTTCACTGGTATATTTTTTCGTATTCTCAATGGTTTCATCAAAGGATGGTTTGATTTTTTGAATTCCTTTTTCGGTTGCATCTCCTACTTTTTCAGCCGTATTTTGTACTGCTTCACCTGTCTTATGGGCGAGGACTCTAAATATATTGGGATTATCACCATAAGGTTGGGTTTGAGTGCCTGTTTGAGCATACAGTGATGATGTTGCACAAATTGCAGTAACCATACATAAACTTTTTATCTTCACCATGTTTTTCATTCCTTTATGATGACTTTATTAACGCTGCGAATCATATTGGGTAATCATACTGTTTCATTCAATAACAAGCTGAAATGGTAATAAATCCACAACAGCAAAATATAACAATACAAGTTGGAGATTATTACTGGGCATTGGAAAGAAAAGCCCACGGATGTGGGCTTTTCATCTTGATATTGTATTAAATCCAATCCGATTCAATTATTTGGCTGCGATATTTGCTTCGGTTGATACGCCAACCTTTGCGCTACCTACTGGGGTTTTCACTTGCGTATGTGAATTTACTTTCGCACCCGTGTTGCTTGATTTTGGCTTAACCAAGTCTTTGGTTTTTTGCCATGTTTTACTGGTCGCAGATTTGGTTTTGTCTTTCGCTTTTACCGCTGCTTCTTTAGTATTGTGACCTGCTTCTGAACTTAGTTTTTTGGTATTTTCCCAAGCACCTTTGCTTGCAACTTTACCTTTATCAATACCGGTTTCAACACTTGTACCGACTTTGTCAGCAGTGTGTTTTGTGCCATCCCACGCATCTTTAGATACTTCACGGGTTTTGTCGACACCTTTTTCAACACCCGTACCTACTTTACCCGCAACATTCTTGGTGCCATCCCAAGTCTCTTTGGACACATCACGGGTTTTATCAACACCTTTTTCGATACCATCACCGACTTTAACAGCAGTATTTTTTGTACCATCCCAAGCATCTTTAGAGACTTCTCGGGTTTTATCGACACCCTTTTCAATGCCATTCCCGACTTTGTCTGCTGTATTATGGATACCCTGACCAATATTGCTGAGTAAACCTCCACCATTCGCATTGACTTCTGCAGAAGCATTCGCGCTAACATTTGTGTTGGCAAAAAGAAGAGGAGAGCTAGCTAAAAGGGCTGTAGCGATCACTGTTGTTTTAAGCATTTTCTTCATAATTCGTTTTATCCTATACCTGAATGATTTCAAGTTTGAGTGTTGCCTATCATAATGTGAAATATGGATGGAAATCGTCTTTGAGATAAAACAGCAACAGCATATCTACACAGTTTTAACACTAATGTAAAAATTGTGAATAAATATTAAGTTCTATTTTTGGGGGAAATTTATAAATTTTTAAATTTAAAATTCTGATACTTATAAACCAAAAACCACTATTCTAAAACTATGTTCTATTGGCACTCCTAGCTTGTCATTGAAACAGAAAACACATAAGCTTTGGCATCAGTCCCTATCTAATTCCTATAATGAACAATATAAAAATCCTGGTGTTGTTAAGTATATTATTAACTTTTAGACCGAGTTTTGCCTGTGCTTGTGGAGAGGAAATTCCTCTCAGTCATCAAATGATTGGCTGGATTACAACGGCGATTTTATTTTTACTCTATTTAGTTCCAAGTTTTTATTTTGCAAAATATTTTAAGAGATATCAGCTATCTATTCTACACCTCATTTTTCCTCATATGTTAATGTCTGCCCTACTATACGCGATGATGAATTCTTTTAAATTGGGTTTAAATCCAATTTATGATTGGGTTGCGACTTACCTCCCGAATAGCTTAATTTTTGCAGCGATCGGATTGATTGGTGTGATTTTTTGGTTCTATCCCGTGATTTATGTGGCTAAAAGAGCTAAATGATTTTGTATTTAGCTCTACCAACATAGCAAAGTGAAGTACCGAGATTAATTGCATTTTTCCAGATTTGATGCTCTAAAGTTGTTTTTGAGTGAATTGAAGTTTTTTAGTGTTTCAGCATCTTTAGGATCAAAAACAGTCTGTTTTTGTTCAATATCTGCATCTACATTTGAAAATGCTGAGATCAATTGTTCACCTTTAAAAATCCAATGCTCAGTTGCTTTTCCTGTTTCAAAGTTCCCTGTAAATTCAATCACGCAGTTATCTGTTTGTCGAATAAGACGGGCGAGGTTGTGTTTGGTATTGGGTTGTGCCGAGATATTCTTGTGTTGTTCTAGAATAGTTGGCGCGTTTGGATTGGTGGGTGTTGTTGAGCAGGCGGTGAGGGCGAGTGTGATGAATATTGCACAAAATATGATTTTATTAGCCATTACTTTTAAGCTCAGATAGAAAAAGTCATATTCAGTTTATACAAATCATTGAGCAGATTAGGATTTATTTAGTTATTGATTGTTAAAGACTATTTTAAAAAATTACATTCTTTGTCTATATTTTATTTTTCAATGATGCAACTTCTTAATATTGTAGAACAGAAATATTCACAACACTTGTAAACCAGTCAGGTCACTGTAAAGGTAAAAAATTGCTCCCAATACTGAATTCCTGATTCCCAGAGAATGTATTCTTCTAAGATTAAATGAGGAAAGAGCAGAAAAAATTTACATATGCCCTTGATGATCATGGCATGTTTCAACTGCACTTAGATTACTTGTTATAGACGGTAAAAACTTTGAATACAGTAAAGCTTCAGCAACTGGTTTTACATCACTGAATGTTGCAACAGCACCATGAGATAAATTCTGATTATTTTTTGTTATGTAATCCTCAAGCTCTTTCAAGAGCTTGAGGATAGCAATAGTCATTGGTGAATGACTATAAATAGCCGTAATTAGTGCTGTAACACTGAAATATCTGCAACACTTGTAAATAAATCACGTAACTGTGCAAGTAAACGTAAGCGGTTTGCTTTTAACTCGACATCATCCGCCATAACCATAACGCCTTCAAAGAAAGCATCAATTGGTGCACGTAGTGCTGCCAACTTGGAAAGTGCAGTGGTGTAGTCTTTTGCATCCAGAAGCGGCTGAACAACAGGAAGAATAGTTTGAATCTCTGTATAAAGTGCTTTTTCAGCATCTTCAACCAATTTCGCTTCAACAATCTCACCTGTAGGTGCGGCTTCTTTCGCCAAGATATTTGCAACACGTTTATTTGCAGCAGCAAGTGCAGCAGCTTCTGGCAAATCACGGAAATGATTCACTGCGGTAACTCGCTTATCAAAATCTAAAGGTGATTTTGGCGAAAGTGCTTGAACAGCCTGAATCACATCAACGGCAACACCTTGGTCTTCGTATTTAGCACGATAACGACCTTCAAGGAATGCCACTGCATCCGCCAAAGTTTTTTCGTGGTCTTTCAATACATCGCCATATGCAGCTAAAGCCAGCTTGATTAATTCTTCAATAGAAACATCAAGATTATTTTCAGTCACTAAGCGTAAGATACCAATTGCAGAACGACGTAAAGCAAATGGATCTTTCGAACCTGTTGGGGCTTGACCAATACCGAAAATACCAGTCAGCGTATCTAAACGATCAGCAAGCGCAAGTGTTGTACCGGTTTTGGTTTTTGGTAGCACATCACCCGCAAATTTAGGCAGGTATTGTTCACCTAAAGCTTCAGCAACTTCATCATTCTCGCCTTCAATGCGAGCATAATAAGTGCCTGCAATCCCTTGTAGTTCAGGGAACTCACCGACTAATTCAGAAGTTAAGTCGCATTTAGCAAGTAGTGCGGCTTTTTCAGCATCCGCAGGTTTTGCACCTGTGATTGCAGATAATGCCACAGCCAATTTAGCAATACGTTCAGACTTATTCCAAAGAGTCCCTAACTGTGCCTGGAATACCATATTGGCCAATTTGTCTTTACGAGATGCGAGTGGCTGTTTTTGATCTTGCAAGAAAAAGAATTCAGCATCTGACAAACGCGGACGTACAACTTTTTCATTTCCTTCAATAATTTGAGTTGGATCTTTAGACTCAATATTTGAAACCGTAATGAAATAAGGTTGTAGTTTGTTTTCAGCATTGACCAAACAGAAATACTTTTGGTTGTCTTGCATGGTCGTGATCAAAGCTTCTTGAGGGACTGCAAGGAAACGCTCTTCAAAACTGGCACGAAGCGCAACTGGCCACTCGACCAATGCAGTCACTTCATCACGAAGATCCGCAGGTACAATCGCAGTCGCATTCACTTCATCTGCTAAAGCTTTGACTTGTTGATCAATGATCGCTTGGCGCTCTGCAAAGTCAGCAATAACATAGGCTTTACGTAGTGCATCTAAATATGCATCTGCATTTGCCAATACAATGGCTTCAGGTGCATGAAAACGATGACCATAAGTCACATTGCCTGTTGTATGATCTTGAATGGTAGCGTCAATTACAGCGTTATCTTTCAACAATACCACCCATTTCACAGGGCGAACAAATTCAGTACGGCTTGCAGCAGAACGCATGCGTTTAGCAATAGGCAGGTTATCCAATGCTGTTTGTAAAATCTGTGGCAGTAAAACGTCAAGGCTTTGACCCTTGACATCTTTTAAGTAGCAAACTTTTTCAACTTTACCCGCTTGGAATGTTGATACTTGATCTGCCGTAATGCCTTGACCACGCATGAAGCCTTCTAAAGCTTTGGTTGGTTTCCCTTCTGCATCATAAGCTGCTTGAACAGCAGGACCATCGAAACGTTTTTGAGAGTCAGCTTGAGCACCATCCACATTGACGATCTTGAGCGCCAAACGACGTGGTGCAGCATAAGCTTCAATGACTTCAAATGCCAAACCCGCTTCGTTTAACCCTTTTTCTGTTTCAGCTTTTAAGGCATCACGTAAAGTTTTTAGGCTTTTAGGGGGTAATTCTTCACAGCCAAGTTCGAATAAAACAGTATGTTTAGACATTATTTATTCTCCTCAGCTTTTGCTTCTGCTTCAACTTGCGCCTTCAACTGTGCCAATACTTCATCACGTAAATGCGGTTCAGCCATTGGGAATCCTAATTTCGCACGGGCAGCCACATAGCTTTGTGCAATAGAGCGTGCCAAAGTACGGACACGTAAGATGTAACGCTGACGCTCAGTCACAGAAATTGCACCACGGGCATCAAGCAGGTTAAAACTGTGTGATGCTTTGATGACTTGTTCATATGCAGGAAGTGGAAGCTCGGCTTCCATTAAACGTGTGGCTTCGGCCTCATAAAAGTCAAACAGCTCAAACATTTTTTCAACGTTGGCATATTCAAAGTTATAGGTCGATTGCTCAACTTCGTTTTGGTGGAAAACATCACCATAGGTTACAGTACCGAATTGACCTTTGGTCCACACCAAATCGTAAACAGAATCTACGCCTTGTAGATACATTGCCAAACGCTCTAGTCCATAGGTGATTTCACCTGTAACAGGATAGCATTCAACACCGCCAACTTGTTGGAAGTAGGTAAATTGAGTAACTTCCATACCATTCAGCCAAACTTCCCAACCTAAGCCCCAAGCACCTAATGTTGGAGATTCCCAGTTATCCTCTACAAAACGAATGTCATGGATCAAAGTATCAATACCAATCGCTTTTAAAGAATCTAAGTAAAGCTGTTGAATATTGTCAGGATTTGGTTTAAGCACCACTTGGAATTGATAATAGTGCTGTAAACGGTTTGGGTTTTCGCCATAACGACCGTCTTTCGGACGACGTGATGGTTGAACATAGGCTGCGTTCCATGTTTCAGGACCAAGTGCGCGTAAGAATGTTGCAGTATGGAATGTCCCTGCACCCATTTCCATATCGTAAGGTTGTAACACTACACAACCTTGTTCAGCCCAGTAGTTTTGTAAGGCAAGAATTAAGCCTTGGAATGTATCAATATGCGATATGGCGCGACTCATGCAGCATCCACTATAAGTATTAGAAAAAATTGGTTCTAAGTATAAGGATTTTGCGGAGGTGTGGCAAAGGTTAGTCTATAAATATTGATACCGATCGCAGAACAGCTCAGGTACATTTTTTTAGATTTTCTTTTGAGATAAAACTTTTCATTTGATGGGCCTCTTTTGTTATTTTCATTTCTTGAATATGCGCTTCGGTTTCAGCATCTGGGGAGTCTGGGTTGATGGCGGATTCAGAGGTGGAATTCTCAGAGATTAAGATGAGATCATCTCTAAAAAAAGCCCAGTCTTTTTCAATAGGCGGGGTATTTTTTGCACTTGTTTTTGTCTTTAACAGACAGATTTTACCTTTTTTGATCAGTGTGAGTTCAAGTACACTGGAAGGGGTGTTTGCAATTTCAATCTGCTGGGTTTCCAGGATCACAGGTTCGTTTGAAGAGAAGCAGGCGGTAAGCAAAGCGCAAGAAATTAAAGTAATTAAAAGGGGTGTTTTGTTCATCATTAATAATTAAGAAGTTAAATTATATATTTGATATTAACATAAAAAAAATAAATATATGAACTTTTGGGTTGTGAGTTGATTTTTGAAAGTTAGCTATTAAGCACGGATCAGGATGATGTTATGAGGCTTTATTTCACGTTAAATAAATGAATTATTTAAAAATCATGATTAAGATTTTCATGGACCAAATGATGCAAAATAGCGGAAGTCTAGCTTGAAAAATTCGTTCATATTATTAAATGCTGATACTGGTTTGCCTTATACATAAATTTTCGTATATTCGCTTTTATTATGGGGGTATTTGAGAACTGTTGAAAAATTAAACTTTAAATAAAATTAAATATTTGAATTATTGATATATAATTTAAAAATTTTTAAATTTAATACTGATATCAAAATGAGAAAGTGCTTATGAAAAAATTCAATTATTTAGTCTATATTATAACTTTGGGTTTTGTATCAGCAACTTATGCGGAAAATATTGAGAAAGCTCCTTGTTTTGCTCCACAGACAGCACCTATTTTTAAAGAATTTTATGAATTAAATAAAGGATATAACCAAAAACTATTGTGGGATCATTATGTACAATCACCCACTGATGAAGACCCAAATACCAAAGCAATGCATCAAGCTTTAAATATTTTATTTCGTCAACTGGGACTTTCTGAGGAACAAAAACAACAGATGCAGCCAACACCAAAACAGGCATCTGAAGTAGATCCCGACGGGTTGGAAATTTATAACTTAATGGTGAACGCGCAAAAGTTGTATTACGGTGATCAGGTTGAAATTGACCAAGCTCAGGCTTTTGAGGTGTTGCTGGATGCTGTTAAAAAGGGAAGTGCCGATGCCTATATTTTTTATCCTGTACTGAATCAACATTGTGCTGATCCTGCCAGGAAAGAATCTGCAGTTTCTATATTTCATTCGATTGAAAAGCACATGGGTGACCAAGATGATTATCCAACCCCAATATGGGCATATTTAAGTTATGCATATGCGTATGGTATTGGTGCTGAATTGGATGAGCAAAAAGCACTCAAATATTGGAAAAAAGCTTGGCGCATCTATTCTTTACAATTTGATGCTGATGGTTTTATCGGTTTCATGATGGGGCAAATGGCAGAACAGAAACCTTATTTAAAATCACATTTGGGTGAAGCCATGAATTATTACAAAATTGCGACCCGAGCAAATGAACATAATCTTGCTGCACAACAGGCAATTTTAAGATTATTAAAAAGCGATAAAAAGTTTGAAAATCTGACCTATGAAATAGAGATATTTGAAGAAACTGAAAATGCAAAACATGATCAAGATCCAAAATCTGCTTATTTTAATTTGTCGGAATTGTATGCACAGAAACAGTCAAAAATTTATAATCCTCAACTGGCGATGATGTGGTTGGAAAAAGCAGCTGAAGCCGGACATGAGCGCGCACAGTTGAACTTACCACTCTATTACGAACAGGGAAATTTAATTAAAGCTGATCCCCAAAAGGCGATGGAGTTATATCAAAAATATTATGAACAAGACAATATTTTGGTCGGAATATATTTTTTGGATCGTTTAGAAAATGGAGCTAAAGGTATTACTAAAAATCCGATGAAAGCCAAGATTGTTCGCGAAGATTTAACTCAAAAGTATCGTGCTTTAGGGCAAACTGGTAAAATTCCAAAACCTTCAGAATTGAGATTAATGCAACGAATGTATTAAATCAGACGCTTGCTCAGATTCGTGACTTACTAACCTGAGCAAGCGCGAATACCGAATTTTGATCGAGAAAGCCTTTACATCGACTATCAGTCTTTATGCATCTGTTTTTTCTAAGTTATTCTGATCAAGTTTAGGTTGAGAAGAAAATAGCTTTAAAAATCCCCAATAACAACAGCCTGAAAAGATTGAAATTGCATAGAAAAACCAGTCACTGAATAATTTCCAGATGGGGGTTGGCAGTGAGCCAGTAAAAATCAAATAGCCAATGATGCTAACAATCAGCCACATCAATATCGAGCCAAAGAAAATACTGAAAAAATTGAGCCAATATTGGTGTGCAAGCCATAATGAAAGTGCATATGCAATTGGAATGACAATCACACAGTAAATCAAATAAATCATTAAGCTGATACCAAACACTGTAAGTAAGGACTGCACATCATATTGATGATTCATGAAAAGAAAAAAAGTGACCAATACGACTAAGCTCATGCTAGGCGCTAAAAATAAAGCTTTTAAAATAGATTTATTGCTATATTGAGCCATGATCAAAACAACAAATGAGATTTAATAATGAAAGCATGCCTAAAAATGATTATTTTTTCTACCGTGATTTTTTCCACTGGGGTTTACGCAGAAAATCACGAGATCAAAACGGATATATACAACAAATGTGTTGATCAAACAATTGAAGAGCTCGGATTGGGAAATATTAATAATGCTGTTGTAGAAATATGTAGCCACCAAGGCAAAGCATTCTATGAAAAAGAAATTGTCAAAGTATTAGACCATATTAAAAAACAAAGCCAGCAAGACAATCAACAAGAACGTTATACAGACGTGCTGAAATCACAACGTTTGTGGAAAGCTTATGTTGATCAGGAGTGTCAAAACGCTGGGCGATATATAGGTTCACCCATGTACGAGTTTTGCCCCATGCAAGAATATGGCAAAAGGTTAGAGCAGTTGACTGAATATGCACGATGAAAAAATCATTCTATGAGAAATATAGTAGAAATATTTATACATCTAAGATGGATAATAAATACACCTTATAATCACAACAACGTATAATTCGCACTTCAACAGCGCAAAAGTAAAGGATTGTCGTGTTTCATACGCAACTTGAATGGTTAAATACCTTAAAGCCTAATTTTAAAGTGTTACCCCTAAAAGATCGTTTACTTTGCGGTTTGGGGGCACTTTTGGGCTTGGCAATATCTTCACTGATCTGTTGGTATGTATTAGGCGGCTTTAACGCATGGTATATCGCACCGATGGGAGCATCCTCGGTATTGCTATTTGCAGTGCCTGCAAGCCCTTTGGCACAGCCTTGGAATATGGTGGTTGGAAATACCATAGCTGGTTTGATTGGCGTGACATGTGCGCTATTGATTTCCAATCCGACTGAAGCATTCAGTATTGCTGTTGCATTGTCGATTTTTTTGATGATGAGTACGGACTCGCTACATCCACCGAGTGGTGCAGTAGCAATTACTGCGGTATTGGGCGGTGATTCGGTACATCAACTGGGCTATCATTTTATTTTCTATCCAGTGCTGATTAACTCCGTATTTTTGCTGGTGATTGCGATTATTTTTAATCGGATGTTAGGCAAACAATATCCCCAAGCTGCACAACTCAACGTTCGATCTAAAGACCCAACGCCAACACAAAAAGTCACCATCCAACCGCAAGATATCCAAGAGGTCTTGGAGCATCAAACCCAGCTTTTAGACATCAGTGAATATGATTTGCAAAAAATCATTTTAGAAGCGCAAGAGAAAGCCAATGCACGCGCAGTTCATGAATTTCTTTGTCAGGATATTATGAGTAGAGACGTGATTAGCCTAAATGAACAGGATGACATTCACCAAGCTTTAGATAAGTTTAAACAGGTAAATTTAATGAGTTTACCTGTGGTCAATGCCGGCTATGAGCTGGTGGGTACCTTGGCGCTGTATGAAATTGTAGAGTGGTTTAAACGAGCGACTGATCCTAGAGCCTCATGGCAACACGTCGTCAAACAGATTATGAATCGACAGGTCGTGACAGTACAACCCACTCAGCCGATTCAAGATCTTGTACCATATTTTGTGGAGCGGTCTTTTAACTATATTCCTGTGATTGAAAATCAGAAATTGGTGGGGATTATCAGTCGTGCGGATATGATTGCTGCATTGCAACAACAGCTGAATAATTCAACATAATAATGAAGCAGTGTTGAATAAAAAAAGCTACAGCAGTTTGGGGGAACTGCTGTAGCAGAAAAGGGAAAATGTTTAAAAAATTTCAGTTAATGGGTTTTTTCTTCATAAATGGTACGTACAGGACGCTGATAGGCTTGATGATCATTCAAGCGTAAATTCTGTTTAGGCATCACTAACCAAAGAATCAGATAGACCAGAATACCTGGGAATGCAGCACTCATACATGAAATAATCACGAAAATGATACGCAGCAAAGTTACATTCCAACCAAAACGTTCAGCAATACCGCCCATCACACCGGCGATCATATTATGTCGGCTTGAACGATATAAACCAGAATTGGTCATTTAAATCTCCTTAGAAAGTTATCAGTCACAGGTCTTGAGTTAGCAATATAAAAACAATCACTGTACTTTTAATAATGGAGTTATGACACAATTCTTCAAGTAAAGTGCCGATAAAAATTGTTAATACTGTGTAACAATATTTCTTAAATTATTCAAAATACTGTAAAAAAGCGGACGTAAACCACGTACAGACGAATTGAAAAAAATGTGTTTTTTATACTTTTGTAAAAAAAATACCGTGAAGATTTCGAGAAGTGGTACAACGCAATACTATATGCGCATGCAGATGAATGTTTTGCATGTTTTTACTCAGTATATTTGGGTTATTGGGATTTATGCATTTGATGGTTCATAAAACAAGCTTCCTTGGGATTTTAGGTATAGGTATCTGCAGCTTATTGAGTGCTTGTGATTCTTCAAAATCGAACAATAAACAGCAGAGTTCTTCTGATACACAGCATTCATCTAGTGAGATTGCACTGCAAGAAGCAACCCAAGCCGTACCTGCAAATGACGGTAAAAAACTGAGTGAGGTTGCAGGTCAGGCGACCTTACCCGCAATGGCTGAGGTGAAAGGCTTTTCACCACAGCATCAAAGTTTACCATCCAAGGCAGAAGCCTTTGTTGGGCGCTATCATGTTCAAATCAGCTGTGATGATCCATTTGCGAAGTGTGATCAGGGCAGTGCAGAGTTTATTATCAACTTGCTTGCAGATGGAACTGCACATCGTACTTTTGTATATATGGGCAAAATAAGCTATGAAAACAGTGATATAAAATCCAATCGAAGCTATCAAAAGAATACATGGATTTATGATGAAGCTCAGCATGAAATCATTGTGAACAGAATAGAGGGGATTCAATTTTTTTATAAAGTAGATGCGCAGAACAACTTGATTATGGATATTGACAGAATTCTCAATGGAACTGAAGAGAATCGTTTGTACTTTAGCCAACATCATACTGCGCCAACAAAAGCGTATGTATTACAAAGATTTGATAATTAAAGTGAATAGATCGTTTTTAAATCTGGTGGGTTGTGTGGGGTTCGAACCCACGACCAATAGATTAAGAGTCTAATGGTTTAACTATTTATTGGTGTTGATTGGTGCTTATTTTAAGTTAAATTATATTTAATATTAATAACTTGGTTTATTTTTGTATTTATTGTTGTTGACTGGTGTGGAATTAATTTGCTTACATAGTGCTTACATGGAAACTTGATGTAAGCTAATGAAAATAAAGTTCACTACAACCAAAGTATTTAAACTTGAAAGCCCAGAAGATGGAAAAAATCAAAAATTTTATTGGGATACTGATGCTCAGGGATTGTCTGTTCGTGTAACTAAAAATGAAAATCGGTCATATATTTTTCAAAGCCGATCTCTTGGGCAAAGTATCAGAATTACAATTGGTAGTGTGGATACTTGGTCGTTAGATGATGCAAGGAAAGAAGCTAGACGATTACAGCATTTATGTGATCAAGGAATAGACCCAAGGCGAACAAAAGCTGAAGAGGTTTTAAAAAATGAGGAGTTTTTTAAACGAACTGAATTGGAAGCAATTTTATTTGGTGTTGTTTTTATGGAATATATCGAGGCTAATAAAGCGGAATGGAGCATTTCTCACTTAGAAAGTCATTTTACTTATATACATCGTGGTGGAGAGGCTAAGAAGAGAGGAAAGGGGGTAACACAACCAGGGGCAATGGCTGCTTTGCTTGATGTTCCACTTTCCGAGATTACGGCAGATAAATTAACGCAATGGCAGCAAAAAGAATCAGAAACAAGAAAGGGAAGTGCAGCTCTATGTTTTCGATTGGTTCGGGCATTTATCAATTGGTGTGCTGAGCATGAAGTTTATTCAAAAATTATTTCCAAAGATGTTCATGAGGCAAAAAAAGTTCGTAAGTCAGTCCCTGTTTTAAAACCAAGGAAAAGAGCATTACAGAGAGATCAATTAGCTGATTGGTTCTTAGCTGTCAGGGAAGTACCTAATATAATGCATAGAGTATTTTTACAAATTACCATATTGACTGGACCGAGATCGGAATCAATGCGGTCTGTTAAGCATGAGCATTTAGATTTTAAGTGGAAAACAATAAAAATATGGGATAAGTATGAACAAGATTATAGATTGATTCCAATGACGCCATATGTTGAAAAGCTTTTAAGAACCCTGCCTGTTAATTCAAAATCAGATTATATATTTTGGACGGATCAATCTGATTGTGGTTACATCACTGATGTGCGGCGAAAATATCATGAGAAGTTGGACGAAAGGCAATTGCCTAGAATCACTATTCATGACTTGAGGCGTTCGTTTAGTAATCTGACAGAGTGGTTGGAAATTCCTGCGGGTGTCGTTGCGCAATTAATGGGGCATAAACCTAGTGCAACACAAGAAAAGCATTATAAGGATCGCCCAGTTGATCTTCTTAGGATATATCTTACAAAAATTGAAGAATGGATTTTGCAACAAGCTAAAGTCGTTCAATAATAATAGGGGCTTTTTAAGCCCCTATTAAATTTCTAATGTCTGTTAATCGCCATTTAGCTCCACTGGATGTCATAACTGGCTCTAAGTCACCTCGCCCAGTGCTTGCCCAAACCCTTAAAGTATTAGGTTTTAACCCAAGAACTGTAGCTGTATCTTTACTGCTAACAAGACTTGTGCCAGAAGCAATTAATTGAGCTAATTTCTCATCTGGTTTGACCTTGATTATTTCCATAAGCCCTCACTATTGTTTAATGTCATGTTTGATTAGATGTATTAAAGCTTAGGTATGACTTAAATTAAAATGAATAGGTCTAGGTCAGTAAAAAAATGCATATTGAATATTTTTTCTAACATATTGAATTTTATAGCTATGAAAAAACTAAAAATTGAAGATTTGAATTTGTTTAGTGATGAATTGTATTTGCAAGCGATTATGAATTTCCATATGGATGAATTTAAGAGAGCTAGTCAGTGGCAAGTAGATATCGAAAATAACGAAGTTCATCAGAGTTTAGGCTTATCAGTCCAAGAAAAAGAACAATTATTAGAGATACTAGAGGGATTGGGAGATGCAAGTTGTAATGTTGGGTTTTGGAAAAATGCGCCATGTTTTAAAGGTGATGAACCTACTGTTTTTAATAATGAATATACTGCAAGGAAAATCTTATTATTAATTAATCAGGTTGATTCGCTAATTGATAATTTCCTAAATTTAAGCGCAGATATTCTCCAAAAAGAATATCGGTTAATGATTCAGACTCTTGTTGAAATGTTAACACCAATAAATCTCGTATCGTATTCGTTAATACACTTTCGGATATTGAGAAAAAGAATCCAAGGGCATGTGGCTGTGAATAAGCGTCATGAAGTTAAGCATAAGATTTTCTTTGATATTTTACTCAAGCGTGTCGAAAATAATGGTAAATGGAACAGTGTTAGTATAGCTGTTCAAGATGTAAAGGATGAAGTTCTTGAAAAGTTTAAGGAAATAGATAAGCAATATATTGAGAAGCAATTTAAAAAAGCTGAAGAACAGATCAATATATTGATTGCAGAGGAAAAAGAGCTTAAGCAGATTTTGGAGAATATACAAGCAAGGAAGAACCCAAATATCCAAAGCAAAGTGATGGATGAAACTCTGAATGAAACTGAAGAAAGATTAAATGAATTAGATGAAGAATTACATCATCTGAAAATACAAACTACTAAATATGTTGATGCAAGAAATAGAGGCTACCCTTTTGTAAGTTTGGGGCGGGAGTTGCTATTCAATACAGATGATATTGAATCTTCACTAATAAACTGCCTTAGAAATAATAAAGAAATTAGAGATCAGGTGATTGTTGAGCGAGCGAATACTAAGTCGAAAGAGTAGCAATTTGCATATTTAAGCCATTCATAAAACATCATAATTATTTTACAAAAATCCGCTTTATAAAGCGGATTTTTTATGCATATTATTTTAAATAAATTTGGAATAGTAGTAATAAAGTATTATGAATAATAGCTATAAAAAAATAAACTTTTCATACTCTATATTGCTAAATTACTAGGTTTTACGTTATTAGATATGCTAAATATTAACGCTATTATAAATAGTAAAATTCGATTTAAAACAATATATATTAATATTTAATGGAGGTAATTTTTGTGGCTACACAACTATACATAGTGAGTCCTCAAGATATATTCAGCTATCTAAAAACTTGCCTGTATACTGAATCAATAGTTGAGGTACGTAGGGCTGGTAAAGAAATACGAAGTGGTATTTTCTATGAAACAGTACGTATGATCGAAAAACTAGAAGAAGGCTTAGCAAAGATTGAAGACAATATCATTTCAAATCAGATCGCGTATGAAGATAGTGACGATGACGCAAAAGAAGAGATTATTCGTTTTCTAAATCAATTGCGCTTGGACGAAGAACTTATTTTGTATGCTGAAAATGCGAATGCTAGATTTAGTATTCAAGTCAGTCTGTTTTTTAGAATCGTTGCTGAAGAGTTTCCTGTTTTCTATATTGATGGTGATGATTGGACGAAGTATGATCTTCCCCTTGAGCAAATTTTTGCATGTATTGCCAAGTATCGCTACGAATTAAAATCACGATATAAGATAAACAAGGATGAATTACTCGAGTGTAATCAGCGACATATTAGCTTTGTAAAAATATTTAATAAAATAATTAAAAGAGCGAAAAAAGTTTATGTTTTAAATTTAATGATTGAAATATCACCAAATTTTTTAATTGGTCAATCATTGTGGGATAAAAAAGCAGTAGAGGATGTATTACATGCTTTGGGGGGGAGTTATAAGGAAATTGTTACGCAACTTTATGGATATGCTCATTTTGTCAATACATTCATGGGCGTTAATGAAAGCCTGAATTTTCATCTCGTGTTTATTTTAAAACATGATGTTGTTTTTGATTCTAAAGAAGTTGCTGAACAGATTAAGAGAATTCTTAATCAGCACTTGAATAAGCGGAATGATTATAACCCATTAAATAAATATGAAATCACAGTTAAAAACTTGAATGAGCGTATAAAGCACCAATTTAAACAAAGGACTGTTACTGATGTATTGGGATGCAGACCCAAAAAACAATTAGAAGATTTTAATTTTTGGTATTTATATTTATTTACATATTCAACGTTTTTCATTTCAACAGATCGGGAGAAATTCAAGTATACATCCTTTGATATTTATGACCTTGGGTATAAAATTTCAGAGTTGTTCTATGAAATTAAAAAGCTTGGTCCTGAATACAGACCTGCATATAGCAAAGAACCTATTAAAGAATCTAGTCTTATATCGCTGTATGGTGAGTTGGAAGGGGATAGAACTTGGGCAAAAGCGCTTTATCGACTAGATAATAAAAAAGAGTATTTGGGGCTTTGTCACATTTATGACGAGCAAAAACATTTTTTTCCGTTTGAGAGAAATTCAAGTGAACGTCTTAAGTATTTGGAATTGTTTATTCAATATTTAAAGCAGGAAAAAATTCCAGCAATAAGTAATATAGATAAGGAGCTTGAACATATTATTCGGTTTCCTGAAGGGAATCTGTCATTAAGTGAAAAACTTGCTTTGATTGTATTGCTCGATCATGAGCTAAATCAGAGCAATAAAGATAATTTGGCTAAAATACTTAAATCTACACTTAGTCCTAATATTGAAGTGTTTTTGAAAGAATTTAAAAATGATCGAAATGTTAATAAATTATTGAGTTACGAAGTTTTTTCATTTGCTTTTTATAGACATTTACATAAATTCATCTGTGATTTTAAAAATAAATTACATGAATGTGATATTGCGATAGAGCAAGTAAAAAGGTCAGCCAAGAGAGAAAAAAATGATAAATCTATAAATCAGTATTTGCGCTACCAGTTTAAGCAGAATGTTGATGTTTATCGGTTCAAAATGACTTGCAAGATTGACATCCAAGAAATACCTGAGGCTTTACTGATAACAGTCTTTAGCGAGATATGGACAACATTCATAAAGGATGTGAAAAGAAAGCCCAATATTATTGGTCAACTTCTTGTAGCACATGTTGGGGTGTATGTCTCTTTGATAGAGCCTATCATAGACGTTACATTGATCTTTAACTCTGAAAATATTGGTGATTTAGAATTTAGTACACCTGATAAGATTAATGAGACTTGGAGAAATTATTTAACGGAAGAAACAAAATCCCAATTAATCCGTAAACTTCAAAAAAGAGAGATCAACATAAATCAGGCAGAAAACACGGTGGCAGTTGATTATGAAGGCTTACTCAATAATTTGATTCTCGAATCAACTGAAATACCTCTAGTTATGGAAAAGAGAAATCGTCAAGGTGATTACTCATTGTGTGATTATAAAGATAAAAAATATAAACTTAAGTTTATTAGATTGCTTGCAAAATATTATTCAAATTATAGCCTTATGAAACGAGGTTCGATAAAAGGAAGTGAAAAAAATTTGAATTTATTGCTTAAAGGACGATTAATTCAACCTATACAGCAGAATATTCCAAAGCGGATTAAACCCGTAATTGATGAGAGCGAAGATAGTTAAAAAGTGACTTAATTCACGCTTCCATATCCTCTATAAAAATAATGAATTCTGTAAAGTTTTTACTATTTGCTATAGAAGTATAAATTATGAACAGGATGAGATAGCTTTGATCTAGTTCATTCTTAAAACAAGTAGGATATGTATATAATCTATTATTATCTAATCTATTATTGATAATTATCTATATCTAATATTAAATCATATCAATCATTTAAGATACTAATCTACTTACTACATTCACTTAACCCATAAAGTATTTAGATCAATCAATAACCTTCATCATCGAAGAAATGATGAAGGTATTTGTATAATTAAAATATCAAACCCTAAATTAAAAAAATACAGATCAGTCACTCCTATGTAATTTACTTACCTAGGACAAAAACATGACTGAAGCACAAACATTACTTGCCATTGAAAACTTCATGAAACGAGTGATTAAACCAAATTATTATTGGCGTGATTTTGAAGATGACTTTGATGAACTGCTCCATGATGCTGACGCAATCTATAATCCTCGCTACCAATACGCACCTTTGGTACAGGCTTACTTTGATTTATTGCTTAAGCGGATGAGAGATAGAGAACACGGGCTATTTGATAGCTGTCATGAATTTGGAGAATATCAATTTGACCTTCAAGATCAACATGAAGATTCTATTCGTAGCTTGAGACAAAAAAACAAACGTAATCAAAAAAACTTAGAAAAGTATTTTTTAAAATTGATTCAATACCATTACAAACTTTTGTTGGTAAGAGTTGATTTGCACTATTCCACAGATGTTTGTCCAAGCATAAAACAATTCGATCAAGATATTAAAAAGTTAGTTAAACGAATTCAGGACAAGGATACGATCTTTAATGGGCAGGTAGGGTATGCGTATAGGCTTGAACAAGGCGGAAAGAGTAGAGGTTACCACTGCCATTTACTGGTGATCTACAATGGCTCTAAACGTTATAGGGATAGTCATCTAGCACAAGAGATTGGGACACTATGGCAAGATAGAATAACCAGTGGTGACGGAGCATATTACATTTGTAATACAGCTAAGAATAAATGCGAATATCATCAGGCAGGCAGGCTTGGTATAGGAATGATTGAACGAAAGGATGCCAAAGCTATTGAGAATGCTCTTGTCGCGATTAGTTATTTGGCTAAACCTGAAAAAGACAATCAGTACTTAAGAGGTAAATTATTGGGTATGCGAGAGTTTGGGAAGGGACAGGTTAAGAAAGATCAGCGTAGACGTAGGAGTCGATCCCAAAAAATCATAGCAATACATCATTAACATGAAGATTGAATGTTCTTTTTCATCTTTACATTCAAAACCATAGGCTTATTAATCGATAAGCCTTTTTTCATTTTATCAGGTATATTCTATGATTCTTACATGCCCATACTGCAATTCTGAAAACGTCACGCGTGAATCGACACAGACAACCAGTAATAACAGTCTCTCTTCAATGGCAGGTGCAGGGATTGGTGCAAGCATCTCCAAGCATTTGCCTACCCCATTTTCACCACTGTTGGGGGGATTAGCAGGAGCGATGATTGGTGGTTTGATTGATAGCTTTGTACAGCCGTCAAACCCACAACCGACAGTTAGATATTTTCACTGTCACCACTGTCAGAATAAGTTCCAGTAAATAGGGTGGCATAAAAAAATCGCAGAGCCGTTCTCTTCGCCCCCTCTTCATTGAAGAAGAAAGGGCATTTGAGACAGCTCTGCTTGTAGTCTTATCGGCAATGAAATACTCTCATCCTAATATTGATCTTTATTTTTAATATTTTTTAACTTGAGGATTAAGAGTTTGTGCCATTCAATAGAAATGGACGAAGTGTAAAAATTGACATTTGCTACAATAGTATGTGGTTGACAATTATTTGCTATTGAGCCCCATCACATAGGTGATCGTGGGGGTTCAGGTTGTAAAAAAATAAGGGAACAGCTTCCCTTATTTTTTGGTTTAAATCTTTGTACTTCATCAACCGTGATTGCAACCTTCACTCGGTGTTGAATATTCTTCATCCCAACCCAATGAAAACACAGGGCGATTCATTGATGCAGCTTTGTTCTTTTTGACATATTCCGAATCGAATTTAACAAACACCTCTCCGTTAACTCCATCGGTAATGAAGAACGAATAGTTTTGGTTGTATTGAGTATCTAGGATATTAAAGCAACCTTTGCCAAGTTTCTTCTCTGCTGTCTTCAGTGTATCCTTACCAATGGTAATGGTTTGACCACGTGTTTTGATAAACGTCGTTGATGGTTTATTATTCAATTGAGATATACCAAATTTACTTAAGCCACGTTGACCATAACTGGCACTAATCGAGTAATTGGGTTTAGACCAATAACTATAAGTTGTATTTCCACTGGTTGGTTTGCCTAATTTAGCGATCAGCGTTGTTCGATTGTCTTTAGGGGTAATTTGCTTGCCAGCAAAAGTAATCACTGGTTCACTTGCAATCGTCAACGTAGATACAGCCAATAAAGAGACACATAGAAGTTTCTTCATTTATTTTTTTCCTTGAATTTAGAATGATATGTATAAGCTGTAGAACAAAAAGGCTTCACATATCAAAGCATTTGGTTTATAGAAAGATCGGGTTGAGAGAATGACTGACTATCTGCGTACCAAACGCATGGGTAAGTCATATGCTTTATAGCTTTTTTGTCCAAATGCCGTTTCGTATGCCCAATACCATTCCATTTTATCGTAACCAAAATATTTCAAATCCTGTGCTTCACGCTTATCAGGCACAAAGACGGTGCTACTTCTTAACGTATCCTTGGGGTCATAGCGTTCAGGGTTAGGTGGAAAAATCGTAGTGTTGATTGCAGGTTGCCAGCATTCGCTATCCAGTGATAGCAACTCATCAATGCTTGGTAAACGCCAGTTTGGTGCATATTGACTGATATATGACTTGGCACTTGAATTGGAGAAATCGAGTATTTCACCAGTACAAGCACGACCATTCCATTGTTCCCCAGCAAGACAGCGTTGCCAAATTAAACCTGTTTTCAGGTCTTTGACTTCTCGCCCTGCGTTTAAAAGCTGATAACGGCTATTTGGAGTAATCGAAGGTTGTTTACTATCACACTCTTGAGCGAAAACAGAACTGCTCAAGAATAGACTGCTAAGTAATAAGGGCTGAACGATGTAGGTTTTGATCATTTGAATTATCCAAAGGTTTTAAGTGAAAATGAATCATCTCGAACGCAGTGTTAATGCACCAATGAATAGCAAGATCAAAACCCCACCAATAAATTTACCCACTGATGGGAACAGCATTGCTGGCCAAACTAAGCCTTGACCGATATTGAACATAAACGGCTTATAGCTATATTGCCCCCAAAAATGTTGATAGACCGCGAAGAAAAATCCGATGGTCAGATAGCCACCAATTAAAGCTGTTTTAATATTTGAATTCATTTTTTACCCCCACCTACAGCAAAGTTAACCAGCAACATAAATAGACCTAGTAAAATCATAAAACCAATAAAGGGTAAGCCTAGAAATGCTACGATGATGATGACAACGATAATGCCTGCAATGACACGCATGACTTATTCCCTCATACACTGAAGACTGCTTTGCACCATGTCATTTTGAAAAGACTCGGTTTGGCTCAGGGTGTAGAGGTTATTTTTAAAACCATCTTCCCCATATTTACCTTCGAGTTTTTTATAGACGCATTTACAGACAGAACGTTCCATACCTGTAGACTGACATCCTCCGAGAAACTCTCGTTCAGCTTTACTGGCACAACCAAGCGTTAGGAATGAACACCCAACGATTAAAATAGATGTGTGAATTTTCATCATTACCCCTAATTTATTGTTTTTGCTTATTTAAGAGTTGATCATCTCAACGGTAGTTCGAATTAAAAAGACAAAGGTGTCCTATTCCAAGGACAAGTAAGTCTTAGATTGAATGTCTGTTGAATGAAAAACTAAGTGCTATGCCAAATGCAGGGCAACAAACTTATAGGGCTTTAGAGAAAAGAGTAAAGAAAGATAATGCTTAGTCATGGTAATGACTCCTTTGGGTATAAAGAAGTTTCACCAGATTACTGTCAAATAATGGTGGCGAAACGAAAAGGGGTTGACAGACTGATACCCAAAAAGATCAGCACACCCGAAGGTGTCCCCCTCCCGTTCCACCGCAGAGGGGGAGACGCAGGGTAGCCCACCAAAAAGTGAAACTTTTTAGCGTGCTTTGGGTAAACGGTCTGTCAAAACCGACTGACAATGTAGGTCAGCAGGCAAAGGATAATCTGACGGTAGGGCTTAGTCAATGCCACATTTCAAAAGTGGGAAGCACTTTTTGAAGAATGGAATTGTATTAAGTACCTAATTAATTTACATGAATTAAGATGAAATAATGATAGTTGATTTTTTATTAAGCTTAAATGTAAGCAACTTAATATTGAGTCGCTTTAACGTATCTTGTAGATCTTGAGCCAACTCTTGATCATAAGGTAGTACAAGAGTTCTTTGGCATTCATTGGATACGCCATGAACCATTAATTGACCTACAGCAGTATATATATTAGTACGGTTTGAGTTTGTTTTGACTTCATATACTTCAACAAGGTTATTATCAATGGCAACCCCTAGATCAATATACAAATTTTTCACCAAATGGCTTTTATCTGGAAGTGAATTTGCACTCCGCCATTTATAAACCGCATCGACAATTTCTCCATGCCTTGAAATATAATCAATTTCTTCTGAACGCTTTCCTTGGCGTTGCCCATGTGATTCTGAATAGAAATCAGAAAATTCTTTTTTCTTTTTTTGAAATTCTGGTGATGTTAATTCACCATCACGTACCGCTTGTTTGAAATTTGCAATATTGTTGATATAGAAGATAGCAGGTTGAGTAACGGCTATACCTTGAACAGGCATAACCACGATTCCTTCTTTAACATTACCTAATGAATCTAAAACTTCAATAGGTTGCTGATTACTCCATGCTAAAAAGGCTTCTTTACCAACGCCTTCCGTTCCACCACCGACGCGACCTGAATGCATTAAATAGACGGAACCAGTTTCACTATCACGTGCAAAGAAGCCTGCAATTCTATCATTACGACCTTTATATACCGTATTAATCTCTACTGAAATATCTAGACTTGAACTATTACTAAGTAAACCAAACCAGTTTAAACGACGTGGATTAAGAACATCCTTTCCATTATGATCTGTTGACCAGAACCAATAAGTTCCATCAGATTGCACTTGTGCATCAAATACAGTACCACCAGGATAGCCAATATTTTTTTTAATTTCTTTTTTAAAATCACGGCGAATTGAACGCTCTAAATCCTGTTGTGCTTTATTAATTTCTTCTCTTGATTCGATGAGTGTAAACATAAAGTTAATCCATAGTCTTATTGTATAATTGTGAATAATAATTACAAAAAATCAAAATAATTTCAAATACATATTACCTAAGTGAATAATCAATTTCATTGGAGTAATTTAGTATGGCACATTTAATAGAACAAATGGCATACGTTGGGCAAACCCCTTGGCATGGCTTAGGCAACCAACTTTCTCAAAACCAACCGATTGAAGTATGGGCACAACAAGCAGGCATGGATTGGCGTATTGAATCCTCCGATGTCAGCTATATGGCACAAAACGAACGTGGGCAAAGCATTATCATGCCCTATGAAGAGCAACGGGTTTTATACCGCTCAGACACCCATGCACCATTATCAGTGGTCAGTCAACGCTACCAAGAAGTTCAACCCAAACAGATTCTTGAGTTCTATCGAGATTTGACTGAACAATCAGGTTTTGAATTGGAAACCGCAGGCGTTCTTAAAGGTGGCAAGAAGTTCTGGGCATTGGCGAGAACAGGACAAACTTCCTCACTCAAAGGCAAAGATGTGAGTAATGGCTACATACTCTTAGCCACCGCTTGTGATGGTACACTCGCCACCACTGCACAATTCACTTCAATCCGTGTGGTGTGTAACAATACTTTAGCTATTGCACTGAAAGGACAAAACAGTAGTACAGGCGTAGTCAAAGTACCACATAGCACCAAATTTGATGCAGATAAGATCAAACAACAGCTTGGCATTTCAATTCGTGCATGGGATGAACACAGCTATGAAATGAAACAACTGAGTCAACGCAAAGTGACCCAACAAGAAGCAGCTGCTTACTTTGATGCTGTATTTAACAATACCAATCTTAGTCAAGCAGAACAGGATGAAGGCATCATTCAGTTTTATCGCAATGTAGCGAATCAAACTGAGTCCACTAAAACTGAACTAGCCAAAACAGACTCAAGCAAAGCTGAACCGAATGGACGAGCTATGTCGAAAGTCATGACCATGTTCAATGGACATGGAAGAGGGGCAGAACTCAGTTCAGCCAAAGACACAGCCTATGGCTTACTGTGTTCCATCACCGAGTTTGCTGATCATGAACGTCGTGCCATGAGTCAAGATCACCGTCTTGATTCAGCTTGGTTCGGTGCAGGGGCAGGCTTGAAACAACGTGGTTTAGAACAAGCATTAAGGATGATTGCTTAATAGCCTAAGTAGCCCAACTGATTCAATACCACATTTTAATATTTTAAATTAATTAAGCAAATCAAAGCTGTGTCTACGGACACAGCTTTTTTTATGCCCAAATTTTAAAAAAATACCAGAGGAATACTTATATGCAATCTATTACCCCGTTAACCCCATCCCCACATCTCAATCGTGCTACACAACCTTTTATTGCCCCGAAATTCTTTACCGCCAAACGCTTAGTGAATACAAAACATATGAGCCAAGCAGAATGGCTAGAGGTTCGAAGACAAGGTATAGGCAGTAGTGATTGTGCAGCAGCGTGTGGACTCAATCCCTATATGTCGATGCTAGAACTTTGGATGATCAAAACAGGACGCATCCAACAAAACATTGAAGATGAAAGTGAAGGACATGCACCCCTATATTGGGGCAAACGTCTTGAACCTCTAGTTGCTGAATACTACAGCATGCACACCAACAACAAAGTCCGTCGCATCAATGCTGTTCTACAACATCCCGAAGCTGACAAATACTTTATGTTGGCAAACTTAGATTACTCAGTAGTCGGAAGTGATGAAGTCCAAGTCTTAGAATGCAAAACCGCAGGGGAATACGGCGCAAAACTTTGGCGAGATGGTGTGCCTTTATACGTGCTGTGCCAAGTCCAACACCAATTGGCGGTGACAGGTAAGAAAGCAGCACATATCTGTGTACTGATCTGTGGGCATGAAACCCGAATCTTTAAAGTGACCCGTTCAGAATCGGTGATCCAACATATCATCAATGCCGAACGTTACTTCTGGGAATGTGTAGAAAAGGATACCCCACCTGATGCAGATGCCAGTGAATCCGCAGGCAAAGCACTACAACTACTATATCCCGAGCATATCCCACTCAGTACCACTGACTTGTCCGAGGATGAACAAGCCAATCAACAGTTTGAACAATTGCTTCAAGCGCGTAACCAAATTGAAAAGCATCAACAAAACTTTGATCAGCTTAAACATCAACTACAAGCCAAGATACAAAATGTAGAACGAGCAACATTCACCAATGGTTCGGTGACGTGGAAAAAGTCTAAGGACTCTATCAGCTTAGATAGCAAGGCATTACTGAAACAACACCCTGAATATCTCAATCAATTTCCACACAACAAACAAGGTTCACGGCGTTTCAATATCTACAGCAACGATGATTGAAACAAAATTAGCCTAAGAAATAGAAATCTTCAGCAAAACTCAAAATGACAAAAACCGCTCCCCGCCCTCTACTTAAAAGCAGAGAGCAAAACGGTCGCGGTTTTCGTTGCTAAAAATTTATTTAATTGAATTATTTATTTATGGAACTGTATCTCGTTCATATAGGACGCAATTCTGTAAAAAAATAAATATGAGGAATATACCATGATCAAAGGTTTAGCGATTACACCGCCAATACTTGGACGAATCAGTATAGGCAAGATTGTCGAAAAGAACGGAAAACGACTCCCTGAGAAAGATGATCAATTTACCATTACCAGCCAAATCCAAAATAAAGACGGATGGGTCAAACATCCCCTTGATGAACAGCTTCGAGCAAAACAGCAACAAAATCAACAACCCAACCAACACGCAAGCCAAAACCAAAGCCAAGCCCCCAAACTCCGCGCTATTCCAGTACGGATGATCTTTAACGATCCTGAACTGAACCTACGAGCAGAGTACACTTTATTCGACCGACAGACTGGACGACCTGTGTGTATTGGTAATGGTGAAACCTGTCAACGACTGACTAATCAAGGTGTGGAACAACATCCATGCCCATCACCTGACCTATGTCCTTTAGCAAAAGGAGGTAACTGTAAGCCCTTTGGGCGATTGCATGTCAATTTAGATGAAAGTGATGAACTAGGTACGTTTATTTTTAGGACGGCGGGTTTTAATAGTATTCGGACTTTAGCAGCACGACTCAGTTACTACCATGCAGCATCGAATGGTTTATTGTCATGCTTACCGCTACAACTCACACTTCGAGGCAAATCCACCACACAAAGTTATCGAACGCCTGTGTATTACGTGGATTTAACACTACGGGATGGAACAAATCTGCAAAAGGCTATTCACATGGCGCAAGAGATTGATCAGCAAAGTAAGCAGAGTGGGTTTAACCAAAGTGCTTTAGACCAGATGGCACGACAAGGCTTTGCCAATGCGCGATTTGAGATGAATGATGAGGAGGGCTTAGAGTTGGTTGAGGAGTTTTATAGTGATGAAAATCAAGAGACTGAAGTAGAACAAGCTCAGCCTGTAACCACAGCGAGAAGCAAAGCAAAGCCTAAGCTGAATCAGGCTGAGGGTTTTGTACAGGATATACAGAAAGGATTGCAGAGGAGTGTGAGGGCAGTGAATTAATTGTCATGTAGTTCAAAGTTAAATTTTTACAGTTCTCCCAATCATTTGAGCAGTAACGCTCGCATCATTGATAGGAGTAAACATCATGAATGCGTTTGTTGGACAAACTTTTCAAATGAATCAACTTATTAGTATCAAAGAAGTCATAAAAATTGTTGGTGTAGGTCGTTCGACGATTATGAAATGATGGATGAATTTTCACCTTATTACGATCCCACTTTTCCAAAGAAAGTTCAAATCACCCAAAACCGTATTGGTTGGTCAGCTTATGAAATTCATCTGTGGATTGAAAGTGAGTTGGCAAGCCGAGAGTAAAGGAACAACTGTTCCTTTATTTTTTTGATTTTATCATGAAGTATTGAAATATTTAGAATTAGCGATCGATACTCATTAAAGTATGGATTATATTTCGCCTGTAAGTCCAAAAACACTCAGATAATTGTCAATGTTTTAGCTATGAGTTAACATCAATTTTTAGCTTAATCACATCTCCTGTCTTTTATAGTATTCTATTTTGATCTTTTAATTGATTAGCTGTTGAGACAGAGATGAGGGTGCAATCAGTACTCAAAATACTATCATTCAGGATGAATAAGAAGGTCAGCAAGTTTTAATAAAAAAGCTTAATGGGATTAGGAGTTTTGATATTTTAACAGTAACTATATGAATTTTATATAAAAATAAATATTTTGTTGCAAGTGCTCTATTGGGAATATCACTCCTAAACTATTGTTATTAAAAATGATTTTTATCTGAGATTAAAATTAGTACAGCAAATGTCAACACACTCTAATTAAAACTAATAAATTTGAAGATCAAACTTAATCGGATCTTAATAACTTGGTTTTACCCTTGCATAGAAAAATCTCTTTGAGGGTGGGGTCAGTGAGTCAACAAGTAAGTGTACTGGGTAATAAAAAACTATTATTCGCCATTGGCGCATTGGCCGTGGTTATCGTTGCGATTTTGTTAGGTAGTAGCTTACTGTCAAACAAGAATGAAGCTGCACAAGTTAAGGAAACCGATGCTGCAGCCAATGAAGCGATTAAAAGTGATGCTTCGGGTAATCAAATCTTGATCTCACCAGAGCAAATTAAACAAGTCGGCATCCAACTACAAAGTTTGGGTCAGCCAAGTACTGATATTCAAACGACTTTGTCTTTGCAAGGTCTGGCGCAGTGGTCACCTGAAAGTAAAGTGGTGTTGACCAGTCCAGTTGCTGGGGTAGTACAACAAGTTTTGGTGCAACCTTTGGCGGCCATTGCACGCAATAGCAATGTACTGACTGTAAGTAGTCCAGACCTGATTCAAACTCAAAATGAAATATTACAAATTCGTGCACAGCAACAACTGGCACAGCAAACTTTAGCACGTGAAATAAAACTCTTTGCTGAAGGCATCATTGCAGAAAAACGTGTCCAAGAAGCACAAAACCAAGTGCAACGTTTGAGCATCGACTTAAGTGCAAAACAACGTATGTTGCAGTTTATGGGGGGCAGCAGTGCTAATGGTCTTAACCCTGTGGTTTCTGTAAAAAGCCCAGCCAGTGGTCAGGTGGAAAGCCTACAAGTTTCTGCGGGTCAATATGTAGAAATAGGGGCGGTACTCGGTCAGTTGGTCAATGGCGATTTACCTTTGCAACTGCTATTACAAGCCAGTTTAGCTGACAGTAAATTTATTCATATTGGCGATACGGTTAAAGTAGAAGGCTGTGAGATTACTGGTCAGGTGCAAAAAATCGCGCCAGCATTGGCAGGCAATACGCAAACTCAAAATGTCGTGGCACAGATGAGTGCCAATCATAGCTGTCTGCATGTACAACAGTTTGTTAAAGCACAGCTGCAAAGCCATAACTCAACAGCGATGGCTGCTTGGACTGTACCGAGTGCGGCACTGACTTTAAAAGATGGCAAACATATCGTCTTTGTGAAAAATCAAAATGGTTATGCTGCAGTGCCAGTGGATGTTGTGGGTGAAAATCAACAACACAGTTATATCGCTTCAACCGGTTTAAAACCAGGTATGGGCATTGCTGTCAGTGGTGTTGAGCGTCTAAAAGCCGTTTGGTCAGGCTTTGGTACAGAACAAGCACCTGCCGTCAATAGCAATACTGCAGCCGCAGCGCATTGAGGCCAAGCACATGTTGAAACGTATCATTGCATTTTCACTTGGCCAACGCATCCTGATTTTGCTGATTGGTCTGGCGATCAGTGTGGCTGGCTACATGGCTTTTACCAAGCTACCGATCGATGCCTTTCCTGATGTATCGAGTACTCAAGTTCAGATCGTGATGAAATCACCAGGTATGACTCCCGAAGAAGTGGAAAGTCGTATCGTGGTGCCAATCGAACAAGAAATGTTGGGGATTCCGCATCAAACCGTACTGCGTTCGCAATCCAAATATGCCATTGCCATTATTACTTTGGACTTTGCCGAAGGCACTGATCCTTATTGGGCCAGACAACAGGTCAATGAACGCTTAAGTGGCGTCATGTCCGCATTGCCAAGCAGTGCTTCGGGTGGGATCGCGCCGATGACCACGCCTTTGGGTGAGTCATTTATGTTTACCCTACATGGTTCACTGAGTGACATGGAAAAACGGACCTTGTTGGATCGCGTGATTCGTCCACAGTTACGTAAGATCGAAGGGGTGGCTGATGTCAACTCTTTGGGTGGTTTGGTACGTACGTTTGAAGTGACACCGAACCTAGAAGCCTTAGCTGCACGTGGTTTATCACTCAATCGACTGCAACAAGCGATTGAACTTAACAACGCCAGTGATGGTGCTGGTCGACTCAATGAAAATGGTGAATCACTGCTGATTCGTAGTGATAGTCGTGTCAGTAACTTGGCTGAGTTGGGTGATATTATTGTTTCCAACAACCAAGGTGTTTTGGTTCAAGTCAAAGACGTTGCGACAGTACATACTGGTGCTTTAACCCGTTATGGTGCCGTAACTGAAAATGGTCAAGGTGAAGCGGTTGAAGGCATTGTACTCAGCTTAAAAGGTGCCAATGCGCGTCAAGTGGTACAACATGTGCGTGAACACTTGCAAGAGATCGAAAAAACCTTACCTGCAGGCACCACTATTGAGCCGTTTTATGACCGTGGTGAATTGGTCAACCGTGCCATTCATACCGTGAGTAAGACACTATTTGAAGCTATCGTTTTAGTCTTAATTTTACTGTTGTTGTTCTTGGGGAATTTACGCTCTGCATTGGTGGTGGCAGCGATTTTACCGCTATCAGCATTGAGTACTTTCTTGATGATGCGTCAGTTTGGTTTAAGTGCCAACTTGATGTCGCTCGGTGGTTTAACCATTGCCATTGGTTTGCTGGTCGATGCTGCCGTAGTGGTGGTTGAAAATATCGAGATGCAGCTGGCCGATGCACATGAATCCAAAAACCGGTCATTTTTACCACCGCTGAATGTAATTTATCGTGCGGTATGTGAAGTATCGGTACCTGTGACTGCGGGTATGATCATCATTATGTTGGTGTTTATCCCACTGATGACTTTGGAAGGTCTAGAAGGCAAGCTGTTCTCACCCGTCGCGTTGACGATTGTCTTTGCACTGTCGAGTTCACTCTTTTTCTCTTTAACGATTATCCCTGTGTTGTGTTCGTTCTTCCTCAAATCACAAGCCCATCACACACCATTTATCGTGCGTAAACTTGAAGCGGCTTATAGCAAAGTTTTAAATGCGAGTTTGGCCAATCCGAAAAAAGTCTATGCAATGGCTGGTGTGGCCTTGTTGGTGGCGGTGTTGATTTTCCCATTTATTGGTAAATCGTTTATGCCGACCATGGATGAAGGCGATACCATTTTACAGCTAGAAAAAATCCCTTCGATTAGTCTGCAAAACTCGATTGCACTGGATATGGATATTCAACGACGTATCTTAAAACAAGTGCCTGAAGTCAAGCGTATCGTGGCGCGGACTGGTTCGGATGAGCTCGGTCTGGACCCGATGGGGCTTAACGAAACCGATAGCTTTATTGTGCTTAAACCGCAAGATCAGTGGAATGGTCAAAGTAAGGAACAGATCTTAGCGAAGATTCGTCATGTCTTGGGTGATGTCCCTGGCGTGAACTTAACCTTTAGCCAACCGATTGAAATGCGGACGTCAGAAATGCTCTCTGGGGTACGTGGTGACTTAGCGGTGAAAATATTTGGTACAGACCTCGATAAACTCAATGAATTATCTAAGCAAATTGCCGGCATTTTACAGGGGATCGAAGGCAGTCAAGACGTGATGACCCTTGAAAACTCTGGGGTGCAATATCAAGAATTGCGTGTACGTCGTGATATGGCCGTGCGTAATCAACTCGACAGCCAAAACATTCAAGCGCAACTGAAAACATTGATTGAAGGTAAAGAGATTGGTTCGATCATTGAACAAGGCCGTCCTGTACCGTTAATGATGAAAGGTGATCCATCTTTAAGCCAATCCAGCTTTAACTTGGCCAATATCGCATTACCAGTTGAAAACTCTGCCGCAGTTCCAATGCAGTCTTTGGCTGAGATGGTCAAAACCGAAGGTGTAGTGAAAATCGACCGTGAAAATGCATCGCGTATGTCTGTGGTGCGTTCTAACGTGCGTGATCGTGACTTGGTTGGCTTTGTTGATGAAGCCAAACAAAAAGTGGCTGAAAAAGTCAAACTGCCTGCTGGGTATAATTTGAAATGGGGTGGTCAGTTTGAAAACCAACAACGTGCCGCAGCGCGCTTGATGTTGGTGATTCCTGCAGCCTTGACCATGATCTTCTTCTTGTTATTCACTACATTGGGTTCTGTACGCCAAGCGGTATTGGTGTTTGCCAATATTCCATTTGCCTTGATTGGTGGTGTGGTGGCCTTGGCGATTACGGGTGAGTATCTATCCGTACCTGCATCAGTCGGCTTTATCGCGCTGATGGGGATCGCGGTGCTCAATGGTCTGGTAATGATTGGCTACTTTAACCAGCTCATTGCCCGCGGTATTGAGATTGAGGAAGTGGTAAGAGAAGGGGCAATGCGTCGTCTACGTCCAGTGATGATGACTGCAAGTATTGCTGCATTGGGTCTGATTCCATTGCTATTTACCACAGGTCCAGGGGCAGAGATTCAGCGCCCTCTTGCTATCGTGGTGATCGGTGGATTGATCTCATGTACCTTATTGACTCTGATTTTGTTACCTAATCTATTTAAAAAATTTGGTTTAGCGAGTGATCATCATGCCTGAAATGTGCCAACTCTCTATTAACGTGTCGAGTGAGATTGTCGAAGAACTGATGAGCCATTTATGGCTGATTCCTGAACTGGTTACGGGTTGTACCTGTGTGCCAGCCAAGGGTTTTGGTAGCCGTCAGCATTATCGCAATGTGCAAGAAAAGATCCGTGGTGCGACTGAGCGTAACCTGATCTTGATGGTTTTGCCGCAAGCATCGGTACCTTTAGTTTTAGACCATATTAAACAAAAATTTAAAGCAAGCGACTGTTTCTACTGGGTACTTCCCACTGTGACCTCTGGCTATGCAGGCCAAGGAGCACTTGACTGATGAACTCAAATCTCAATATGCAGATCAAAATTCAACCCGCTGTACTCAGTAAAATGTTACGTTTACTCGGACTTGGCTGCTGCTTGGCTTTTACCCAAGCTACATGGGCTGAACCGAGTCTCGATCCAGTCTTGCCACCAGTAGAAGCAGTTAAACAAAGTTTGGCTGAGCACTCGACTGTGCGTGCTGCGATCTCAGACCAAGACTATGCAGACTTTGCTGGCCAAGGACTCAAATTGGGTCAACACCCATGGACAGTACGTGCCGGGATGCAGCTGCGTAAGACAGATGCTCAAGAGGGTCAATCCAAATCCAACAGCTATGAGCCGAGTTTTGGGGTCGAAAAGCAAATCCGCTTATCGGGTAAATATCAGCTCGATCAAGACCTAGCTAAGCGTGGTGTAAACATTGCAGAGTTAAAGTACGAAGATGCCAAACACGAAGTCGCTAAGTCTTTGTTAGGCAACTGGTTTGCTTATATGCGTGCAGCTTTGCAGCTGAATCGTTTGCAAGAACAGTTAGGTCAGATCGAACAGTATATGAGTATGACCCAGCAACGTATTCGTGCTGGTGATGCACCGCGTCTGGAACTGATGTTGCTCAATAACGAACATAGCCAAGTTGAAGAAAAATATATGCAAGCCAAAGTGGCTTACTATCAGTCACAGCAACTATTGGCACGTGATTATCGTGGTACGATTCCTGAGCAGTGGAACAGTGATATGATTCAGGTTGGTCCAATCAAATTTACTCAGGCGGAGTGGATTCGACAGATTCTATCCGCTAACCATGAGTTAGAGTTGGTGCGGAAACAGGCTGAGCAACAACATGCTTTACACAAACGTGAACAGCTCAATAAAATCCCTGATCCAACCATTAGTCTTGGCTATAGTCGTGAACAGTCGGGCGTGGAAAACTTAATGGGGGTGACGATTTCGGTACCATTATCTGGCAGTCACACTCGTGTTGCGTCGGGTATGGCCGCAGCCGAAGCACGTAAAGCAGATTATGAAGTAGGACGTGTGGAAAACCGTCTACGTCAGGAAGCGCAGTACTGGTCAACGCAAATGGAGTCAGCTCAGGTACGTTATGGTAAAGCGCAGCAGAACTTAACCCAATTGCAACAGCAACATAGCCTGATGCAAAAGGCTTATAAATTGGGTGAGCTCAGCCTCAACGAACTGTTGTTACATTCACAACAATTGATCGAAGCGCGTAACCGTATCGATCAAGCCAAAGTTGATTATGCCGAGAGCTACGGACTACTATTACTCAATTCACATCAATTGTGGCCATTACACGACGAACATGAGCATGATGGCCATGAGCATGAGGTGAAACAATAACTGCATGATTCAATAGGTCGAGTATGAGAATTTTATTGGTAGAAGATGACGCTTTATTAGCCAAAGCAACTGCACGTGGTTTGGATCAGGCTGGCTTTGTGGTCGATATCGCGGGTACGGCAGAGCAGGCATATCATTTTCTGGGCAGTTATCACTACCATTTTGTCTTACTCGACCTAGGCTTACCAGATCGTAATGGGATTGAGGTTTTAAAATCCCTACGCCGTAAAAAAAATATGGTCGGGATTATTATCCTTACCGCACAAGACCAAATCGAAGATCGTATTGCCGGTTTACAAGCGGGTGCCGATGATTTTGTGGTCAAACCTTATGACTTACATGAGGTGGTGGCACGTATTCAAGCGGTACTACGACGCATCTCTGGTGATGTTAGTGACCTGATCCAGATTGGTAATATTCAGATCAACAAGGCCAACAAACAAGTGTTTTTAGATGGTGTCGAGGTCGAATTGACCCATAAAGAATTTCACTTACTTGAATTACTTAGTCTTAATCGTGGTCGAGTGATTTCTCGTGAAAATATTGAAAATTCATTTTATGCCTACGATGCTGATGTCAGCAGTAATGTCATCCAAGTACATATTCATAACTTACGACGTAAATTGGGTAAAAATATTGTGCGTACCGTACAAGGTTTTGGTTACATCATGGATGAGTCCAGCCAATGAAAGATAAATCGACAGCAGACAAGCCAACAGCAGAAAAGCCAATCACCGAAAAGATCCGTAGTTATTCGTTAACACAACGGCTTTCCATGATATTACTGGTGATTACCACCAGTGTCTGGGCAGGGAGTTTGGGTTGTATTTATTGGGGCATGCAAAAAACTGCCAATAATATCTTCGATAAATCTCTGGCGGAAACAGCGCATGCCTTATTGTCTACTACCCTAAGCACGCTCAATGGTAAGGTGCCTGAACATACTGCGATTGAAAAGATCCAAGGTGAACACTATGACCAGATCGTGTTTCAGATTTGGCATGGTGATGGGCAATTGATTTATCGTTCGGTTGGCGTGACCACCAAGCCCTTGGTTCAACAAAGCAGTTTCGGATGGATCAATATGCATGGTAAGACCTATCGAAGCTATTCAGCTTGGGATAGTACCCATACCATTCAGGTGCAAATTGCACAAGTCTGGGCGATTCGCGAAGATATCCAAAAAGATATGCTGTTGTTTTTGATCTTGGTGTCAGCGGTATTTTTACCACTTTTGTTCTGGTTGATTATCCGTATCATCCGCAGCAATTTATCCGCGGTGTATAGCATTAGCCAAAACTTAGAAAAACAATCAATTGAACATTTAAGTCCTATCCATCCTGTAGTACCTAAAGAAATTGAACCGCTGGTCAGTTCATTAAATACATTATTGAGTGAGATTGCTGAGAGCATTCAAAGGGAAAAGCGCTTTACTTCCAATGCAGCACATGAATTGCGAACGCCACTTGCTGCAATTCGTATGCATGCTCAAATTTTACAAAGTGCACGTTCAGTTGAAGAGTTGCAAGAAGCTACTCAAGATATTATGAGGGGGGTAGATAAAGCCTCACGTATGATCGCTCAATTACTAACATTAGCTCGTCTTGAACCAAATGCAGTTCAGATTAAAACGCAGATAGATTTGGTCAATATTATTAATAGTACTGTGACGATGATGGATTTTCATTTCCATAAAGCCAAGATCGATTTGAAACTAGAATTAACTTCAGCACTAATTTTGGCACAATCTGATCAACTTGAGATCATGCTGAGAAATATATTAGAAAATGCCATTATTTATCGTAGTCAAACTCGTGCCCCTATTATTAAAATCACTTGTGGAATAGAAAATGGACAACCTTTTGTTGAGATTGAGGACAATGGCATTGGAGTGGATGACGAGCAGATACCTTTTATATTCCAGCGCTTTTATCGCATTAATCAAACCAGTGAAGTAATAGGAAGTGGGCTTGGTTTATCTATTGTTAAGCAAATTGTTGACTTATACTCTGGAGAAATAGAGATTTTTAAACCGAATAGTGAATATGGTATGGTAATTAAAATTAAATTTAGTTTATCTGTTTAGCTATTATTAGAAATAGTGACTAAATCTTTAATTGTAATACTTGTGAGCTTTTTTATATTTTTGTGGAAGAATAATGTGCAGAATTTTAATATTTATAAAGTTCATAAAAACTCTATAAAAATATAAAAAACTTCTATTATTAAATTTATCAAACTTAATAAGAATTTAAGATATTATTTATACGATTTTAGAAATATTTGAATTTTTTAAAATTTTGGTACAAGTATGAAAAACAAATATCCTTTTCCCATAATGATTATACATTGGCTGACCCTTCTCCTTGTTGCATTAGCTTATATTACTAGGGGAGATCCAACGGTACATTTAAAAAGTGGGGAACTTCATATTTTTGCTGGAATATCAGTATTCTTCTTATTTTTTATCAGAATTATAACGATTTATCTTTATAGAAAAGATCCTCCACTTAATAAAGTGATGAGTAAATATCAACAAACTTTATTTTTGATCGTCAAATACATGCTTTATTCATTGTTGTTTTTAATTCCTATGTTGGGTTGGTTAACTTTATCAGGATTAACCGAAAGTTATCAGTTATTTGGTATAAATTTACCTTTAATAAGTAACTTACGGGATGTGGAAATAATTGGTGAAACTCATGAATATCTTGGTAATTTTTTCATGGTACTTATAGGTTTACATGCTATAGCTGCCTTAATTCATCATTATGTACTTAAAGATAATATTCTGAAAAGTATGCTTTATTTTAAAAAATAAACCAAGAGTCTAAAGATTATGATTGAATCAAATATTGATTTTGAGTCGAGAGCAAAAGCTGCATCCAAATCAACATGGGTTAGTGTATGTGTTAATATCTTTCTGTCGATTGGACAGATATTGATTGGTATTTTTTCAAAATCACAAGGTCTAGTTGCAGATGGTATCCATACTTTAAGTGATTTAGTTGCAGATTTTATTGTATTGGTGGCGAACCGTCATAGTCAAAAAGCACCTGATGATACACACCCATATGGTTATCTTCGTTTTGAAAATGCAGCATCTTTTATACTCGGCTTAATTTTACTATTTGTTGGAATAGGAATGTTATGGACATCAATACATAAGATCCTTCATCCTGAACAAATCCCAAAAGTTCATAGTGTAGCGCTTTGGATTGCTATAGTCGCATTGATTTTTAAAGAATTATTATTTCGCTATATGCTCTCTATTGCCAAAAAAGTGAAATCAAGCTTATTGATTTCGAATGCATGGCATGCACGTTCGGATGCAGCCTCTTCCTTTGTTGTCGCGTTAGGGATTATTGGTAATCTTGTTGGCTATCCAATTCTTGACCCAATCGCAGCCTTAGTTGTTGGTTTGATGATTACAAAAATGGGATTTGAGTTTAGTTGGACAGCCTTACACGATTTGATGGATAAATCGGCGAACGAAGATGAAATAGCTGAGATCAGAGAAACTTTATTGAAGAAAGAAGGGATATTAGGTCTGCACCAATTGAGAACACGTAAAATGGGTGACATGACTATTGTCGATGTTCACTTAGAAGTTAGTGGTGAACAAAGTGTCAAAGAAGGCCACAGAATTGCAGTAGAGGCGAGAAATGAAGTGCTTAAAAATCACAATGTGATTGATATTGTTACTCACATTGACCCAATATAGGAAGGTATTGGAAAGAGAGATGAGAAAGGCAGAGAGCTTTCATAAGTTGGCTGCCTAGAATCTCCCAAGTAGAAGTCTCCTGTTAATTCAGCACACATCATTACTATGCCTGATTAGGTTATAGGAGACTTTAGGTCAAGATATTCTAGGTAGCTATCATATAGGTGAGTTTGAGTTCTTATCTGACCTTTTGAGGGAGTGTGATAGTGATATGGGCTTTATTGCTTTATGAAAAGAGTAGTGTGCTAAGTTCGATGATTGTAATAAAAATAAAATTAATGCTTACATAGTGCTTACACAGTAATATTTATAATGGATTTACTTTAGATATAAATTTTTAAGTTATTGATAAATATGGTGGGTTGTGTGGGGTTCGAACCCACGACCAATAGATTAAGAGTCTACTGCTCTGCCAACTGAGCTAACAACCCTGTATTTGTCTAAAACAAGTATATTTAGACATAACAACAAAAGATGAAGCAAAATTTTCAAGAACGGCGAAGCATCAAAAAAAGATGATGTTTGGTCTAGGTCGGAACATTTGCAGGTTTCGTTTCTAGTATAGTCCCAAAGGAGTACGGAAAGAAGCCCTAAGAAAGAATGGTGGGTCGTCCGCGATTCGAACGCGGGACCAACGGATTAAAAGTCCGCTGCTCTACCAGCTGAGCTAACGACCCTGAGTCAGGATGTATAAAGTATAACTTTATCCGAATCAATGAAAATCTAAATTTTCACTCGGTATCCATGTTCAGATTGAAACATAAAGATGGTGGGTCGTCCGCGATTCGAACGCGGGACCAACGGATTAAAAGTCCGCTGCTCTACCAGCTGAGCTAACGACCCTGAGTTAGGATGTAAAGTGAAACTTTACTTAAAGCGATATGAAAACCAGTAATTTTCATTCGTTATCCATACAGGTCAAAACAATAAGTGGTGGGTCGTCCGCGATTCGAACGCGGGACCAACGGATTAAAAGTCCGCTGCTCTACCAGCTGAGCTAACGACCCTTTTGTTTTGATGGAGCGTATTTTAGCAAGATATTGATAGAGCGCAAGTAAAAATTAAGAAAGTTTGCAGCGTTCGGTTATAAATAACACAAAATCAATTAAAAAAGCCCTGAAAACAGGGCTTTTATTTCTAGAAACGGTATTTATAAGCTTCAATATTGGCGTAAACCTCTGGGGTAACATCACAATATGCTGTCGCACTTGGCAAAAGTACCAGCAAGCGATCAGAGGTTTTTTCAGGATTAAAAGCCTGTTCTTTCAGTTTGTTCTTCTGATATTTAAATGTTCCTGTCGTTTCTACAATCTCTTGAATACGTAAAAAAACTGGAACAGCATAAGCGGGAAGGTTCTTTTTAAAATCAGCAACCATCTGGCTCAAATCTTGTTCTGTCAGTTGTTCACCTTCATGTAAGGTAATTGCCGCCATACCTGCACGACCATTGGTATTGGGAATTTCAACGCCGTAAACCACTGCTTCTGTAATCTTAGGATAGTCACTACAGATATTCTCAACTTCAGTGGTAGATACATTTTCACCTTTCCAACGGAAAGTATCTCCCAGACGATCAACAAACTGAGCATGACGGAAACCGATATCACGGACCAAATCGCCAGTGATAAAATAAGCATCGCCTTGTTTAAAGACATCCTTCATGATCACGGATTTGTTCTTTTCTGGGTCTGTATAGCCATCAAAAGGAGAACGTTTGGTAATTTTACCGATCAATAAGCCCACTTCGCCTTTTTTGACTTTTCGGCAGTAGCCATCTGCATCACGTACTGCTTCATTACTTTCTTTATCAAACTGTACAATGGCATAGGGAGTAGGGGAAAAACCAACAGTGTTATCAAAGTTGAAGATATTGCTGAAACCCACATTGCCTTCACTTGAGGCGTACAATTCAAGTATTTCTTCAATCCCAAAGCGCTGTTTAAACTTGTTCCAGATATTTGGACGCATGCCATTACCGATCATTTTGGTGACTCGGTGTGAATGATCAAGTTCGGATGGTGCTGCATCCATGAGATAGCGACAGAGTTCTCCCACGTATCCAATTGCAGAAGCGTTGAACTTTTTAACATCTGACCAAAATGCAGAGGTTGAAAATTTACGGCGGATAGCCAAAGCCGAGCCACCTGCAATGACACCGCACCAACACACCACCATACCTGTTGCATGATAAAGCGGTAAAGTACAGTACATTACGTCATCTTCACCTAAATTTAAGATGTGACCATATGTCCCATAGGCAAGCGTCCAACGACTATTGGTAAATACAACAGCTTTAGGCAACCCCGTTGTTCCTGAGGTATAGATGTAAAATAGTCCATCTTTGCCTTTAACATTGTGGGTTGTTGCAGGATTGAATTTAGGAAATGCATCAATTTTTTGTGCAAGATTGATATAGCCTTGCGGTGCGTTACCAGATTCTTTCAGGGTATCTTGATCTGCAAACCAGTGCAGGCGATCTGAAGCGATATTTAAATCTTGACGAACTTCATCCACAGCAGCACGACATTCCTCTCCAACCACAATTGCCACGGGATTAACGAGGTTGACACTGTGTGTGAGTACTTTGCCTGTTTGTGAGGTATTTACAAGTGCGGAGGTCACACCAATTTTTGCTAAAGCAATCACTGTCGCAATCAACTCTGGACGATTTTCGATCATCACGGTGATCACATCGCCTTTTTTTATACCAAGAGAAAGATAGAAATGCGCAATTTGATTTGCCCAAGCATTCAGCTCTTTATAGCTGTAGCGTTGATTTTCAAATAATAACGCATCTCCATATGGATTACGCTTGACCGCTCGTTCAAAAGCTAGACCTAGCCCGGCAGGGGTATTGGGCGTTCTGATATAAGCTTGTTTAAGTCCAGTCAGGATATTTGGAAGCTTATTGATGAGCTGTGGTAAGCGCTCGGCTACATCAGCAAATCCGATGAGATCGGTCTGTGTTGTTTGACTCATATCAATCCTATTTTTTTTTCGTAATCCAATACAATTTCTTAGCGTGTCATTGAGCTGCATAAGGTACGTATCAAATTTCATGTCATGTCTGTGTTGAAGTAAACATGTATAAATGATCAGTAGATACTATTTTCAGTTCCAGATCCAAGCATCAGAGCGGAAATAAAAATCACCTTATCGTTTAGACATTTGTCTTTTTAATCGTTTAAGACTAGTGCAATCAACCTAATCTGACAAATGTCTTTAAAATCTATTCAAAATAGCAAAAAAACCTAGCCATCGAAATGACTAGGTTTTCTTTAATCGCTACATTTTAAGCAAATTTACTTGATTACTCAGCAGCTGGCGGTGTCGCTTTTTTAGGTGGACGTCCACGAGGGCGACGAGGGCGGGCAGGCTTATCTTCTGTCGCAGCAACGTCTGCCTTGGATGTTGCTGTCTCATCAGAAGCTGCTGCTGTATCTAAAGCCAAAGCTTGCTGTGCTTTTTGCGCTTTTTCCGTTGCAGCTGTTGCGCTTTTTGACGGTTTCGCCGCTACTGTTTCAGTTGCTGTAGTTGATTTAGCAGCAACAGGTGCCACTGTGGTTTCCACAGTGTTTTCTGTCTGTGCTTTTTCTTCAACAGTTTCCGGTGCAGAAACCTCTCCAGTTGCTGTCTCTTCAGCTTTAGCTTCCGCTGGCGCTGCAGGTTTTGCTTGTTCTTGATTTTGCTCAAGTTCAGCTTGATGTGCTTGCTTTGCCTGCACCGCAGCTTGTTTGGCTAAACGACGACGTTCGCGAGGATCATTTGCTACACGGCGGTCATTTTCAGGTTTTGGCGGTGTTAAATCTAACACTTCTGCGGGTTGTGCTTCTGGCGCTGCTTTTGTAACAGCAACATCACGTGTCACAGGTTGTTTCGCTGGTTCAACAGTTTCTTGAACTGTTAAGGTTGCAGAATACTCTTCTGTGAATTTAAGCAACGCACGATTGAATGTTGGAATTAAACCAAATTGTTCAATCAGTACCGCGCAATCATCACCATAGACATGGCGAATCAAAGAACCCACAGAGTACTGATTTAACATCGGTACTTGAGAAGGTCTGATCTTAGGTGCGGCAGCTTTTGCTTGTGCTGCTTCACGCTGTTGACGGCGTTTTTGACGAGGATCATTGCTCGCACGTTGAACAGGCTGCTGTACTTCAGTTGTCTCCACGCTGAGTTGTGGCTCAGCCTGTACGCTCTGATTTTCTTCAGCAGGTATAGCCACAGGTTGAGTTTCAGCAGAGCGAGGTGCTTTTGCTACGGTTTCGCCTTTTTCATGACGATCATGTTTCTTCGCTTTCGCAGGTACTGTGGCTTGTTGCGGTGTCAATGCAACAATTTCACTTTGGGCCTGATCCAGATTAACCACCAATGCAGTGGTCATCGATGCATGTTGAGGTGCATCAATAACTTCAACTTTGGGTTGTTTGTCTTGCGGTTGAGCTAACTCTACAGACGCGTTGTGAGATGCAGCTTGTTGCTCATCATTAAATACGCTGTTGTCGCGGTGACGATTCGGACGATTTGGACGCTGTTGATGATTGCGATCACGGCGCGGAACAGCCTGTTCATTATTTGCCTCTGCATGTTGATCATGCTGTGGGCGTTGCTGCTTTTGTTGACGGCGTTGATCACGTTGCTCCTGACGCTGTTCTTGGCGTTGCTCTTGACGAGTCACCTGAACCACTTCTTCGATCACTTGATGTTGATCATTCGCCTGTTCACGAGACTCTTTGTGCTTGTTGCGATTTTTGTTTTTATTATTACGTTGAGATTTTTCTTCTTTCTCAACATGCTTTTCATATTCACGCGGTTCTGATTTTTGAACTGGTGTATGTGAAAGATAAGCATTGGTTTCAGGAACAATCTGAGCTTCAATTGCTGCTGTTGAAGCATGCTGATTGATCTGACCAAACTGACCACGGCTGACAGCACCGCCATTAATCATTTGTTCAATCGCTGCTGCTGCATTGTTTGCAGTACGTGATTGGTCAATGGTTGCGGCTTGTTTTTGTACAAACAAGTTTTCTAACCATGCGCACGGACTTGATGATGTTTGAGCAATTTGTGCCTGAACCGCTTTTTGAGCTTGAGCAGGTTGCTGCTTTCTATTTTGTTTATTGTTTTGGGCTTGGGCAGGTGCAGTATTTTGCTGAGTCTGTTCTTCTTCCAAATGCCATTCAGAAGATTGATAACCCAGTTCTTTTTCACTTGAACGTGTTGCTTCTGTACGCTCATAGCTTGTTGGCGCAAAACCTTCCGGATTATATGAAATTTCGTAATGCGGTGTTTCTAAATGCGGGTGAGGGAGTACAGTCACGCGCACATTTGAGGTCTGCTCTAAGTAAACTAGGCTGTGACGTTTCTCATTCAACAAGAATGCCGCGATTTCAACAGGAACTTCAACTTGAACTTCACCATGACGTTCACGAAGCGCGATTTCTTCAACCTTACGCATGATTGAAAGAGAAAGTGAACGTAAGTCGCGAACCATACCTGTACCATGACAGCGCGGGCATACATAACCTGTTGCTTCTTCCAGTGATGGGCGTAAACGCTGGCGGCTCATTTCCATTAAACCAAAACGTGACAATTGACCAAACTGGATACGTGCACGATCACTTTGTGTTGCTTCACGAAGTTTGGCTTCGACCATACGTTGGTTACGTTCTTTGGTCATATCGATAAAGTCGATCACAACCAAACCGCCGATATCACGTAAACGTAATTGGCGAGCAATTTCTTCTGCAGCTTCTAAGTTGGTGCTTAACGCAGTTTCTTCTACGTCGTGACCACGCGTTGATTTTGCTGAGTTGATATCAATTGAAACCAAAGCTTCAGTTTGGTCAATGACAATCGAACCACCTGAAGGAAGCTTGACTTCACGTTCATAAGCCGTTTGAATTTGGCTTTCAATACCAAAGTGAGCAAACAATGGTTCATTTAAGGTATAGGTTTTGAGTTTATCCAATTGATTTGGCATCACCGCTTTAACAAAGTTGTAGGCTTCGTTATATGCTTGCTCTGAATCAATTAAAATTTCTGCTACATCATCACGTAAGTAATCACGAATGGCACGGGTAACCACACCTGCTTCTTGATGGACAAGCATTGGTGATGGACCTGAGTTGGCCGAGTTTTGGATTTGAGCCCAAAGATCCAATAAATGCTGCAGGTCGAGTTGCAGTTCTTCTTGTGAACGACCAATCCCCGCGGTACGAACAATGACACTCATGCCACGTGGTGTGTTTAATGAAGCCAACATCTCTTTCAATTCTTCACGAACTGATCCAGAAATTTGACGACTGATACCGCCACCTTTTGGATTGTTTGGCATAAGCACCAAATAACGACCCGCCAGAGAAATATAAGTTGAAAGTGCGGCACCTTTATTGCCACGTTCTTCTTTTTCAACTTGCACTAAAAGTTCAGTGCCTTCTGTAATCAACTCACGGATATTTGAAGTTTGGCGAGGATCTGCTTTGTAGTAACTATTTGCAATTTCGCGCATCGACAGGAAACCTTGACGACCTGCACCATATTCTACAAATACAGCTTCTAAAGAGGGTTCTACGCGAGTGACATGCCCTTTATAAATATTGGCTTTCTTTTGCTCACGGGTACGATTTTCTAAGTCGAAATCATAAAGACGGTGACCAGTGATGAGTGCAACGCGAACTTCTTCTGCATGTGTTGCATTAATCAACATACGTTTCATGGGTGTAACACCTAATAGTGATTCACACCAACAACTCGCTATCTGTTTAAGTGAAGCGAACATCTGAATATTGGATCAAAACTCAAACCATCAGTACATCTATATGATTTCAGTAATGAACCCACTTGTTTTGAGCAAGCTTGGGCTTTTGATACCTGTATTGATGCTGCAATACTTCTTTAATCTTTGCACAATTAAAGTTTTTGAGGCTTTCACTGGTACTGAAAGTGGTGCATTGGATGACTGATTTGTTTCGTCTTTCACTGTCACATTGCTCGAAGAGCATCTCAACTTTGGTGAGAGCGTCTTGATACGGAATGATCATCGTATCTTTACAAATTGTGCAGTTCCAATGCCTCAAACACTTATGTCCTGAAAAACACTCTAAAGCGACTTGTCTGATGTGTATCAGTTTATGTTTAAAAACCAACGTCTGGGTTGGCGACATATATTTTTAAACAAACCGATTTCTGTACTTAAAGTACAATTAAACGCAACAGTTTGTCTTTTTGCCGATATAATAAAGCCTTCGGCGTCGGCATATTCTTTTGGGACCTTTCCGTATCTGTCGTGAAGTTTACCTTTTATATTCCATTTTCAATGGGTGAAAGGAACATAATAAACTTCACTTACGGTGGTATCCGTGCGCTGACTATAGCAAACCTTGAATCATCTGCCTATGGGCTATACACTTATTTTGTATGAAATGTATAGTCTAAATGATCAGTTTTTAATCAAATTTTAGTTTTTTATTGGATCACGTAACTGTATGAATTCTACGCAACAATGGCAAAGTGTCACTTGGTTTGAAGTGGACGAACATCAAGAAGGTCAACGCATAGATAATTTCTTGTTTACGCGTCTTAAAGGTGTGCCAAAAAGTCGGATCTATCGCTTAATTCGTGAAGGACAGGTACGCGTCAATAAAAAACGCATCAAGGCTGAAACCAAGTTGGCTATTGGTGATCAAATCCGTGTTGCACCTATTCGATTTGAACAGAAAGACGAAACCGATGCTCCAGTGTCTGATAAAGTCGCCCAGAGTTTACTCAGCCGAGTGATTTATGAAGATGAAGGGCTGATGGTGGTCAATAAGCCCTCTGGAATTGCTGTACATGGCGGGAGTGGCGTCGCATATGGCTTGATCGAAGGCTTGCGTGCAGCAACAGGCAAAAAATATTTAGAGCTGATTCACCGTATTGACCGTGATACTTCAGGCTTGGTGATGGTGAGTAAAAAACGCAGTACTTTGAAAACGCTGCAAGATTTATTACGTGAACATAAAATCCAAAAAACTTATGCCGCAATCGTGAAAGGGCAGGTCAGTCTTGACCGTCAGCTTATTGACCAACCATTGTTGCGTTATGAGTTATCCAATGGTGAACGCCGCGTACGTGTGTCAAAAGAAGGTAAAGAATCCAAGACGCAATGGAATGTCGCTGAACGTTTTATGCATGCCACCTTGGTCTATGCTTCGCCGCTTTCAGGACGTACCCATCAGATTCGTGTGCATGGTTTAAGTATCGGTCATCCTTTGGTTGGGGATGAAAAATATGGTCATGAAACAGAATATCGGGGACCGAATCCGCGTCGATTGTGTTTACATGCCATGCGTTTGGAAATCCCGGGCTATCCTGTGATTGAAGCACCTTTACCGGAAGATATGCAAAGTTTGGTGGCGCAATTAAGAGCACAAAAGAAAGACTAGTTGAACCCTGTTCTTTCACTTTTTAACATGTGGAGATCTGATGGTCGAAATTTCCACATGTTTGGCATGAGTGATGACGTTAACAAGCAAGGATGAAAATAAATCAATATCACCTCTCATGGTCTGTGATACGGTAATCTCTATCGGGGAGACTTAAAACCCCGAATCAACGCAACACATATTGGAAGTAATTCATGCAAAAGCCTGTAGAACTGATTGTCTTTGACTGGGATGGAACATTATTTGATTCAGTTGGGCAAATTGTTGAAAGTTTAATGTTTGCTGCGAAAGTTTATGATCAGCCCTTAACACCTGAGGCGGCTAAAAGCATTATTGGTTTAGGCTTGCCTGAAGTGGCTCAAGTGCTGTTTCCTCAAGTTCCAGCCTTACATGAAGATATTTTGAAGTGCTATGGCGATCATTATGTTGAACACTCTAAAGATGATCAGTGGTTCGCTGGTGTTTCCGAGATGCTGTACGATTTAAAAAATCAGAATATCAAATTGGCTGTGGCAACAGGAAAAAGCCGTCGTGGTCTGGATCGGGTCTTGGCTCAAACACAAAGCCTTGAATTATTTGAAGTCACACGTGCAGCCAATGAGACTAAATCTAAACCAGATCCTTTGATGTTGACTGAAATTTTAAATTACACGGGGATTCATGCTGAGCAAGCGATTATGGTGGGAGATACCTCATATGATTTGGAAATGGCACAAAGAATTGCGATGCCGCGTGTGGGCGTGAGTTATGGCGTACATCGCATTGATGTGCTCAAGGCATTTAATCCATTGATGATTGCCAACAATGTGACAGTTTTACATGAATTTTTAAAGACACAAATCAATACTTCAGAGGTTGCTTAGCTGGCGATATACGTTGTTTGCTTTTGGCAAACAACGTCAGCTTATTTAAAACGTATATAACAAGAAAATTTCCTATGAGCCGTTCTATTCGATTATTGACACTGTTACAGCTTTTACGTGAACAGCGTTACCCGATTACTGCACAACACTTGTCCACACATCTAGATATTAGCGTAAGAAGTGTGTATCGGGATATTGAGAGTTTACGAGATCAAGGGGTTCATATCGAGGGCAGTGCCGGATTAGGATTTCAGCTCAAGGAAAACTTTTTGCTTCCTCCGATGAGTCTGGATGAAACAGAGATTGAAGCCGTGTTTTTGGCCTTGCATTGGTTAAAATCCGTTCCTGATCCCGCATTAAAAAATGCCTCACACTCGGTTTTAACTAAACTCAATGCAGTACTGCCGAAAAATAAACAAGAATTGATGAATGAAACCATGTTGCGTTCAGTGAGCTATTGGCTTGAAGTCGATGAGAAAATTGTTGAACAGGTACGCTTGGCAATCCGATATCAGGTCAAAATTGAAGTGAACTATCTCGATGAAAAACACAATATTTCTACGCGAGTAGTCTGGCCATTTGTGTTGGGATATTTTAACGACAAAATGTTGTTGGCTGCATGGTGTGAGTTACGGGAAGATTTTCGTAATTTTCGTTTAGACCGCATACAGGAAATGAAAGTGACTGACACTATTTATCCTGAGTTTAAGCGCCATCTTTTTCACGCTTGGTGGCAAAAAGAATTACAAAAGCAATCAATGATGAAAAGCTCCTGACAAAAACTGACAATGCCCACGCTTATATTACAAGAACCACAATAAAGGAATGGAAAAAATGGGCTTAAAACTATATAGCAACGCACAGTCTAGAGGTCTTGTTGTTGAGTGGCTATTGATAGAACTCGGTGCTGAATTTGAAAAAATTGAGTTGGCTTTTCATACTGAGATGAAATCAGAATCTTATCTGAAAATTAATCCATTTGGCAAAGTACCTACTTTGGTTGATGGAGATGTCGTGATTTATGAAATGGCTGCAATTTGTGCTTATTTGGCAGATAAATTTTTTGATCAAGGACTTGCGCCTGCATTGGATGATCCGAAGCGTGGTTTATATTTCCGTTGGTTGTTTTTTGCTGCTGGCCCGTGGGATGCAGCGAATACCGATCGCGCATTCAACATTGAGATCGGCGATGAACAAAAAATGCATATTGGCTATGGAAATTTTCAGGACACTTATACGGCTTTAATTCAAGGCTTGGAACAGGCTCAGCCTTATTTGTGTGGTGAGCAATTTACCGCGGCAGATGTCTTTGTCGGTTCCATGTTGTTTTGGCAATTGAAAATGGCGTTGATTGAAAGTCACCCTGTCATTGAACAATATATTGATACAATCAAAAATCGGAAAAACTTGAGAAACCCGCAAGCGCTTTTTGTGGATTGATGCTTACAAGAGCCAAACTCAGTGTGGAATCATGCTGGGTTTGCTGCTTTTATCTTTGATTTACAGGAGAGTAATCTGATCGTCATGATCTTAAATTTAAAAAAAAAGAAGAAACATTTATAGGTTGTAGCTATTGTCATAAATAAAATAAGTATTGGCATCGCAATGCCATTTTCCCTGATGCTTAAACTGTTTAAAAAAGTACACGTTTTAAAAAGAGTAGTGACCAGATGCAGTAAAACTGCACCGATTGATCTGGCTCATTAAAAGCACAATCTCCAATTGATTGGATGTGAGATTTAGTCCTCTAAAACGGTATGAAGTCCAATTTTGCAGTTTAAGGAAACATGATGTCGAACGCTGTTGAAACATGCATTGAATCTGTTGCTTTGGCTTTAAGAGAAGCGGAGTTGCTCAAGGTAGCAATTGCACCCGTGCTTCCTCAATTAGGTGACCAAAGTGCTGATGTCGATATTGCATACGCTGTACAGGAAGTAAATACACAACGGGCACTCAAAGAAGGACGCCGTTTGGTGGGACGGAAGATAGGCTTGACCTCAAAAGTTGTGCAGGCTCAATTAGGTGTAGATCAACCTGATTTTGGAATGCTATTTGCGGATATGGCATATGGTGATGGTGAGGCTATTCCTGCCGGTCGTTTGATCCAACCCAAGGTTGAAGCTGAAATCGCCTTGATTATTGATCGAGATCTGACTCAAGAAAAACATACCTATGCAGATATTATCAGTGCAACACGATATGCCTTACCTGCGATTGAAGTGGTTGATAGCCGAATCGAAAATTGGAAAATCTCATTAATCGATACTGTCGCAGACAATGCCTCTTCTGCCGCTTATGTTTTAGGTTCACGCCCCGTTCCACTCGATAATTTAGATTTAGTCAACTGCAAAATGACCATGACACGGGCGGATGAAGTCGTGTCTCAAGGACAAGGCAAAGCCTGTTTAGCCAATCCACTGAATGCAGCAGTCTGGCTTGCGGATGAAATGGTTCGCCGTGGGCGTCCATTATTGGCTGGAGACATTATTTTAACGGGTGCATTGGGTCCGATGGTGGTTGCCCACCCGGGTGATGAGTTCCATGTTGAAATTGAAGGCTTTGGTGCAGTCACTGCCGTTTTCGCTGCTGAATAAAGTGCTTAAGCGCGTTTTAAAGAGAATGAGTGTATGAAAAAGATTAAATGTGCATTGATTGGTCCGGGCAATATCGGTACGGATCTGCTTTATAAATTACAGCGTAGTGAATTTCTAGAGCCTGTATGGATGGTGGGAATTGATCCTGCATCAGAGGGTTTAGCACGTGCTGCAAAAATGGGCATAAAAACCACCGCAGAAGGAGTGGATGGATTACTGCCTCATGTGATTGATGATGAGATTAAAATTGCTTTTGATGCGACTTCCGCCTATGTACATGCGGAAAATAGCCGTAAGTTAAATGAACTTGGGGTGTTGATGATTGACTTGACTCCAGCGGCAATCGGTCCTTTCTGTGTGCCACCTGTCAATCTTGACGTGTTGTTAGATGCTGGCGCGGTACCCAATGTCAATATGGTGACGTGTGGTGGTCAGGCAACAATTCCGATGGTGGCTGCAATTTCACGTGTGCAGCCCGTTCAGTACGGTGAAATCATTGCTACAGTTTCTACCAAATCTGTAGGACCAGGAACACGTAAAAATATTGACGAGTTTACCCGAACCACAGCAGGCGCAATTGAAAAAGTAGGTGGCGCTCAAGCAGGCAAAGCGATCATAATCATCAATCCTGCTGAACCTCCATTGATGATGCGGGATACGGTTCACTGTTTGGTTGAGGGCGAGCCAGATCAGGCAGCAATTACCGCATCTGTACATGCAATGATCAAGGACGTACAAAAGTATGTGCCTGGTTATACTTTAGTCAATGGTCCTGTCTTTGATGGTCAGCGTGTATCTATATTCTTGGAGGTTCAAGGTTTGGGAGATTACCTGCCTAAGTATGCAGGTAACTTGGATATCATGACGGCAGCAGCTGCGCGTACAGCAGAAATGTTTGCAGAACGAATTCTTGCAAAAAATACCCCTACCCTCGAAGCATAAGGAGTGCAACCATGTCTAAGTTGATGATTCACGATATGACCCTACGTGATGGTATGCATCCAATGCGCCATCAAACCTCGATTGAACAAATGATTGCCATATCAACCGCATTGGATGAGGCAGGTGTACCTTTAATTGAGGTAACCCATGGCGATGGTTTGGGAGGTAATTCAGTGAATTATGGCTTTGCAGCAGCAACTGATGAAGCCTATTTGAAAGCTGTGATTCCACAGTTAAAACAAGCAAAAGTTTCAGCACTTTTACTTCCCGGGATCGGTACTGTTGATCATTTAAAAATGGCACATGATGTTGGTGTTTCTACAATCCGTGTGGCAACCCATTCCACAGAAGCTGATGTATCAGAGCAACATATAACCGCGGCACGTAAATTAGGCTTGGATACGGTTGGCTTTCTGATGATGGCACACATGGCATCTCCAGAGAAACTGCTCGAAGAAGCGCAAAAAATGGTGTCTTATGGTGCAAATTGTATTTATGTGACTGACTCTGCTGGTTATATGCTGCCTCAAGATGTCACAGATCGAGTAGGGCTTTTGCGTGCCAACTTAGCTGCTGAAATCGAACTGGGCTTTCATGGTCATCATAACTTAGGCATGGGGGTTGCCAATACAGTCGCCGCAGTAGATGCTGGCGCAATCCGTGTAGATTTGGCTGCAGCAGGTTTAGGCGCTGGTGCTGGAAATACGCCACTGGAGTTATTTGTGGCTGTTGCCAATCGTATGGGGCTGGAGACAGGTGTAGATTTATTTAAAGTACAGGATATTGCTGAAGAGTTGGTTATTCCGATGATGCTTCAGCCGATTCGTGCAGATCGTGACGCAGCTACTTTAGGATATGCAGGGGTATATTCATCGTTCTTGTTATTTGCAAAACGTGCTGAAGCAAAATATGGCGTGTCGGCTCGAGAAATCTTATTGGAACTCGGTCGCCGTGGTACAGTCGGTGGTCAAGAAGATATGATCGAAGATTTGGCATTAACCATGTCAAAAGCAAAACATGCCAGTGCATAAGCCTCTTTGGACAATAAAAAACGCCCAGATCGGGCGTTTTTTATTGTCAATCATCAGCAAAACTTTTTGATGATGTAGTGAAAGGAATAAAACATCAAAATAATGCTTGTCTGACTGGATTGGTTTGCTGTTTTAAATATCGTTTATTTATTTAATATAAACGCTATTTCTTATAAATAAGTAGATGAAAACCAGTATTTTAAAATTCGTGTTAAACATAAAAACACTAATGAATTTTATATTTTAAGAATATGTCTGGATTTTAACGATAAATGAAAGATTATTTTTAGTTTAAAATCATTAAATGCAATATGGTCTTTAGCTGGCTTATTGCTAAAAAGTATTAAAAAAAGTGCCTGAAAATAATTAAACCCGCAACTGATGATTAAATGTCGAATTCATCATACTGTAGTCTGATTTTTTCCATACATGGAGTTGCGCAAGATGGCGGAATGAATTTTGTTTGAATGGAAAACAATCATGCGTCGTCAATCATTATGGATAGCAATATGTACTGTAACAACAGTATTAGGGACGTCTGTAGCTTATGCAGACTTTATTGATGATCGTCAAGTTCAGCTTAAATTTCGAAATTTCTTTTTGGATCGTCAATTAGATCAGCCCAATAGCAGCAAACCACAGGACTTTGGCAGTTGGTCGCAAGCAGTCACACTTGATGCTAAATCGGGTTATGCAGAGCTGGGTCCTTTAAAAGTTGGGGTTGATGTTTTAGCCCAATATGCACTCCGTTTGAGTGGAGATCGAGGTGATAACGATTATGTCATGCCGTTTGATTACCATGATAGGCATCAAGCACGCGATAATGCTAAGTTTGGGGCAACACTGAAAGCCAAAATCAGCCAAACTGAATTAAAGATAGGTGAAATCCTGCCCGTGTCTCCTGTTGTACATTTTGATCCATCCCGTCAGTTACTCACCACATTTGAAGGGGCTTGGTTGGAATCAAAAGAACTTAAAGATAGCAAACTCACCTTAGCCTATTTAAATGGTGTCAATGCACGCTATGAAAATCAGGTGCATGACTTTGGTTTATGGCCAAATGAGTTGAACACCGATCAAGGCAAAGTGCATTCGGGTACAAGTAAAGGAATGTGGATTGCAGGGATTGATTATCAATTTCGCCCTGATCTCACTGCGAGTTATTTCTATGCTGATGTTGAGAATATTTATCGCCAGCATTATCTCGGCATTGCTGTAAATAAACAGATCAATGAACAGCATAAACTTGCAGCACATGTCCGCTATTTTGATCACCAGGACTCAGGGGATGCGATTTATGGTGCAATCGATAATCAGGCACTTTCACTCAAAGGCGCTTGGACATTTGATCAGCACAGTGTTGATGTCGGCTATCAACAAATCTTTGGCGAGACGGGCAATGTGAATGCAATGTTTCCGACCCTTTCCGGCTGGGTGCCACAACCTTATTTGGTCAATTGGTCAGTTGCCAGTTTTATCCGCAAAGATGAACGTTCTTGGAGTCTCGGGTATACCTATGATTTTAAAGACACCATTGCTCAAGGTTTAACTGTGACTGCTCGCCACTATGATGGTTCAAACATTAAAAATAACAATGGAACCCGGGGCAAAGAGCAGGAAGATAATCTTATTGTAAATTATGTAATTCCTGAGGGAAAACTGAAAGGTCTGGGTTTTCAATGGATGTACATCAATGTGAATTATGCCAATGTTCCTGGATTTGTCGATTTGCAGGAGCATCGTGTAGCAACCAGTTATAGCTATCGTTTTTAATGATCTCCAATGTAAAGGAGGGTTGCATAAGTAGCACTCCTTTAACTTGGTATAATTTAAATAAATTTTTTAAAAACAAATGTTTAAATTATCGTTTTTTTGTTGATTGTCATCGTTATTAAGTATCAATTTTAGCTTCATAGACAGGTAAGATTAAGTTTTAGAGCAAACTTTTGAATCTGTATAGATGCGTTTTTAGATGGATTCAGCCCATAGATCAGGTTGTATGAGGAAGTAGTGATGAGCACTGTACAAATCCCGAATTATCAAACAGATACTTTTTTTGGTTTAGAGGATAAATGGATTGAAACAGCCGATGGTGAATTAACTCACTATCACGAAGTGGGTAAGGGTACACCGATACTTTTTTTACATGGTTCAGGTACAGGTGTTTCAGCCGCAGCCAATTGGTGGTTGAACCTTCCTCAGATTGGTGAACAGGCACGTTGTATTGCCATTGATTCCATTGGATACGGACAGACCGTTGTTGCGCCCAATACAGCTTATGGTATTCGCGCTTGGGTAGATCATGCGATACGTACTCTAGATGCATTGGGCATTGAAAAAACATGGTTGGTTGGAAACTCTTTAGGGGGATGGTTGGCTTTTCAAATGGTCTTGGATTATCCAGAACGTGTGCTTGGAATTGTTTCAATGGGGACGGGTGGAGCTCAACAAACTGCCGCATTGAAGGCCCATGCCAATCCAGTTCTGAGTGAAGAAGGGATCAAAAATACGTTGTCGATGTTTGTGGTGGATAAATCATTAATCACTGATGAATTGGTAAAGGTTCGTTTTGAAGCAGCAAAAAATGATTATGCTTCTGCTCGCTTAATGGATGTGGTGGCTGCACGTGACCGTGATCGTTTTGAATTTCCTTTGGACTTTGAAAAAATGAAAGACATTACTGTGCCTGTGTTATTGATACATGGAGTACAGGATGTGGTGATTCCAGTATCACGTTCCTGGGATATTTTAAACACGGTTCCCCATGCAGATGCGCACATTTTTAGTCAGTGTGGACATTGGTCACAAGTTGAAAAAGCAGAAGAGTTCAATACAGTCATTAAAGATTATTTGGCTGCACGCGGCATCAAGTAATTTGACCAATTGTAGTATTTAATCCACAGTTATTGTATTTGCCTAAAAAAATGTAAAGTGTGATTTTCTTAAAACGCCTGATGACATACATCAGGCGTTTTATGTGGAAATGCTAGATCCCCGTCCATGAACAATTAAATCAAACTTGCAGCAACATTGATACAGATGGCTAAAATGGTGGTATTGAATCCATATGCCAGCAGGATATGTAAAATATTTAAAACACGCATTGGGCGAGATGTAATCGACACATCTGCAGTTTGTGCAGAAGTACCAATCACATAACTAAAATATAAAAAATCAGGATAAGTTGGTTCAGGAGTTTGGGGAAAGTCCAACCCTCCTTGTTGATGTTTTGCTACTGCTAAATAATAGTCATGGGCATAATGAATTGCAAAAACTGTGTGCATAAATAACCACGCAGAAATAATGGTTAAGATTGCCAAAACCAAATGCCCAAATTTAGATAAAGTATGATGTGGCATATGGGTAAGTTCAATCACGATGGCAATAAAGCACATGACCAAAGCAAAAATAACTAAAAGTAAAATGATCCACTTACTGGCATCTTGTTGCTGTGCTCGTTTGAGAATATGTGCTTGAGAGGTCGACCACAGTGTTTTCAGGGTAAGCAGCAGATAGATCATGACTGCAATGTTCCAACTGGATAACAGTCGTGTTGACCAAGACCAATCTGTAATAAAACCAAATACAACATACAACATCATGGTGAAGAGAAAAGCGATAAAGAAGTAGGGGCGAGATCGAATACCAGAACGAATATGGTGAAATGTTGATAGAGCCACAGTATTCAACCTCTGGGAGTATTGTTGTGATATTCAGCAGTATCTTAGCTGAAACCTGATCAGATGATTAGACTTAAGTTGTAGTCTGGCTATCTGACTGTAGCATGATCAACCGCCAAAGAGACTTTTCCCAAGTACTCTCTTAGCATTTAAAATGAGGGTAAAAGGACTGTATCGGATAACTTGGTGAGGATCTGGGTTTTAGATTCGCCACCATTATTCGGGGAAGAAATAATGGTGTGGCAAGGGGTATTTACAGCCGACTTAAAAACAGCGGATTTCATTAAGGCTTAAGCATCCGAACGGTTAATGTCGAGATAAAACACTTTGGTGAGTAAGGCGATAAATTTTTGTACTGCTACAGCACTGCCGTTTTTTCTATAACTGACATACAAGTCCAAATAGGGGAGTTCAACATCTAAAGGTCGAATGATGGTGTTACTCATGGTTAAGGGGGCGATATAGCCTGGCAGAATGGTACAGCCCAATCCCATTCCAATCGAGTTGATATTAAATAGAATATTATCTGCTTTTTGAACAATGTTGAATTCAATATGATGCTGTTTGGCAAAATCCAGAATCGTATTGTGTAAAGTACCTGACTGTTCTTCTGCCGGGATAATAAAATCAATCCCATTTAAAGCTTTCACTGGAATGCGTTCATATTTTGCCAATGGGTGGTCTTTAGGTAAAATAAAAATCAGTGGTTCACGTAATACGAACTTGCTTTCAATTTCATCATTATGAAAGTTATGACGGGTAAAGCTGATATCTAACTCACCCTTTTTAATAGCGCGCATCTGTTCAAGATTATTTAAACTCAACAACTCAATTTTTAAGTCAGGATTTTGCACCCTTAAATTGGGTAGGACATAAGGAAAAACTTTCATCTCAGCAACGGGAACAAAGCCGATACGTAGTAATTGTTGTTTCGCCTTGGATACTTGTCTTGCCATAGCAACAGCTTTGTCTGCTTGTGCCAAAGTCAGCCGCGCTTGCTCAAGAAAAACAGCACCTTCTTCAGTCAATTCAACTTTTCTTTTTGTCCGATGTAAAAGCTTTACACCCACATCTTCTTCAAGATCTTTGATCTGCTGGCTGAGTGAGGGTTGTGCGGTATAAAGTCTCAATGCTGCTTTACTGAAGTTAAGTTCTTCAGCCACAGTAATGAAATATCTTAGGTGTCGTAATTCCATATAACTCGTCCAAAGAATAATCCAAAAAATGTCTTACTAAGATTTCGCAAGAGTATAATCTATAAACAATGATGAGGTGAAGATGATTGTAGTATTTAGAAAATAAATGAACTATTAAAACCCATTGCTATTTTAATATAGAAAATCATCTGAGGAATAATTCATAAAACATATTAATTAAAACAAAATAAATATTTCCCTAAAGCTCATTTCAACAGCGATGATTTGTGCAAAGTTGAGTCAATTTATGTATGACCCCACGTTTGTCGCAGGAGAGCTTTCATGAGTGGAAAAATTGATGTGCGTGAAATCGACGCTTTAGTCGATGCACAAAATGGACGTATCTCGCCATCGATCTATACAGATCCAGAACTATACGAACTCGAACTTGAACGAATATTCGGTCGTACTTGGTTATTCCTTTGCCATGAAAGCCAAATTCCTAAAGCAGGTGATTTTTTCAATACTTACATGGGTGAAGACCCGATTATTGTCGTCCGTCAAAAAGATGGCTCAATCAAAGCACTTTTGAATCAATGCCGTCACCGTTCAATGCGCGTTAGCTTTGCTGACTGTGGTAACACACGTGCATTTACTTGTCCTTATCATGGTTGGTCTTACGGGGTAGACGGTTCACTTAAAGATATTCCTTTAGAAGACCGTGCTTTTCCTCAAGGCGCCTGTAAGGAACATTGGGGGTTGATTGAAGTAAATCGTGTTGAATCCTACAAAGGCTTGATTTTTGGCTGCTGGGATGAATCTACTCCCGATTTAATTGATTACATGGGGGATATTGCCTGGTATTTGGATGGCGTGATTGACCGTCGTCCAGGGGGAACAGAAATCATCGGTGGCGTACACAAATGGGAAATCGAATGTAATTGGAAATTTGCCGCAGAACAGTTTGCATCTGATCAATACCATGCATTGTTTTCTCATGCTTCTGCAATCCAAGTTCTTGGAGCAAAACCAGATGATGATGCATCTAAGCAATTGGGGACTGCGCAAACGGCTCGTCCAGTCTGGGAAACCGCAAAAGATGCGATTCAATATGGCTCAAGAGGACATGGTTCAGGATTCTTCTTTACTGAAAAGCCCGATGCAAACGTATGGGTCGATGGCGAAGTAGCGAACTATTTTCGTGAAACCTTTGAAGAAGTTAAAGCACGTTTAGGCGAGGTTCGAGCTTTACGTCTGGCAGGTCACAATACCATGTTCCCAACCATGTCTTGGTTAAACGGAACCGCGACACTTCGAGTATGGCATCCAAGAGGACCGAATAAAACTGAAGTTTGGGCATTTTGTATTGCTGATGCGGAGGCTTCTCAAGAAGTCAAAGAAGCATTTGAACGTTCTGCAACACGGGCGTTTGGTCCAGCAGGTTTTCTGGAACAGGATGACTCTGAAAACTGGATTGAGATTCAGAAAGTATTGCGCGGTTATAAAGCGCGTAACAACCGTTTGATCATGGAAATGGGACTCGGCAATGAAAAAGTCCGAGAAGATGGTATTCCAGGCATCACCAATTATATTTTTTCAGAAACCGCAGCACGTGGAATGTATCGACGTTGGGCAGATTTACTGATTCATGAAAAATGGGAAGACGTTGAAGCTGCTGCAGATGCTTATGAACAGGAGCTTATCAAATGAGTCTAGTGAGCTTGGAGCTTCAACATCAAATCAGCCAATTTTTATATCGTGAAGCCAAATTACTTGATGATTGGAAATTTAGGGATTGGTTGGCAATTTTTGCCGAAGATGTTTCTTATACCTTAAGAACCACACCGAACGCACAAACCCGTGATCGTCGCCGTTCAGTCGAACCGCCAACCACTTGGGTTTTCAATGACAATAAACATTTATTGGAGCGTCGCATAGCACGGCTTGAAACCGGTATGGCTTGGGCTGAGGAACCTCCATCAAGAACTACCCATATGGTTTCTAATATTATTGTTGAGCCTACAGATGTTGTTGATGAATATGACGTATACGTGACATATCTACTCTATCGTACTCAGAAAGAAAAAGATGTGACGATCTATTGCGGTAAGCGCCATGACAAGCTTCGGAAGGTTTCCGGTGGTTTGGGATTCCAAATTTTTAATCGCAAGATCACCTTAGACCAAGTGACTTATAACTCTCACAACTTGAGTGTATTTTTCTAATGAACAAGATTTTTGTATGCCAAATTGATGAATTGGATGAGGGTGAAGCGCTTAAAGTCGCTTGCCATGTCAATGGAATCGAGGCGCTGGCAGTCTTCAATAATGGAGGGGAGTTTTTTGCCATGAATGACCGTTGCTCACATGGCAATGCCTCAATGTCAGAAGGCTATTTAGAAGATGATGGAACCGTGGAATGTCCATTGCATTCAGCTCGATTCTGTTTAAAAACAGGTCAAGCCTTGTGTTTGCCTGCAACTGATGCGATTCAAGTTTTTCCCGTAGTGATTGAAGACGGTGCAGTATATGTAGAGATGGCTGGAGCTTAGATATGGGATGGCTTGAAGGTGAAGTCGCCCTGATCACGGGCGGAGGTTCTGGTTTGGGCTTAGCACTGGTTGAGCGCTTTTTGGCGGAAGGTGCAAAAGTTGCGGTACTCCAACGTTCCCAAGCAAAAGTAGATCTTTTAAAGCAACGCTTTGGTGATCAGGTTGAAACGATTGTGGGCGATGTTGCGCTGTTTGCAGATAACGTTCGTGCAGTTGAAGCCACAGTGGCGCGTTTTGGTAAATTGGATTGTTTCATTGGGAATGCGGGCATCTGGGATCATTATGCAGATATCGTGCATATGAGTGGTGCACAGCTAGAAACCGCTTTTGATGAAATTATGGGAATTAACACCAAATCGCTGATTTTAGGCGCTAAAGCTGCTTTAGATGAACTGGTCAAATCCGAGGGTTCGATCATCTTTACCTTATCAAATTCAGCCCTCTATTCGGCTGGTGGTGGTCCGATTTATACCGCTTCCAAACATGCAGGGGTGGGCGTAATGAAAGAATTGGCTTATGAACTTGCGCCCAAAATCCGAGTTAACGCAGTTGCACCTTCTGGTATGAATGTAAATATCAAAGGTGCTGCGTCTTTAGGACAAGAAAATTTAGGACTCTTGGACGCACGTGATCCAGAAAAAATTGCACGAGGCATGCCTTTAAATTTCTTGCCTGAACCTGAAGACATGACGGGAAGTTATGTACTGCTCGCCTCACGCTCCAATAATCGTCCATTGACTGGGGTGTTAATCAATGCTGAATGTGGTCTGGGAATCCGTGGGTTACGTCAACCTCGCGCAGGTTTTTTTGACCACTGATTTAAAGGATGAAAAAGGCAACTGGCATTTCAGTACAGCCTTCTGTTTCGGAGTTAAACATGAGCGTTAAACTTATTTGTGCTTCGCATAGTCCACTTATGGAGTTTGCATCGCCTGCCGACAAGCGCCAAGAGGATGCTGTTCGATCAACTTTTGAAAAGTTGGCTCAGGATGTGGAAGCCTATCAGCCTACATTGATCATTAGTTTTGGGCCTGATCACTTTAACGGTTTTTTCTATGATCTGATGCCTTCTTTTTGTGTTGGAATTCGTGCGACTGCTGCGGGTGACTGGGATTATGGTAAAGGCAATCTCAAACTGAATGTACCTGAACATACGGCAGTAGAGTTAGTGCGAAAAGTATTGGATGAGGGGGTAGACATTGCATATTCTTATCGCATGCAGGCAGACCATGGGGTCACACAGCCTTTGCATTTTCTCTGTCAAGGGCAACTGGATCGTTACCCCACGATCCCCATCTTTGTCAATGGTGCAGCAGCACCTATGCCAACAACCCAACGAACGCTCGCATTAGGGCGTGCTGTAGGGCAATTTATTCAATCGTTAAATCTTGAAAATGAACGTGTACTCATCTTAGGTACAGGTGGGCTTTCACATGATCCACCGACACCACAAATGGGATCTGTATCCGCTGAGGTTGAAGAGTTTTTGATTTGTGGGCGTTATCCAACTCAAGCAGCCCGTGATGCACGTCAGGCGAAAATCATTTCAGTAGGACAGCGGCTGGCAGCAGGTGATCAATCAATCTCTGTTCCTTTAAATCCTGAATGGGATATGCATTTGCTTGAGTTATTTAAAAATGCTGATTTTAAAGCAATAGAAAAAATGACTGAAGCAGATATTCGTCAACAGGGCGGACGTGGAGGTCAGGAAATTCGATCATGGATTGCCGCATTTGCAGCACTTTCTGAATTAGGAGGTTATGACATGTGCGTTCACTGTTATGAACCGATCAGTGAGTGGATTGCTGGATTCGGTATTGTTTCAGCAGAATTAATCAAGTAATAAGGAAAAAACCTATGAATCATGAGTCTGTTCAGACAGTGGTTATTGTCGGAGCTGGCCAGGCAGGTGCAAATGCTGTCCTTGAACTTCGATCTCACCAATATCAGGGTAGAATAATTCTGATTGGAGATGAACCCCATTTGCCTTATGAACGTCCTCCTTTATCTAAAGATGTCATTCTGAAGCCTGAACAAACCAAGATTGAAATCCTTTCCGAAGAAAAATTGGCAGCACTGAATGTCGAGATCATTCGGGGGAATGGCGTCGTTAAAATTCACCCTGAAGCACATACTGTAGCGTTAAAAAATGGTGATGTAATCACATATGACAAACTGTTACTTGCAACAGGGGGGGCTGCACGTCGTTTACCTGGTTTTGATGCACTGGGACAACATGTCTACACCTTACGTAATCTTGAAGATTCACAAGCTTTGGTTCCAGTACTGCAACCTGGACGCCGTATCATTCTGATTGGCGGGGGGGTCATTGGATTGGAGTTAGCGTCATCAGCTCGTTCTAAAGACTGCCAAGTGACAGTGATAGAAATGGGACCGATGGTTATGGGACGCTGTTCGCCTCAAATATTGAGCGAATTTTTATTGTCCCAACATCGTCAAAATGGTGTAGATGTACAGCTTGAAACTCAAATTACGGACTGTCGACTTGAACGCACAGTGGATGGTGAAGAGGTCGTGGTAAATCTTGCAAATGGTCAAGAGCTGCGCGCTGATGCGGTGATTTATGGTATTGGAATTGTGCCAAATGCCCAACTGGCAATCGATGCGGGTTTACAGGTTGATTCTGCAATTCAAGTCAATGAACATTGTCAAAGCTCGCAGCCTGATATTTATGCAGCCGGAGATGTTGCGACTCAACTGCGTGCCAATGGAACATATCAGCGCATTGAAACCTGGGAAAATGCCAATATACAAGCGGCTATCTTTGCGCGCCATATCATGGGTATTGAACATCCGGTACCGAATCCTGCATGGTTTTGGACCGATCAGTTCAACATTAATTTTCAGTTTGCCGGTGATATGACTGCAACTGAGTGGCATATTCGTGGTGAAATGGATCAACATAAAACCGCAGAGCACTGTTTTGTAATGTTTGGCGTGAAAGAGGGCAAAATCGTGGCAGGTATTACGGTCAATGCAGCTAAAGAAATGCGCCATTTGAAAAAAATGATTGCGAAAAAAGCACTGTTTTCTACGACCAATCATCTCGATTTAACGCAGGATTTGAAAAAGCTGGTAGCTTAATTCAACAAAGCTTCTAAATGGTGATGTGTGAAAAATCAATTAAGATGACGTTGGTTCTGTTCAACGTCATCTATTCATGATTTGGTTACTCGGTTGAATGGATTACTTTCGCAGTTTCAAATGCAAAATTGGAAAGGGATTACCTTCCGCATCAAGTTCAGAGCGCGCCACCTGTTGAAAATTATGCTTAAGATAAAAGTCCAAGGCTCGAGTATTTTGTTGATTGACATCCACTTCATCTGCACCTAATTCAAAAGCTTTTTGAATCAACAGTGAGCCAATACCTTGATCAAAAAAAATAGGGTTTACAAATAACATTTCAATTTTTTGATAAGCAAGCCCCATAAAACCTGCTATTTGCTGTTCGCGTTCCACATGAAACAATTTTACATGATCAAAGTAATGGTGCTGAATGATTAATGCTTTGATTTGTAGAATATGCTGTTCATTTAAAAAGTCATGCGTTGCACGTACAGATGCCTCCCAAATTTCTAATAATTGTGGATAGTGCTTTGAATGCGTCATTAGAATAGGGTTTAAATCAGATTGCATAAAAAGATTCACTCAATTGTGAAAAGCAACAAAAAATAAAAATAAATCACAAGTTGTTTGGTTAATATGAGGCAAGATAGATATAAAAATCAAATTGATGTATTTGATGATAAAAAGCAGGACAATAAATGTCAGATTCCAACAAAATTGTTGTATATGCAGCACTTTTGGGCAATTTAGCAATTGCTTTGGTAAAGTTCATAGCCGCTTATATCACCAATAGTTCGGCTATGTTGAGTGAGGCTGTTCATTCTGTCGTCGATACACTCAATGAAATTCTATTATTGTATGGCTTAAAGAAATCTCAGCAACCTGCCAACTACAAGCATCCTTTTGGCTATGGTCGAGAGTTATATTTTTGGGCATTTATTGTTGCTTTGTTGGTGTTTGCGTTAGGTGCAATGGTTTCAATTTATCAGGGTATTCAACATATTCGTCATCCAGAAGTTATAGAATCACCGTTGGTGAATTATGTTGTACTCGGATTTGCAATGTTGTGTGAAGGTACTTCGTGGTTTATTGCCTTAAAAAGTTTTAAGAAAATGAAAGGGAAAATGGGCTATTTTGAAAGTTTTCGGCGTAGTAAAGATCCCACTACATTTACGGTGCTTTTTGAGGATTCCGCAGCATTGATTGGATTGATCATTGCCTTTATTGGCATATTCTGCGCGCAACAGTTCAATTTACCCATATTGGATGGCGTTGCTTCAGTATTGATCGGTGTGGTTCTTGCAATCTCTGCTTTACTTTTAGCCAGAGAGACTAAAGGACTACTGATGGGTGAAACTGCGGATCCAAAACTACGTCATAATATATTGGAAGTTGCTCAGCAAGACCCAGCAGTCTATTCAGCAAATGGTGTATTGACTGAACAGATGGGGGCTCATCAGGTGATTGCATCATTAAGCTTAGAGTTTAAAGATGATTTAACCTCAGATGAGATTGAAGCCTGTGTCAACCGAATTGAAGTAAAGATTAAAAGTATTCATCCCGAAATCGTGGCATTATTTATCAAGCCACAAACACAACAAGTTTGGCTTGAAAGAATGAAAGGGCGTTTAGAGTAATCATGTCGAAACAAGAGCCAATTATCCGTTTGGACGATAAAACGGTACAAGACCATACAATGCAAGAGAAGACAATTCAATCTGAGCATATAGAGCAATTGCATTATCGAATTGATACTGAAAATTGTTTGTCACATACCTGGTATAAACCCGTGTTTAGTGTAATTGGTTCTAAGCAGCACAATGGTGAACGGTTCTTTAATGAAATACGTAAACCACAAGGACGTAGCCGTTGGGATCTTATGAAATGGCTGGGAACACGTAAATCCTATACCTGGAATGTAGACACTCAAAAAGAAGCCACAGAATTTTATGCAACTAAGCGCCTGCTTCCACAGAATCGACCAGAAGTCGATGATCACGATTGGCAAGTCTGGTTTGTGAGTCATGCCACGGTACTGGTACAAATAGGTCCTTATAATTTCCTGACGGATCCTGTCTGGGCAGATTATGTCAGTCCAAAACATGGACGTGGTCCAAAACGCGTTATTCCTGCTGGGATTGCTTTAGAGCAACTACCTGAAATCCATGCTGTTTTGTTAAGTCATAACCACTATGACCATATGGATTTAGCAACATTAAGATGGTTGCATAATAAATTTGCAATGCCGATTTACACGGGTTTAGGCAATGCGTGTTATTTACCTAAAGAATTCCATGTGATTGAAATGGATTGGTGGCAGTCTGCACTATTTAAAAACTTAAAAATCGTTTATACACCAGCACAACATGGTTCTGGTCGTGGTTTACGCGATCAGAACATTGCCTTGTGGGGGGGATTCTCAGTGCTGTCTGAACATGGTCATTTGTTCTTTGCAGGTGATACTGGCTATGGACCACATTTTAAAGAAATTCAGAAACGCTTAGGTGTACCACGTATTGCATTATTGCCAATTGGCGCATACGAGCCACGTGCGCTGATGAAATATATGCATATGAACCCCCAGGATGCATTTCAGGCGCATTTGGATTTGCAAGCCAAACGTTCTTTGGCGATTCATTACCGTACTTTTCAATTGACTGATGAGCATCGTGATCAGCCCGAACTTGATTTACAAAAAGCCATGAAGAATTCATCAAAAATGGTTAATCCCTTTTACTGTATTCGTGAAGGACGGAAATTGGTCGTCTAGTCTATATCTATGATTGAGATAAAAATAGCTTTAAGTGCAATCGTGCTGAGCCTAATGTTCACTTCAGTTGCGGCCAAACCTGTAAAACTTGCAGCAACTGACGCAACAGATTGTGTTTCAGATGAGCTGTGTGCTGTTGCGGAGCAGTTGACGATGGCAACATCTGAAGCCGGTTCATCATCGAATGACGCTGAACGGATCAAGCCTCTTCATGAAAAATATGATTTGGATACAGGGGATGAATGGAAATTGATTCACCAGCATGCAGATACTCAGTTTTTTGAAAGTATCACCACCATATCCGATGGTAATCAACTGATCCAGGCTTGGGTGAAAAGTGTGAATCCGAAAAAACAATATACAATTAATTATTATCAACTATTATGTAAGGATCGGACATTCACCCGACTTGAACAATTTAAAAGTCGAGATGATCAGGATTATAAACGGGTTAAGCGAGTAGAGCATTACCGTCAAACACAGTCTTTTGATCAGGCAGGTGAATTACTTCCAGTTTTAGAAAAGTTATGTTTGTAGATTAAAATAATATTTATTCCTGATTAAAAATGAGGGAGTTGAATAATGAATAGAATTCAAGGTTTCGTGCTGTCACTGGCACTATCTGGCACTGCTTTTGCAGAGAACCAAAATATCAAGATTAATCAAACTGCATTTGAATTGAAAAGCGTATCAAATCAAGATGATGATGGCTATATACGCAATGATATTGAACTCTATCGAAAAGGCAAAAAACTTTTAACACACACCTTGGATGCAGCATCTGGCGACTGTAGTATTACTCAAATTGAACTGGGGGATTATGCAGTTAAAGATAATCAGCTCATTTTTTATAGTTACTGGGCTGCCGCAGATCGACAGGGGATATGGACCTATCCCTATGGCGTACGTAAGCAAACCTATGCTGTGGACGCACAGGGGAATGTCAAATTGATAGATGCTGTGCTTTATATTGAGGATGTTATCGGTGATCCACTCAGTACAAATCCGGATGAAGAATATCTGCAATTTTTACATCGCTCTCCAAAAAACAGACAACAGCAACGTACCTTGAATGATTATATCCAGACCATGCAAACCCAATATCGGGGGCGTTTTGTACATGGACAAGAGCGAACGTTGCTGATCAAGGAAGTCAAAACACAATTAGCGAAACACATTGCGCGTGAAACGCAGGGGTGGAAACAAGAGTTTGGTCGCAATGTCCGTATGTAAATCTATAAATCTTTAGGGATATTCAAAAGCTGTAATGCAACGATGGACAGTGCAGCCATGGCTGTATTCATTATGAAAGGATTAAAACCTTGGACAAAGTAGTGAGGATAGACAACTGCAACCACGACAATAAAGAACAGCATTGCCACGATATTTAAATAATGGAGCATCTTTGATTGCCTAAAAATTAGAAAGAGTACACCAAAGATGATTTCGCCAATTCCAGAGAGTTCGATCAATCTGGGAATCGATAGAAATTGAATCCCCGTAAATTGCCAAAACTGCTGTTCTTCAATAACCTTAAAAATGAGTTTAGGTACCAGACCTTGATAAATCCACAATACAGCTAAAGTGATGTGGATACTCAACAAGGCGCGATTAATTGTCTGAAGTGGATTCATAAACAACATGTTCCAAAAAATGATGTTGATGATGTGAAGAAACGAATTGACATTGATCTGTTGTACCGAATAGACGATAGCGATTGAAAGCAATTTGGCGATACATAAAGTCTCGGATAAACTTTGGAATTAGATAACCAATTTTTAAACCAGAAAACGGAAGCCCTAATTCTTCGATGACTTTTAAAAATGCTGTAGACTCGCTGATTGCCTGTCCATTTTTAATCACCAACATGGTGTCAAAGTGTTCAGTCGGCATTTGATAATATTTTAAGATGGCTTGACCCAGTGGAGATTGAACGGAAGCCAATTTAAATCTTGCTTGAGTATCGTGCTGAATTAAAAACTTTGCCCAAGCATTGCACAGCACACAAACTTCATCAAATAAGATCATGTCATATTGTTGAATGATATCTTCAATTTTCAGTTGCATGCTTTCACTCTCGATTGGAGTTTCTTTCAATATAGTTGATTTATAGACAATGAAAAACCACCCGACAGGTGGTTTTTCATGTTTCGGTCAATTATAGGAAACCAGGATGCCCTTTGGCTGGGTCGCTGTCTCTAGCAGCTTGTGCATCAGCAACGGTGAGCCCCAATGCTTTTGCAACGCCTTCGCCATATGCAGGGTCACAAGCATAACAGTTACGGATATGACGATACTTGATGAAGTCTAGGGCATCGCCCATCGCACCCGCTGTATTATCAAACAATGCTTGTTTTTGTGTATCATTCATTAAATTGAACAAGGCACGAGGTTGGCTGAAATAGTCTGCATCATCCTGACGGAAATCCCAATAATCGGCATCACCACTGATTTTCAACGGTGGCTCTTTAAACTCAGCCTGTTCTTGCCATTGACCAAAACTATTCGGTTCATAGTGCGGTAAGCCGCCATAGTTGGCATCTACACGACCTTGACCATCACGATGATTGGAGTGAACAGGACAGCGTGCGGCATTGACCGGAATCTGTTGATAGTTCACACCAAGACGATAACGTTGTGCATCTGCATAGTTAAAAAGTCGTGCCTGTAACATACGGTCAGGTGAAACGCTGATTCCTGGGACTAAATTACTTGGTGCAAATGCTGATTGCTCAACATCCAAAAAGAAGTTTTCAGGATTTTTATTGAGCTCAAATTCACCGACATCAATCAATGGATAATCTGCGTGGGGCCAAACTTTAGTCAGGTCAAATGGATGATATGGAACTTTCTCTGCATCTGTTTCTGGCATGATTTGAACTTGAAGTTTCCATTTTGGAAAGTTTCCATTTTCAATCGAATCGAATAGATCACGTTGATTACTTTCACGGTCTTTTGCCACGACTGCTTCAGCTTCGGCATCAGTTAGATTTTCAATACCCTGTTGTGTACGGAAATGAAATTTCACCCAAAAGCGTTCATTGTTAGCATTGATGAAGCTATAAGTATGACTGCCAAAACCATGCATATGACGGAAACTTTTTGGAATCCCACGGTCAGACATCACAATCGTAACCTGGTGTAGTGCTTCTGGCAGTAAGGTCCAAAAATCCCAGTTGTTGGTTGCACTGCGGAGGTTGGTTTTTGGATCACGTTTTACCGCTTTATTTAAGTCAGGGAATTTACGCGGATCACGCATGAAAAATACCGGAGTGTTATTTCCAACAAGATCCCAGTTACCTTCTTCAGTGTAGAACTTTAATGCAAAACCACGAATGTCTCGTTCTGCATCTGCTGCACCGCGTTCACCTGCAACCGTGGTGAATCGGGCAAACATTTCTGTTTTCTTACCAATGTGTGAAAATATTTTAGCGCGTGTGTACTGTGTGATGTCATGAGTGACGGTAAATGTACCAAAAGCACCAGAACCTTTGGCATGCATTCGACGCTCAGGAATCACCTCACGGACAAAGTTAGCGAGCTTTTCATTTAACCATAAATCTTGTGCAAGCAGAGGACCTCGTGCGCCTGCCGTCAAACTATTCTGGTTGTCTACAACAGGCGCACCAAAAGCAGTTGTCAGGTGGGTCACAGGGCATTTTTTTGAGTCTTGGCTCATTCTATTTCTCCATTTTTAATTAATCATGTATTCATTTTTGAATAGATGGAATAGATAAAGAATATTCGCTATTACATGACATTAACTGTATTTGAAAAACCAATATAGTGAACAATTGTTAAATCTATTTGTCCTTAAATTAAATGATTAATCTTTTAATTTAAGGCACAGTACAGTGTTGGGTATCTGCTTTAAGTAGACAGCTTCTATACGAAGCATTGCGTGCTTTTAAAAGAGATAGCTATACTTTAAGTTGAACTTTATTATTTGTAAAATTGATAAAAATATTTTATTTGATTTGTTTTTGCGATTGTTTGTGTTTGGTCTCTAAAAATGACTTTATCAATATTTAATCAATGTTAGTCATGCTGAGTAAATAATGTAGTATTGTTATAGATATCTCATTTTTACCTTTTAAATCCCATCATAACTTAGCGATTTTCCTTATTTGAAATGACACCAAGATGTTGAAGGATTTCATTTTCTAAAGTTCCCCAGGCGTTAAATTCAGGTTCAATCAGCAGTGTTTGCGAGACAAAACCATAGCAAATTCGTTGTACATTTAGGCTGATCTGTTTAAGTTGTTCATCATCCTGAATAAAAGGCATCAATATGTTTTGCCACATCTCTACCATCATGGCATAGCTTTTTTGATAGGTTTCTATACTTGAAACCTGCCGTTCTAATAAAAAAGACTGCGCCCATAAAAACTGTTGGGATTGAATCTGCTCAAGTTGAAAGTGAATGATGTGCGTTAAATAGTCAGAAAAACTCAAATCTGTGGATAAGTCGTATCGGCTTTGTGCATAACTTTTAATAGACTCAGCATTGCTTTTGACATGCTGATAAATGGTTAATGCAATCAAATCTTGTTTTTTAGAAAAATACTCATAAAAGGTACCTAAACCAACACCGGCAATGTCTGTGATTTCTCGAATGGTAATTTTATGGGCAGGACGTTCATGCAAAAGCCGAACAAAGCTTTCAATCAACGCTTCTTGCGTGATACGGGCCCTTGATTGGCGAGGTTTACGACGTACATTGATTGCAGGTAAAGCCATAAAAATAATCCGAACGTCCTTGAAGATATTTTCTTCTATACTGAATGTAATTGGTTAAAACAACAAGACAGGATTTTCAGGATGAACACACTACAGAATTGGCAAACCCATGAAATCAGTAACCAGTTTGATGAGTTGCAGACTTACAATCTATTTGAAACGGATTTGGTTTTGCAGGAAATACTGCAACGGTATGGCAGTACTGATCAGCAAAATCTCAGCAAACTTGCTCAAATTGTGGGTTCTACTGAGTATTATCAATATGCCGATTTAGCCAATCGTCATACACCTGAACTACATACATTTGACGCTCGCGGTCGCCGCATAGATTTTTTGGAATTTCATCCTGCATGGCATCGATGGATGAAGCTCAATCGTCAATTTAATACTCATGCCCATCCATTTAACCGTTCGCAATCCAACAGCAAATGGGTAGATTGGGCAGCACGTTTCTTTCTCAGTGGGCAAGTCGAGTGCGGCAACTTATGCCCAAATTCAATGACTTTAGGCAGTATTCCACTGATCCAGAATGAGCCTGAATTGTGGGCAAAAGTCGGTGAGAAACTACTATCTACTGAATATGATGAACGAGATTTGCCGATTGCCCAAAAAAAGTCAATTTGGTTGGGTATGGGGATGACTGAGAAGCAAGGCGGTTCAGATGTTCGGGCCAATCAAACTGTCGCTGTGCCTGTTGCTGAATCAGGTCGTGGACAGGCTTATTTATTGACGGGGCACAAGTGGTTCTTTTCAGCTCCCATGTGTGATGCACATTTGGTGGTTGCGAAAACTGAACGAGATGGCTTGGCTTGTTTTTTTGTGCCTCGTTGGTTGGAAGATGGCACGAAAAACAACATCCATGTGCAACGTTTAAAAGACAAAGTGGGTAATCGCAGTAACTCAAGTTCAGAGGTCGAATTTAAAAATGCTTGGGGCATCATGATCGGAGAAGCAGGGCGCGGTATTCCAACCATTATTGAAATGGCAAATTATACCCGTTTAACCTGCTCAGTGGGTTCAAGTGCGATGTTAAGACAAGCATTGGTACAATGTATTGCCTACACACGGCAACGTAAAGCTTTTGGTAAACATCTGGCAGAACAACCTTTGATGCAAGCGGTGTTGGCCGATTTAGCCCTGGAAACTGAAGCCGCTATGCAACTGAGTTTCCATCTTGCACATTGTTATGAAAGTGATGATGAATTATCAGTCGCTTGGAAACGCATTATGACCCCTGCTTCGAAATTCTGGATATGCAAGCGTACAGTTGAGTTGACTGGCGAGATGATGGAGGTTTTTGGTGGCAATGGTTATGTCGATACAGGAATTATGGCGCGTATTTTTAAAGAAGCACCCGTAAATACAATTTGGGAAGGTTCAGGTAATGTGATGTGTTTAGATGTGTTGCGTGCCATTCAACGTGATCGCGAATCAATCGAGACATTATTTGAGTCTTTTGCAAAAGTAACATCCCTGAATTCTATTTTACAGGCAGAGTTGCAGGATTTATTTCAATTATTCAGTACACTACAGGCAGACGATTTACAGTTTTCTGCACGTGGTTTGGTCAGCCGTTTAGTGATTTTGGCACAGGCTATTCTACTTAAGCAATATGCACCTGATTTTGTCACTGATGCTTTTATAGCAACGCGTTATCGTCCGTTCTATGGGAGAGTCGTGGGCATGATTGATGCAAAATCAGTAGATGTGGAAAGATTATTGGATAGGGCTTTGGCTTAATTTATTTGGACATGTAAAAAGGGCATTATATAAATAATGCCCTTTCTTTTAGGCGACTTTCATTAAAGCTCAAGCATGAAATGAATCATTGAAATTACTTCTGTTTTTTCAGCTTTTTCTTGAGCTTTTTCAATTTACCTTCGTGTTTAGAGATTTTTTCCAAACGTGCTTTGATTTTCTGCTTTAAAGATTTAACTTGCTTAGACATCATGTTACTCCTTCGTTTGAGTATCCGTTGGCTGATGTTTTTTGATAAAACTACGGATAAATTTTCTTAACTCACGTGCTGCGCTGGTATCCATTGTTTCACAGAGCTGTAAAAACTGATCGCGTTCAGCACTGTTTATGCGAATTAAGAGTTGACCATCTTTTTTATTCACCTTTGTCTTTTTGGGTAATTCAGCCATGACGTATTCATCCCCAAAGGCGATAATCAAAAATGTATATACAAAGTATATGCTTTTCAGGAATTAAGCAAATTTATATTGTTGAAAATATTTAATATTTTGTTTTTTATTGAAAGTTGTTGTAATTGAAATTTTATTTCAGTAAGTAAGTCACTGTTATCGCAGTTGATATCTTTAAATTCAAAATGATGTGTAAAAGCGCAAATCAACAGTGGATTACAAATGGATGGACATAAAGTTCCAGCAGGTTATTTAACCCGTGATTTGGTGAGTTTAGACAGCGCCTTGCTGAGTGTATGGTATATGCAAGGAATAGATTTTAGACCAAACCCATTGATCTAAAATGGGGTTGGTGAATGGAGGGAATTCAACATTTCATCAAGACGGTGAATGAGATTTAATCAGCTCAACTCGGCGATTTAAAGCTTTACCGTTTTCTGTTGAGTTTTCTGCAACCGGTTGAGTATCACCAAAACCTTTTGCAGTTAATCGATTTTGTTGAATCCCAGTATTAGCGGTGAGTGCTTTAACAACAGCATTTGCGCGTTGTTCCGACAGGATTTGATTGTGTTTGGCATCACCTGAACCATCGGTATGACCGTGAATACTTAATTTGAGTTCAGGATTATTTTTTAACAGTTGAATCACTTGTGCTATCTGAGGCTGCGATTGAGGCAGAATATTGGCTTGATCCGTGGCAAAGTTGACCTCGATATTGACCTTACTGTCTTTATCTAAAGCTGTCTTTAATTGATCTGAATTTAATACTTTTGCTGTAATTTCAACAGGTTTTGTTTCAGCCACCAATAAACCGGCATTTCCATTTCCTGTTTGAGTAAGTTGAAACCAGATATTCTTATTCGCTTGGCGGACGACGAAAGTCTGTGTTGGATTGTTGAAAATATCACCTAAGCCAGCAACATAATCCACTTGGAATTTTTGTGGAAGCTTGTCCAATTCTTGTTGAGGAATTTTACTCACTGTAATTTGCTTGCCCCCCAATTGTTGAATTACATTTTCCAGATTACGTTGTAATTCTAAAAAGCTGCCTTCTTTGTAATCCTCATTTTGTTGAATGGCCGCGCTATACAATTTCCCTTCAATGTTTTCAATGTGCTGACCGGTCCAAAACGGTATTCTTTCAAAATTTACCGTGGTTGCATCATGAAACTGATAACCATTTGGCAAAGAAATATATGGAAACTGCCCAAGTGTAATATTTGAAATTGGAATCTGTGAAAGATCAAAAGTATTCTCAATCGATTCGGTTTTTACTGTTTCAGGAGTGACAGAACTTGCACTTGATGCGGCTGTTATGACTTCAGCTTTCTCAGGTTTACTACATCCGATTAAGCCCAATGTTGGAAACACCAACAACAGTAGAAAGCTTGATAATTTTTTCTGCTTGAGCACATTATTCTCCATTTTAACTTATGAGCCGATATTGTATTGAGTATGTTTATATTCAAATTTATCTGCATACTATAGAGAACAGAGCTCAAGAGTTGTACGTGATTTTTAATTTGATTTGTAAAACTTTAATTAAGCTCAAGATATCTGTTGAAGATTAAAATCATGTTTCAGCTCAATCCAAAACATGACTTTGATAGGATCTATAAAAGCAACAGCTATAAAAATAGTGACAAAGTTGATTAATTTAAATACTTGTATTCTGCATAAAAAAGCGTAATATCACACTCCCACTGATGATGTGGTGAACCATAAAATAGGTAAATAAAATGGCAAAGAAGAAACTCATGCCAGAGGTTGTGATTCACAACTTTGTGGCAAAACACATGCATGAAGTCAACAAGAGCCAAGTGTTTGTAGATCGTAAAAAAAATGCAAAACGTGGTTATGAAAAACACAAAAAGGGTCGATATTCTGATGATTATCGACTTTTTTTATGGACTGTGATTTTTGCCTAAACTCAAGAAAATAGAATAAAAACTAAATATTCACTAAACGATTAGATTTTACCATGTCAGCTAAGCCATGATGTTTAAAGTAATACTCCATCCAACTTTTCACCATCAAGGGATTATTCATCGCCACGACTTCTTCGAGTAGCTTTTGCGCATCACTCATTGAAACGTGACAAATCGCTTTACGCACACGCAAGATATTGCTTGAACTCATTGATAACGTATTGAAGCCCATTGCCATCAGTAGAATTGCAGACAATGGATCTCCGGCCATTTCTCCACAGATACTGATCGGCTTTTCGTATTTATGGCACTCTTGAACCAAGCGTGTTAAAGCACGCAGGATAGAAGGGTGGAAATGAGAGTAAACACTTGATACACGTGGGTTATTCCGGTCAACTGCAAGCAAGTACTGGATCAAATCGTTTGAACCCACCGAGAAGAAATCCACCAATTCAGCAAATTCACCAATTTGTAGAAGTACACTTGGCACTTCAACCATGATGCCAATTTTAGGCTTGGTAATCTTAACCTGTTCTTCTTCTTGAACTGCTATCCAGTCACGCTCAAGTAAATAGAGGGCTTCTTCAACTTCACTGACACTGGTGACCATCGGCAGTAAAATATGAAGATTATTCAAGCCAATGCTGGCTTTAAGCATGGCACGAATTTGCGAAGAAAAAATTTCAGGGTGGTCAAGGGTAAAGCGAATGCCTCGCCAACCCAGAGCTGAGTTTTCTTCTTCAATTTGGAAGTAAGGTAAGTCTTTGTCAGCGCCAATATCCAGCGTACGCATCACTACGGGCTTATTGGCAAAGTGACTCAACTGCTGACGATAAATGGCACGTTGTTCTTCTTCGCCAGGAAAGCGCTCGCGTAACATAAACGGAATTTCAGAACGATAGAGCCCGACCCCTTTGGCACCACGTTGAACACCACGAACCACGTCAATCATCAAACCAGTATTGACATAAAGCTTTACAGCCACACCATCAGGCGTTATGGCATCTTTGGTTTCGTATTGCTTTAAATCTTTGGCAATTTGTTCTTCTTCTTTTTGAATCTCTTTGTATCGTGTACGTAAACGGCGTGGCGGATTAACAAAAACACGTCCTTGATATGCATCCACAATCATTTCAACATCATCAAGCGTATTTACAGGTAATTCAGTTACACCCACTACTGTTGGGATACCGAGTGCACGTGCGACAATCACCATATGTGAGTTGGCTGCACCTTCGGAGGTAACGATTGCTGCAATCTTATCGACAGGAAGCTCAACCAATGCTGCCGTGCTGATCTCATCTCCAATCAGAATACTTTCAGAGGTGATTTCCTTATGACTGGTATCACCTTCTTGTAAGGCAGCTAAAATTCGACGCCCAAGATCTTTAAGATCGGAAACACGTTCACGTAAATAATCATCTTCCATTTGGGCAAATAGCGCGACATGACGGTCAATCACATGCTTTACTGCTCCTTGTGCCCAACTTCCATCGCGAATAATCTCTTTGATTTCTGCAGGCAAAGCATTCTCATCCAGCATGCGTAAAAACACACTAAACAATGCCCGTTCTTCAGCCATCAATGAGTCTTGCATTTTGTCATCAAGAGATTGAATTTCTTCACGTACAGAAGCAATTGCATGATCTAAAAGCTTGAGTTCTTCACTGATGTCATCGGCATCACGATCTGGAACAGCGGCAAGGTCCGCAGGAGGATAGAGAATAATGGCACGACCCAGTGCAATTCCACCTGCACCCGATGACCCTTGGAAAGTTTTATAATTAGATGAGTTGCTCGGCTTACGGAATACATCAATATTCCCAACAGCATGAGCATGGGCAATAACACCTGACAGCTGTGCACACAAAGTCACTAAAAAAGATTCCGCCGCCTCGCTAAAGTCTTGAGGTTCAGTATTCTGAACCACCATGACACCCATCACTTTACGGCGATACATGACGGGTACACCCAGGAACGAATTATAAATTTCTTCCCCAGTTTCAGGGAAGTAGGCAAACCGCTCGTGTTTGAATGCATTGTCCAAATTGACAATTTCTTCACGTTGACCGACTAAGCCAACAAGACCTTCCCCTAATTGCAGGGAAACATTGCCCACAGACTCTTGGTTTAAGCCTTTGGTCGCCATGAGTACATAGCGTTGATTTCGTTCATCTAACAGATAAATGGAACAAACATCTACATGCATTGCTTCAGAAACTTGATTGACCATGATTTCTAAAGACTCATGCAAACTGACCGATGCATTGATCTCTTGTACAATGCGTCTTAAAGTGTCCAGTTGCATGTTCGACATAGATCTATGCTCCTAATCTAAGCTATGGTTTAAAGCGTTTTCATCAGTATTATTTATAACAGCACTACTTTGAAAAATCATTCACATTTTTGAAGAAATTTCAGGGGTGTAGTGTGGCATTTGCATACATAACTCCATCATCGCCTTTCGATAAACATCACGTTTAAAATTCACCACTTGACCAAGCGGATACCAATAACTGACCCATTGCCATTGATCAAATTCTGGCGGATCAGAGAGATTCAACTGAATATGTTTCGTTGAAGCTGTGAGTTTGAGTAAAAACCATTTCTGCTTTTGTCCAATACAAATCGGATCGGAGTCCGAACGAATGTATCGAAGTGGCAAACGATAATGCAACCAGTCGTCTGTCTGGGCAATTATTTGGACGTGCTCGGGTAAGAGCCCAACTTCTTCACGTAGTTCTCTAAAAAGAGCTTGCTCAGGAGTCTCTCCAAATTGGATACCTCCTTGAGGAAATTGCCATGCATTGTGCCCAATGCGCTTTGCCCATAAAACTTGTCCAATATCATTTGCCAAAATGATCCCGACGTTGGGTCGGAAACCTTCTGAGTCGATCATTTGGCTACCTAAAATTTGTTAATTTCATCTGACTTTATATATGGGGACTGACACTCTTTTGTCCAACTCGATAAAGTCAAAGTAATAATGTTGTAAAATTGCTATGATCTTAACGAATTTCTATCGACTAGCGGTGATAGATTTACAATTTTTTTCTTAAATTTCAGTTTAAACGAGTATTTTCATGAAATTGGCGCTGTTTGACTTAGATCACACCTTATTAAATACAGATTCGGACCATTCTTGGGGAGAGTTTTTGGTCAATGAAGGCTTGGTTGATCCTGTTCACCATCGTGCGATGAATGATCAGTTTTATGAAGATTATAAAGCAGGACAACTTGATCCGATTGCCTACAATGAATTTGTTTTTGAGTTTTTAACTCAACATGACAATGACTATTTAACTGAATTACATCAGTTGTTTATGAAAAAAGTCATTCGTGCCCAGATGCGTCCGAAAGGTTTTGCTACGATTCAAAAGCACAAAGATTTAGGACATGCCTTAGTGGGGATTACCGCTACTTCTGATTTTATCACTGCACCTATTTTTCGTGAATTTGGAATTACTGAAATTATTGCCACCAATGCAGAAATTAAAGATGGACAATATACGGGTAAAGTAACCAATGTCCCATGTTATCAAAAAGGCAAATTGGTACGTCTGGACCAATGGCTTGAGGGACGTAATGTGACTGAATCTTGGGCATATTCAGACTCGATCAATGATCGCTTTTTGCTGGAGTACGCAGATCATGCGATTGCCGTAAATCCGGATGATCGTCTGGAAGCCTTAGCCAAACAACAAGGCTGGGACATTCAGGATTGGTCGATCTAATCGGGTTTGTCGGTCGATAACAGCACTTCGGTGCTGTTTTTTTATGACTCTCTAAAACTTTGATATAAACCATCCCGCAGAATGTTCTGTCCTTCAAAACCACCGCAGCAATAAAAATCCAGTATGGTTCAGGATAAAAAGACACCTTTATTTATGGATAGAGATACATGTGTATGCTGGAGTGATTCAATCCGTGTTTTAGCTTAAATTTTGCTCATGTCAATGAGTTGAAAATGCTGAATTGGATGTTAAATTTGATCTGTTCATTAATTGTAAATATTTTTACAAATGAATATTTTGTACTTCATTTTCAGTGTAAAAATGCTATGTTGATCTGAGAATTTTTCAAAACTGATGGAGATTATATAATGAGCCAGACACGTCCAAGAATGACCAATTTATTTGAACAACTTGGCTTAGATTCTAGCGAAGAAGCAATTCAAGATTTTATTGAAAATCATCAGTTAGATGCAGACACATTTTTGACTAAAGCTGACTTCTGGACTGAGGCACAACGCCAGTTTTTAGATGAAAAATTGAGTTCTGATGGGGAGTGGGCGACTATTGTTGATCAGTTAAATGAGTCTTTACATGAAGATTCAGTCAAATAAGACTAAGGACATTCTCAGCTTCTTCAAGCGCTCATTACTCATATAATGAGCGCTTTATTTTTGCTTATTTCATCATTTCAATTAATTCCTGAACGGCTCTGGATTGAGTACGAGCAGGATGCCAAACCATTCCCAACTGACGGTTCATCTCGAAATGAAGGTCTAACTGTTGCAAGTCTTGATTGAGCAGGGTCTTTGGCAAAACAGACCAACCTAAACCGATTGAAACCAGCATTCGAATAGACTCTAAAGGGTTATTGCTCATGGTGATTTTAGGTTTTAAGCCTTTCTTTTCAAATTCAGCTAGGGTGATCTGGCTGGTATAGGTCTGTGCGGCAGGCAATAAACTTGGGTATTCAATTAAATCTTGAAGTTTAAGATTTCTTTTTTGTGCCAACGGATGAAAAGGAGCCACAACGAAAACCAAAGGATCATTCCAGATGGTGATATAACTTAAACGTTCATCCCCCTGCGGTGGAAGGGTTAAAAAAGCAAGTTCCAAGTCACCTGCCAACACTTGTTCATGCGCTTGTTCAGAATCGACAAAATGTACGTCCAGTTTAACTTCTGGAAAGTGCTGTACATATTTCTTTAAATGCTGTGGTAAATGATGTAAACCAATGTGGTGACTGGTTCCAATTTTGAGTTTTCCTCGTACTTCACCTTGTTCATGACTGAGAGTATGGTGAATATCGCCCAATTCATTCAACCAGTTTTTTACCTTGGGCAATAGCGAATGTGCGGCATGAGTTGCTTGAACACCACGTCCTGCAGATTCAAATAATTTGACGCCGAAATATTCTTCTAAACTATGTATTCGTTTGGTCACGGCAGGCTGGGTAATAAACAGATGTTCTGCTGCCATCGAAATAGAACCAGTTTCCATAACTTTGACAAAAGCTTCAAAAGCAGCGAGATTCATAATATTTCCATCCATAAAGAATTTTTATGTTTAATTCATTATTGAGAAATTTTAAGAATTAATCAAAGTAATTTTCACTTTTTTTCAATTTGGGTGATTTGTGTCTTCACTTGCTTACCATGATAAAACTTTCATACAGGTTTAAGCTGTACACAGCTGAGTCGACTGATTTATAGTGTGGGAATAAAAATAACCAAGGAAATATTATTTGAATCCATCTCCTCGAATCACCCTTGACGACTTTCAACAACGCACTCGTGACACATTGCCAATATCTTGGATAAGATTTCTTGTCATTATGCTGATTCTCGGAGCAATCAGTTTATTATTTTTATACTTCTTCCAGATTTATTTTCTGGTCATTCTTGTGGGAATGATCGGTATATTCTGGTCGAGAGCGCGTTTGAGAAGACTGCGAAAAGTCCGGACATGGAATAACTTTAAAATTCCTGCCGAAGTCTGGCGGGTATTTGGACAGCGACATCCCAATATTTCGACATCATCCTATCCTTATATTGAAGAGGGTTTTAAAGATTATTTAGCAATTCATCTTTTACGTAAAGATGCCTATGCCATGCCTTCTCATTCTGTAGATGCCCTATGGCATATATTGATTGAGGAGTTTGATGCATTTTATCAAACAATGTGTATGAACTTTTTAGGGTATGAGTTGATTCATCAACCCCATGATCCCTTACCGACCGAAAAACAAAGAGCAGCACAGAAGCAGCAATTGCTCAATACATGGCAAAGTACGTGCCATTTACATGGTTTAAATCCAGAAAAAACGCAAATTTTACCGAGATTATTTCAGATAGACGGACATATTCGTTGGGAAAAAGGGCTGATTTTCAGTTTGCCTTTTATGATTGGAATGTATAGCCAAATGATGAGCTCAACATCAGATGCTTCTTCTACGGCAACCACATCGTCTTGCTCATCCTCAACCTCGTCATGTTCTTCAAGTTCCTGCTCTGGTTCGAGTTCTTCACATGATTCTGGGCATTCACATGGTAGTGGTTCGGATTCTTCATCTTCCTGTAGTAGTTGTAGTAGCTGTGGAGGAGGTGGTGGTGACTAGGACCTCTTGCCACAGTCAATTTATCTAGACTTTAACTTCTGCTCTTTGAGCAACTTTTTGATCTCTTTTATTCCAGACCTTTTCATGGAAAAAGAATGCAAAGGCTTGAACCGTAGGTTCGAGTAAACTTAATGTCACAGCCATCCAAAAGTTACCTGTCACCACATAAGCCACCAGCATTGCAACAGTGATATGCATAATGTAGTAGCTTAATGTTTTCTTGAAAACGCGTTGATTGTTTTGTAAGAAGTTTTGGATATTTGCCATCAGATTCACCACTTATTGATTCATTATTTAAATAATAATCATTATCAATTGTAATGTAAAAAGGTTTTTTTGACTCAAGCTGATTGGATTTATAAATAAACATAAAGAATAATTGAAAAGAATTTACCAACAACCTAGATTAATCTGTAACAGAGCGGTGATTACTTTTATCATTGCTTTCAAATGCTCTGAAAAAATTGAAAGCTGAGTTACTGTAGCATTGATGATCAAGCAGATTGATTTTATGAGAGATTCAGGGGCTGACGAGCAATAAATTTTTAACTTCATTGCGGTTATCTAAAATGAATCTTGAATTTTGGCCAGGCTCTTCATTTCAAGATATGATTTTTTGAACCGTATGAATAGAGCATGATTTCAAGTCATTTATCTGGCAAAAAAATGGTATGGAAATGGCTGCAAAGGATTCCAAAAAGTTTTTAAACTGATAAAAATGATAAATTAGATTTATGTAAAAACGTGGTTATAATCGACATTAATGAAAGAATTACCCAGTCCAGTGGAGCACATCGACATGGCAGGCGAAAACCAAAAAGCAAAAACCTTATATGATAAATTATGGGATGACCATCTAGTAAAACAACGAGATGATGGCTCTGCATTGCTTTATATCGATCGTCATTTATTACATGAAGTAACCTCTCCTCAAGCATTTGAAGGTTTACAGCTTGCTGGCCGTAAACCTTGGCGTTTAAGCGCCAATGTTGCAACACCTGACCATAATGTACCGACTTCAACCAAAGAGCGTTCGGAAGGAATTGCTGGAATTGAAGATGATACGTCACGTATCCAAGTGCAGACTTTGGATGATAATTGCAAAACCTTCAATGTGGTGCAATTTGACATCAATGATGTTCGCCAAGGGATTGCGCATGTGGTTGGACCGGAACAAGGTTTAACTTTACCAGGAATGACAGTGGTATGCGGCGACTCGCATACGGCTACACATGGCGCATTTGGCTGCTTGGCACATGGAATCGGGACTTCGGAGGTTGAGCATGTTTTGGCAACCCAGTGCTTAGTGCAAAAGAAAATGAAAAATATGCTGGTCCGTGTCGATGGTACATTGGGTCAAGGCGTGACACCGAAAGATGTGGTTTTGGCCATTATCGGTAAGATCGGGACTGCTGGTGGTACAGGTCATGCCATCGAATTTGGTGGTCAAGTCTTCCGCGATATGTCGATTGAAGGTCGTATGACTGTTTGCAATATGGCAATCGAAGGTGGTGCGCGTGTCGGTATGGTTGCCGTTGATGAGAAAACCATTGCGTACGTAAAAGATCGACCTTATGCACCACAAGGTGAGCAATGGGATGCAGCGGTAGCGTATTGGAATACTTTGCATTCTGATGATGATGCACACTTTGATACGGTTGTCGTTTTAAATGGTGCAGAAATTGAGCCACAAGTATCTTGGGGAACTTCGCCTGAAATGGTGATTCCTGTTTCTCAAGCGGTTCCAACGTTAGAACAGGCCAAAGATGACGTGCAACGCAATGACTGGACTCGTGCTTATCAATATATGGGTTTAAATGCAGGTCAGGCATTGGCAGATATTCAATTGGATCGTGTCTTCATTGGTTCATGCACCAACTCTCGTATAGAAGATATCCGTGCCGCCGCTGCTGTAGCCAAAGGTAAAAAAGTGGCTTCAAGTATCAAGCAAGCGATGGTGGTGCCGGGTTCTGGTTTGGTGAAACAGCAAGCAGAAGCTGAAGGTTTAGATAAAATCTTGATCGAGGCCGGATTTGAATGGCGTGAACCGGGTTGCTCTATGTGTTTGGCAATGAATGCGGATAAATTACAGCCTGGTGAACACTGTGCATCGACTTCAAACCGTAACTTTGAAGGTCGTCAGGGGAATGGGGGGCGCACTCATCTTGTGAGTCCGGCAATGGCAGCAGCTGCGGCGATTGCAGGGCACTTTGTCGATGTTCGTTCATTCTAAGCTGGGTTAAGGAGCAAATTATGAAAACTTATACCGTTGAACAAGGTATTGTTGCACCATTAGACCGTGCCAATGTAGATACAGATTTAATTATTCCAAAACAGTTTTTAAAATCGATTAAACGTACGGGTTTCGGTGACAATTTATTTGATGAATTGCGTTATTTGGATGAGGGTTATCCGGGGCAGGATAATTCTAAGCGTCCTAAGAATCCGGATTTTGTTTTAAACCAGCCACGTTATCAAGGTGCATCCGTTTTAATTTCTCGCGCAAACTTTGGTTGTGGTTCAAGTCGCGAGCATGCGCCTTGGGCGTTAGAAGAGTTTGGTTTTCGTACCGTGATCGCACCAAGTTATGCAGATATCTTTTTCAACAACAGTTTTAAAAATGGCATGTTGCCGGTCATTTTGTCTGAAGAGATTGTTGATCAATTATTTAAAGAGTGTGCTGCTACTGATGGTTATCAGCTCACGATAGATTTGGAAGCACAGGAAGTACGCACACCAAGTGGTGAAGCATTCAAATTTGAAGTAGACCCATTTCGTAAGCATTGCTTATTGAATGGTTTGGATGATATCGGCTTGACTTTACAGGCAGCAGATGAAATTCGTGCCTATGAAGAAAAAACTAAACAATCGCGACCTTGGGTATTTGCTGAAATTCAAGCCTGATTTTCGGTGAACATTTTACACGTAGCGTGAATCCCCAACTCTTGATAACATGCAGTGCATAACAAAATGAATGTTGGCTCGGGAATGCAAGGTTGGGGTTGAGCGATGACTAAGTTTTTAGGTCGTGGTGTTTTAATCAGTTTGACAGGTTTAATCCTGAGTGCATGCCAATCAGCACAAATGGTTGATTTGGTCCGTATTAAACAAGCTGAAAAAAATCAGATGAGCCAAAATACAGTTTCAGTTTATTGCTCAGGCGCAGAGCATTGTGAATTTGCGCGATTAAATGATTTGATTATCATGCAGGAAAATACACAGCGTGTGAATCGTAAAGCCATTGATAAGGGTTATCTAAGATTAACAGGTAAGCCTTTGGATCAAATTGGTGTGTATTTAACGATTCCACCGCAGCAATATGAAATGGTGGTTAGATTCTATCCGATTACCAAAGACCATGCTGAAGTTTTCCATGTGATTCATGATTTTAAAGCAAATCAAAAATATACATTTAAAATGTATCGCCAAAGATCACAGGGTACAGGAAGCTTATTGAATGTTTCCTCACCCACGCCGCTTTGTGTCGACATGCTTCAAGAAACTCGAACAATTCGCCGTTTCTGTCGTCCTCATAATGCAGTGACAGGTGTAAGCGAATTTGTTGAACAAAAAATTTAATCTCAAATCAGTAGAGATACTGAATATAAATGGAACTGCAAATGTCTAAACAAATTTTGATTTTGGCAGGTGATGGTATCGGTCCAGAGATCGTTGCCGCTGCTGAAAAAGTACTTACGCGTGTCAATGAAAAATTTAATTTAGGTTTAACATGGGAACATGGTTTATTGGGCGGTGCTGCAATTGATGCACATGGCGAACCTTATCCAGCAGTGACAGCAGACCAAGCAAAAAAAGCAGATGCAATTTTACTCGGTGCAGTGGGTGGTCCAAAATGGGACACGATTGAACGCTCAATCCGCCCTGAACGTGGGTTATTGAAAATCCGTAGTGAATTAAACCTATTTGCAAACTTACGTCCTGCAATTCTCTATCCACAGTTGGCGGATGCTTCAAGCCTTAAGCCTGAAATTGTAGCTGGCCTGGATATTTTAATTGTTCGTGAACTCACAGGGGGCATCTATTTTGGTCAGCCACGGGGTATTCGTGAGCTTGAAAATGGTGAGAAGCAGGGGTTTAACACCGACGTCTATGCAGAGTCAGAAATCAAGCGTATTGCTAAAGTTGCTTTTGAAATGGCGAATTTACGGGGGGGTAAAGTCTGCTCGGTGGATAAAGCCAATGTTCTTGAAGTCACTGAGCTTTGGAAACAAACGGTTACAGCATTAAAAGAAGCGGAATATCCGAATATCAATCTTTCGCATATGTATGTAGACAATGCAGCTATGCAATTGGTACGTGCACCAAAGCAATTTGACGTGATTGTCACAGGCAATTTGTTTGGTGATATTCTTTCAGATGAAGCTGCGATGCTCACAGGTTCGATTGGTATGCTTCCATCTGCATCTCTGGATGAAAACGGCAAGGGAATGTATGAGCCGTGCCATGGTTCTGCACCTGATATTGCAGGACAAAACGTAGCCAATCCGTTGGCAACAATCCTTTCTGTTGCCATGATGCTTCGCTATACCTTCCGTGAAGAAACAGCTGCAAAAGCAATTGAAGATGCTGTAGGACAAGTTTTAGATCAAGGCTTGCGCACTGGCGACATTATGTCTGAAGGAATGACCAAAGTTGGAACAACCGAGATGGGTTCAGCGGTAGTCACTGCAATAGGTTAATTGTTTGTTCTCAATGTTCTTCCAAAACACAGCCTAGGCTGTGTTTTTTATACGTAAAATTGCCCAGTAAAATTAACATGCACGCCCCGTATATTGAACAGATTCGGCAATAGCATTGTTTAATTTAAAGGTGACTCTGCAATTAAAGTTGATGTCATAACTGGGTGTACCTGCCGTGTCATAGCGAATGACAGGCATTCCCATCGCATTTGAACCCACAGTTGCATTGCTTCCTGTCATAGGGATATTGATAGGACGAAGGATGGTATACGTTAATGTGTCAGTGGTGGTTTGGATGTGATCACTGACTTGATAACCTAAAGCTTTAAAGTTTAGCTCGGCTTGTATTTCACTGCTTGATTTACCAATAAACTGCTGTAAATATTGATCTAAATTTTCAGGTCGGGTGTCGACACTCTGACAGCCTGCAATGCTGAAAGTAATCGACACACACGCATAGACGTATAAATATTTTTTCATCAGCTTCACCCAATCAAGTGAGAGTTTGATTTGAAAGACTCAATGCAATGAGTTTAATCAATATATGGATCAGTGTCTGTAGACAGATTGCGAAATCGGATTTACTCCCAAAAACTTAAATTTGTAATCGTATCCAGTAAAAAAGCCGAAAATATTGAAAACAGAGCAATAAAAATTACACGAGCGCAAAAATACGTGCCTTGTACAGGATTATAAGTAGATTAAATTTGAGGTATGTTGGTCGCGATGTATATTCAGGAACAGATTTTAGCGTCAACGACGCAATAACTAGACAATAACAATGTATCGTAAGCCAGATGATATATTTTATAGATATTGAAAAAGCCACCTCATAGTGGCTTTTGCTTACACTAAAACTTAGCGTGCACGATAAGTAATACGACCCTTAGTTAAGTCATAAGGTGTCATTTCTACTTTTACATTATCGCCAGTTAAAATACGAATATAGTGTTTACGCATTTTACCAGAAATGTGAGCAATCACTTCGTGACCGTTTTCTAAACGTACACGGAACATAGTATTAGGAAGCGTTTCGGTGACAACGCCTTCGAACTCGATAAGTTCCTCTTTATTGGCCATAGCCTACCTGATGATCAAATTGGAAAGGCGCAAATTATAGGCAATTTTTTATAGAAAAACAAGATTATTCGGTATGGGAAGGTGGCAGATGACTTGAAAATAAGCGAACATCTTGTTAAACAATTTCTACAAAAAATAGCGGATAAATATTGTCAGTTCGGTCAATCGACGGTAATCTAAATCAAAGGTTTTAAGTATAAATGAATAACATACAAGGAAGGGCACTGCGTGAGCCAGCTAACTGATGCTTCGGTTGTTTTACGATTAGGCTATCAAGCGATCCGTCGTGCAGGATTGCCGACAGAAGAAATATTATCAAAGGCAGGTGTGGCATTGGGTCAGGTTGATCAAAATGCACGAACACCATTAAATGCACAATTTGCGTTTTGGGTGGCTGCTGAGGAAGTCAGTAACGATCCAGATATTGGTTTACATCTCGGAGAACATTTACCCCTTTACCGTGGACAGGTGATTGAACATTTATTCATTTCAAGTGAAAACTTTGGTGAAGGACTCAAACGGGCACTCGCATATCAACGTCTGATCAGTGATGCTTTCCATGCGAAGCTGGTGGTTGATGATAATGGACGATGTTATTTAACCAATGGTGAACAGCCTTGGGGCGAAAATATTGTCAATCGTCATTTTTCTGAGTGCGCCATTTCGGGCATTTTACGCTTCTTTAAATTCATTACTGAAGGACGTTTTGAACCGATCTATATCGATTTCAACTTTTCTCAAGGTGCCTCTGATGGAGAGTACTATCGTGTTTATGGCTGTCCTGTGAGTTTAGGGCAGAAAGAAACGCGTTTGTATTTTGACCCTGCCATTTTAGACTATCCATTGTGGCAAGCTGAACCCGAACTTTTACAGTTACATGAGCAGTTAGCGATTGAAAAGCTTCAAGAACTGGCGCGTTATGATTTGGTCGGTGAGGTTCGCCGGGCAATTGGTTCAACTTTGGAGAGCGGTGAAACAACTTTAGAAACAGTGGCTGCTCAATTGAGTATCACTCCTCGTCGTTTGCGTACCCAGCTGTCGGAAGCCAATACCAGTTTTCAGCAAATTCTTTCAGATTACCGCTGTCGTTTGGCCAAAAAACTCTTGGCCAATACCAATGAAAGTGTTGAACGTATTGTATATCTCACAGGTTTTTCTGAGCCAAGTACTTTCTACCGAGCGTTTAAACGTTGGACCAATGAAACACCTGTTGAATATAGAAAGCGTAAACAACGTTAAAGAATGGCTTTCAATGACTGAAAGGCTTGGTATTGTTTAATATTCAAAAAAATCCTTCACTAGAGAAGGATTTTTTATGCCTAAACGAAAAGATTATTCAGGCATATTTAACCAATGAGGTCCTAGAGGGGGGCGGGGCAATTCAAACTGTTCAGGATAATCTGCATGAATGAAATATAAACCATCAGGAGGGGCGGTAATTCCAGCTGCTTTACGGTCCTGTGCTGCAAAAATCTGGTCAATGTGATCAATTTCATACATGCCCTGACCAATTTCAAGCAGGCAGCCCATAATATTGCGGACCATGTGATGCAAGAAGCCATCAGCCTGAATATCCAGAACCAGATAATTGCCATGGCGAATTAAACGACAGTGCTTGACATGGCGTACAGGCTGATTGGACTGACATGCTGCAGCACGGAAACTTTCGAAATTATGCGTTCCTTCAAATTTTGCAGCCGCTGCAATCATTTTATCCACATCAAGTGGGTAATAAGCGTGGGTTACTTGTTTATGCAATAAGGCGGGGCGATTTGCCGACTGATATACAACATAGCGATAACGGCGTGCTTGAGCTTTAAAACGCGCATGGAAATCCATATCCATTTCTTTAATCCATTGGATGGAAATATCCTTGGGTAATTGGCTATTAGATCCCATTAACCAGCCACGCATGGGACGAATTGCATTGGTATCAAAATGAGCAACCATATTGGTGGCATGAACACCTGCGTCGGTACGTCCGGCACCATGTAAGATAATCGGTTCGTCAGCGATGGTGCTCAGTACTTTTTCCATTGTCTCCTGAATACTACGTACGCCAGGCTGTTGAGTTTGCCAACCTTTATATCGAATGCCACAAAACTCAATACCAATTGCAAAGCGTTGCATAAATACCTCTATTCAGGATGATCATACCAATGGTTATGCCATTGTTGCGAAGTCGGGTATTGTAAATAAATTTTCAGAATTTTGGCATAAAGATCTGCTTGACTGAGCGCATCACTGACTAAAATTTTTGAGTCCTGAATCCATTGGCTAATTGCATAGCGTTGATCCATGCCGCCTAGAGGAACTTGAGTGGATAAAATAATTTGGCAACCTTTGGTCTGTAAGTTTTTAAAACTTTGAATAATGCCTGTATCAACAGCCAAATTTCCAACCCCATAAGCTTGGATAATTAAAAAGTGCGGTGGATGTTGAGCGAGGGTGTTGAGATTATTTTTAAACTGTAATAATTCAGTCGGCACCATCATCCAATTTACAATATTCAATAATCCGGCTTTTTCAATATGTGATGGTTGGATTTGAAGAATAGACGAGTCCTGATGAATAGGCTCTTCTGCTTTTAAGCCTCTGAATGCATCCAAAGCAGTACTATGGGTTTTTAGCGCAGTCTGGGCATGAATCACTTGATGGAAGAATGCAAGATAAACACCTACAGGTAATTTGGTGACGGCATCAAGTGCTGTATTTAAATTATCAATTGCATCGGTAAACTCACGTGTGTCATTGCCTTGAAGATTGAGTAAGGGGTATTGGCTCCCTGTAATAATGACATGACATGATTGAGCTAGAAAACGAGATAAAGTCGCCGCAGCATAGCTGAGGGTATCGGTCCCATGAATCACAACAAAATGCTCGAAACTTTGTCGTTGCAAGCTTTGAATTTGTTGAACCAGCATTAACCAATCAAGAGCAGTACATGCACTACTGTCTTTAATACTGGCTGCTTTAAAGCATTCAATTTTCAGTTGAGGCGGGAGAATCCGTTTGAGCTGTGGAATGAATTCATGTTCAGACATGGGAGCTAACGGCTCGCCAATGCATCCAAAAGTTCCACCCATGTAAATTAAAGCAATTTTTTTGTTCATAATAAAAAGCAGCCATGAATGACTGCTTTATCTTAAATCGCTGAACGATGTCTGACAATTCGTATTATCAAATTAAAACAGACCATAACTTCATGAAGCAATTTGGCTCAGTAAATTCTGCGATTGTTGGCGTTGCTCAGCCGTATATACAGACTCATCCTGCGACAGTAATGCACGTGCTGAAGCATAAGCACCGAGTTGGATATATTGTTGGGCTAGATCCAAATTGAGTTGAATTTCATTAACTTGGGCAAGTTCTGGAAATGAAGCTAATAGAGGATCAGTTGTTTCAACAGGCGTAACTGCTTCAACTTGATCCGGGACTTCTAAATTCAGTTGGGAAGCAAATGATTCAGGTTCAGACGTTTGTGATTCTGCTTCTAGATCAAAATGGAAAGCAGGCTGTGTCTCAACAGACGTTTCAGCTTCTGTTGGTGTCAATTTAAATTCAAATGCCTGAGGCGCTTCAGTCTGTTCCTTTTCAGGCGTTGCAACCGGTTCAGCAAAATCCAGTTTAAATTCAGGTGCAATTTCAACTTCGACTGGTTTTTCAACAGGCGCAACAGTGGGCTCATTAGCTGTAAAGCTAAATTCCAAAGGTGTTATTGTTTCTTTTGCAGTCTCAGTTGTTGGTTCAACTGTTTCGAAAGAAAACTCTACCGTAGGCTGTGCCTGTGGAGTTGAATCTAAATTAAATTCCAGTGGTTGTACTGGCGGCTTTTCTTCTGATTTTTCTTGAGCGACTGACGCATTGAATTCAAGTGTCTCAACATCATCGCGAATAGGCGTTTCTGAGTTTGCAGCAGCTGGTGTTGCTGGAGTTGTTTCTATATTGCCAATCAAGGCATCAAATGCAGCAGTATTTTTGACTTCTGGAACCACAGGATCTGGTGTGGGTGGAACAAAAGCAATCGACTCAATCGGACTTTCAGTCTGAGTTGCTTTTTTCTTTTCTTCAGCCTGGGCAACAATATCGTCAAGACCCAAGGAGCGAATATGGTTAATCAATTGATTCACTGCAAATTCGTCTTTTTGTGCTAAATGCACATCCAGAAGATAGAGATATAACTCATGCTGCGCATTATCTTGATTGAGTGCTTGATTGATTTTAGCTTCAGCCGAAAAATAGTTTTTTGCAGCAATCAGTTTTTCGATACTATTTTTTAGTTCAGGACTTAATGGTTTTGTTGCTTGCTGCACCACCACTTCATTTTCAACAACAGCCGTACGTTGTTTTTGTGAGGTACGTGCAGTACGTGCTACATTCTTTTTTGACGATTTTTTATTATTGGTCTTTTTGCTCGCCGTATTGGTATTTTCTTTGTTGGCATCTTCTCGTTTCTTTAAAACGATGGCAACCACCAACAGTAAAACAAATGGAATCACATACAACAACATTTTATTTCCCCTTCATTGAGCACAATGAATCAATTTCCTTAATATATCCTAACTATTTGGCTTCTTTACATTTTGCTGTTGTAATTGCTGTTGCAATTGAGCAAGCCGAGCATTTAATAATTGAATTCGCTGATTCTTTTCTTGTAAAGCCGATGCAAGTTGGGTCACATTCTTCTGTAATTTAACTGTTTTTTCACGAGATGTCATAACTTTTGTGGATAATTCAGCAGTAGTCTGATTCACCTGTGTATTTTGTTTTGCAGAACCTTGCGCAGAAGACTGTTCATTATCTGCTACTAAACTCATCTCCGCCTGATCTAAACGGTATTTGGCAGAACCAGACTGCTTTTTGGCAATCTGAGGCGCCACAGGTGGAACTTTAGATTGAATTTGCGGAACTTGTTGATAGCTTGCAGCTAAATTCAGTGCAACACCTCGACGGATACGATTGATGTCACCTTGAATAAAGGCATCTGCATTATTCTCTTTGATTTGACGCATCACTTCCGGAACACTCTGGTGGGTTTCTGCTGCGATACGAGATGCAATCTTCCAAAGTGATTCGTTGGCTCGCACAACATGTCTTGGCGCTTTGTCTAAATTCTTATTGGCTGTCGGTTTATTTTGTTTGAGTGCTTTTTGAGTGTCCGTTTTAGGCTTGACCGCATTGGCTTTTTCAGATTTATGTTCAGCAGGTGCTTTTTTGGGTTCCGCTTTTGGTGTTTGGAACTGGGCTGTTTGAGTCTGTTGGGGTGGTTTTTCAGGCTGTCCAATAGGCTTGGATGGAATCACGACTTGTGGATTTGCAACAGCAGTAGCGTGAGTTTCATCTTTATTGATCGCTACAGGTGGGGTGTTTGGCGAAATTTCACTATGGTTCACCGCAGTTTTTTGTTCAATCTTCAATGCAGGAGGTGCAATAACACTGATTGCCAATGCTTGTTGGTTATCCGGTGCTATATTGGATTTTTTGCTTGTTGGCGGCGTTACTGTCTGTGGTGTGGAGACTTGATATTGAGTGCTGGTTGGCAAATTCAATGCGATGTCTTTTTCACTCACAATAATTTGAGGATTAAGCGGTTTTTCTTTGGTATTGGCATTCACCATCGGTGCGGGAATGTTGTTGCGTCCACGTGTTAAAGGTGTTCTTACTTGCTGGATATGTGTAGCACTGCCTTCTTTAACCTTAAGTAAGATATTCAGTTCAGATTCAATGATGGGACGAGAAGAAGTAATGACGATAACCCCAGTCCCGTCGCCAGAACGACGCGTATAAAAGTTTAAATGTCCGGGCGCCTGTGTGGTCATTCCAATATGTTGGATGTCGTCTGCATCTGCCAGACCCACTTCTATTTTTTCATTGGGATTGGCATTGCTGAATTTCATTTCTGCGTACAGAAGATCCCCAGACCCCGATTGAACTTGAATCGGATCTATCGTAATCGCACTGATTGTTTGCGACGTCATGATGGCTAAAATGGCAATTTTTAATTTGTTATATACAGTCATCTCTATCCATTGCTCTGACAAAGTTCAAGGCATCTCAATGATACAATATTTCGCTGTAGTCTATATGTAAATTATTAACATTAGAGTTACACAAATATAGTTACATAAAAAAGCCGATCAAGATAGATCGGCTTTTTCAATGTTTAAGGCTTTTTTGTGACTTTAAGCATTTTTATAGTCAATTAGAATACGTAACATACGACGTAAAGGTTCAGCTGCACCCCAAAGTAATTGATCACCTACGGTAAATGCACCTAAATATTCTTTACCCATATTTAACTTGCGCAGACGACCAACAGGAACAGAGAGCGTTCCTGTGACTGCTACAGGAGTAAGATCGTTCATTGATGCTTCACGTGTATTGGGTACGACTTTTGCCCATGGGTTAGACTGACGAATCATATCTTCAATTTCATCAAGCGGAACATCTTTCTTCAATTTCAGGGTCAAGGCTTGTGAGTGACAACGCATTGCACCAATACGTACACAGTGACCATCAATTGGAACAATTTGAGCGTTGCCTAAGATTTTGTTGGTTTCAACTTGACCTTTCCACTCTTCTTTTGACTGACCACTTTCAAGCTGTTTGTCAATATAAGGAATCAAAGAGCCTGCTAAAGGTACGCCAAAGTTGGCTTTGGGAAAGCCTTCCCCCCGTTGTAATTCAGCAATTTTACTGTCGATATCTAAAATTGCAGAACGAGGGTCATCCAACAGGTCTTGAGTATTGTTATATAAGTAACCCATGCCTGTAATCAATTCACGCATATTCTGCGCGCCAGCTCCAGAGGCTGCTTGATAGGTCATCGCGGTCATCCATTCCACCAAGTTGTGTTGGAACAATGAACCCATGCCCATCAACATCAATGAAACCGTACAATTCCCACCGACAAAGGTTTTGATGCCATTGACCAAACCATCTTTAATGACATTTAAGTTCACTGGGTCAAGGACAATGATTGCTTCATCATCCATACGCAGTGTAGATGCGGCATCAATCCAGTAGCCTGACCAACCTTCAGCCTTAAGCTTTGGGAAAACTTCAGAAGTATAATCGCCACCTTGGCAGGTAATAATGACATCCATTTGCTTCAGACTGGTAATGTCCGTCGCTTCCATAAGTGCTGGAGCAGTTTTACCACCAAAAGCAGGGGCTTCACCACCTGCATTACTGGTAGAGAAATAGAACGGCTCAAAATGAGCAAAATCATTCTCTTCAACCATACGTTGCATAAGGACAGAACCAACCATCCCGCGCCAACCGACCAGACCTACTTTCATGTCACTTTGCCTCGGTGCGTTAAAAAATTAAAAGGGGTTTGAGTGTATCAAAAGGACGTGTAACTGCAATAGCATACACAATGAAAACACAACTATATTGTGCAATATATCTTGTTTATGATACATGCAAAATTGATATTAATTTATGAATCATTCAAAAATTAAGAATATAAGAGTGACAAAATATGATTTGGATAGAAATCCTTGCCGTGATCGTGATTTGGCTCAGCTTCTGGTCACTGATTCCACGTGATGAATGGTGGTTTAGGGGGGCTGATTTTCCACGACTACAGATTCTATGTGTGGGTTTGACTGCTTTGGTGTTGTTGCTATTTTGGAATGCACCTTGGGACCTGACGCGTGAGATTATTTTAGTATTATTGATTGCTGCTTTGGCTTTTCAACTAAAAATGGTTTTGCCCTATACCTTTATCTGGAAAAAACAGGTTGAACAGGTACAGCAAGACCAATTGAATCCAGAGCAGCAAATTTCAGTTATTGTTTCAAATGTACTTACACCCAATCAGCAATATCATCTGCTGATTGAGCAAATCGAAAAACATCAGCCTGATCTTGTCCTTACGCTCGAGACTGATCGGACATGGCAAAATGAGTTGGCGAAGATTGAAAAAGACTATCCTTATCGTGTTCCTGTTCCATTAGATAATTTGTATGGAATGCATCTCTATAGCAAGTTAAAACTGGTCGATAGTGAAGTTAAATTTATTCTGAGCAATGAAATTCCTTCAATCCATACCACAGTCATTTTACCTTCCGGGCAAGCTGTACAATTATATTGTCTGCATCCAAAGCCACCCAGCCCAACAGAAGCCAAAGACTCAACTTTACGAGATGCTGAACTATTGATTGTTGGCGATCAAATCAAGGATTTAGATGAAAGCTGTATCGTGATGGGGGATTTAAATGATGTGGCTTGGTCTCGAACCACACGTTTGTTTCAACGCATCAGTGGGTTGCTTGATCCTCGTGTGGGGCGTAGATATATCAATACCTTTCATGCCGACTATAAGTTTTTAAGGTGGTCATTGGATCACTTATTTCACAGTACAGATTTTGCCTTGGTCCATATGGAGCGGTTGCCGCATATTGGTTCAGATCATTTCCCAATCTATGTGGTGTTACAGTCAAGTCATATTTTTGAACAAAGCCAAGAGGAGTTGGAACAAACGGACTCTGATGAGCAGGAAGCACAAGAAGCTATTCAGGAAGGTGTTGAAAAAGCAGAAAAAGAAGAGAAAAAAGTGACTGATGAATTGGCTCAAGACTATAAAATGGACATGTCATTGTCTAACAAGAAATCTTGAAAATGGCGATTTTTTGTAAGCAATTTCTTACGTGGATTTAGTCTCTAAGCGGGTAGTATCTGAACACGATTCGTTTTAATCTTTACTCATCGACACAGGGAATGAGAACGGAAAATCTCACTAAGGAAGACGAAGTCGATGGAGCAATCATCAAGGATTTGATGTTGGAATGGATAACCACAGTAAAATAACAATAAGATTTGAAAGCACAACCTCATAAACCCGAGTTTTGCAGGATGCAGAACTCGGGTTATGCTTTATTTATGGTATATAATTTGCGACAGACAAGATCGAAAATAAAAATTGAGTCCTTATGTTGCTATCAAAAATCCAAGAATTTGCACTGAGTCTTAAACATTTTACAGGCTTAAGTAGTGATGCTTTGTTTGTCTATGCAGGTTTAATCATCTACTTTATTGTTGCTGCAATTCATAAACGCCAACTGAAATCCAATATTGCTATGATCATCACTGTCATTCTGGCTTTTAGTATTGAGATTTTTAATGCGCGAGCAGATATTTTTGGTAAGGGGTATTGGCGAATTTGGAGCAGTATTCACAATATCGTCAATATGATTTTTTGGCCCTATGTGATTTGGGCAATGGCTCGCTTTAGAATATGGAAAGGTTGATAAGTTCGATCTAAAAAGTATATGTATTGATTTTCAAATTTTTAAATACCTGACCGGAATGTTGAAACAGAATCAAATGAAAAAAATAATGGTGGTTTTTTACTTGAATTTAATTTTAGCAGGCTGTGAAAAGCAGAGTGTTGAGATTAAACAGCCTCAAGAAATTGAACAGCGCCAAGAGGACAATCAGAATTTAAATGATTTACAATCCAGCGAGATTTGGGAGCTTCTCAAACACCGTATTTATCGTTGTGAGCAACCTTGTTCACGCAAAGATTTGACTGAAATCAGTTTTTCTCAAGCTCCGTCTTATTATTTGCTCATCACTCAAGATCAAACAGGATTTATCGAAGCATTGAACTCAACTCAAGATGGCATACAAATGAGCATTCTATGGGATGATGGTTCAGGCAAGTCAAAAAAAGAAGATTTAGAAATCATATCACTGGATAAGCAACAGCTCAAAATGAGAGACCAATATAGCCATATCAATACATATCAATTTGTGAAATTTGATGATGATTGAATCGGCTATATTGGTTAGCCCATGTTTGAAACGATATTGCAGGATATTTAACTTTGCTTTTCGATTTTAAAATTCGAGTCAAATAAAAGTAAGAACTTAGTAAATTTTCTCATAACCTTTTGGACGTGTTTTAAAACGACGATGGAACCACATATATTGTGTTGGTGCGATCCGAAGTTGGTTCTCGATGATTTTATTGACACGAATGGCGTCATCCAATTCATCTTCACTCGGTAAGGGCTCGACAGCAGGTTCAATCAAGACATGATATTTGGGGTTTTTAATATCACCATGACGATAAAAATATAGTGGAATTGCTACAGCTTTCGATATTTTTAAGAGGCGTCGATGTGCGGTTACTGTGGCCGCAGGTGTACCAAAAAATGGTGCCATCACGCCTTGTTTCAGTCCAAAATCTTGATCAGGGCTGTACCAAATCGCATCACCTTCTTTGAGATGGCGAATCAATCCGCGCATATCATCATGATCAATCTGAGCCTTATAAATGGTCGCACGGCAACGATAAATCAACATGTCCAGCAAGGGGTTGTTCTGCGGGCGATACACCACATCAGGTTCAAAAAATTGCGCACACAAATAGCCGCCTGCATCCAGCATTGTACTGTGTGTACCTAAAAGCAGTATGCCCTGACCTTGTTGTTTTGCAGTTGTAATATGTTCTAAGCCTTCAATGCTGACACGATTTTTAAACCACTGGGGGGAATACCATGCATTCAGCGTTTCAAAAACACCTATCATTTGGTCTACAAAAACTTGTCTTGCATTTTCAGTCACTTGCTCTGAAGACCATTCTGGAAAACAGATTTCCAAATTACGCACAGTTGTTTCACGGCGTGATTTAAGCCGATTAAAGGCAATATTTCCTAAGATCGTAGCAAGTCGATGTTGAATTGCCCAAGGCAAAATCGCAAGCAACATCAAGAAAATTATTGCAATCCATATTCCCCAATATTTTGGATGTAAAAATGCCCAATAAAATTTTCCAGGTTCGTATTGAAGCTTTTTACTCATAGCAATTTTGTAAATTTGGGGGTGGTTAAAACTGAAAGAAGTGTAGCATGAAGCCGTTTAAAGAAGAAAACTCAAGATGTGAATCATCATCAAGGGTGAGCAAGGATGTAAAATGAAAATTATTCGATTAGTTCAAGGTGACATTACACTGCAAAAAGTTGATGCGATTGTAAATGCTGCAAATACCTCTTTACTTGGTGGCGGCGGCGTAGATGGTGCAATTCATCGGAAAGGCGGGGATGCAATCTTAAATGATTGCCAGAAAATTCGTGCCAAACAAGGGGGATGCGCAGTCGGTGAAGCTGTAATCACTACAGCTGGAAAATTACCCAGTCGCTTTGTCATTCATACTGTGGGACCGACGTGGCAAGATGGACAACACGGAGAAGCCCAACTGCTTGAAAAAGCCTATACCAATAGTCTGAAACTGGCGGAACAGTACCAGTTGAATACACTGGCAATTCCCAATATTTCTACAGGAATCTACCATTTTCCAAAAAATCACGCTGCATCGCTTGCGATCAAAACCACGGCAGATTTTTTGTTGCAGGCATCGCATTTACAGGAAGTCAATTTTGTCTGTTTTGATTTAGAGAACTTTAAAATCTATCGGCAGCTTCTTGCTGAGATTGAGCAAAATCAATTCCAGATTTTAGGTATATAATCATGATCAATCATCATTCTCGACCATTTGATCATGAGAGATACTTACTTAGACAGTTGTAAGGCAACACTTATATTTCTTGTGGTTCTCGGACACTTCCTCGAACGAATGATTGGATGGGATGACCCATTTAACCATGCCTTATTGGGGATCATTTATTTTATACACATGCCTGCATTTATTTTTATTTCAGGCATGTTATTTAACGAAAAAAAATGGCGGAAGAATATTTTATTTTTTATTTCGCTGTATTTACCTTTTCAAATTTTATTTCCTGCCTTTGATGCCATCTGGTCTGGGCATTTCCAAATCAACTGGAATGTATTTGAACGACCTTACTGGATTCTATGGTATCTGTTGGGAATGATTGCATGGACAATGCTTACCCATTTTTTGATAAAAACAAAATTTCCCCTGTTGATTGCATTGATTCTTGCTTTATGTATTGGCTTAAGCCCTTGGAACAATTATCAATATTCAATTGGACGAATTTTTACTTTCTTGCCCTTTTTTGTTGTTGGTGCACTATATGGAAAAGAGATTTTAGTCAAAATTCAGCAAAATCACTTTAGCCAAGTTGTGAGCCTATCACTTTTAGGGGCGATTGCTATTTTGGTCTATTTTACGCAACTGAATCCATTTTGGTTATATGGCAGTTTGAGTTATTCGCAACTTAAAGTCAGCATACCTGTAGGAATCGGAATGAGATTAGCATGTCTGCTCATTTCATCACTGGGGATTTATGCAACTTTTGTATGGGTTAGAAGTTTAAATCAGCACTTTGTACACTTGGGGCAAAATACACTGGCTGTTTATCTATTACATGGATTTGTAGTGATGTTGGTTGCACGTTATTGGCAACTGAATTTTAACCTTTTTATCGAAGTGAGTGTTTGTATCATTTTATCTGTTTTGACCTGTTGGATTTTACAACAGTCTATGTTTGATGCAGGATTAAGAAGATTATCATTGTGGCTGATCAAGCCCGTTGAAAAATTGGGGTTTAAGTAGAGCAAAAGTTTTAAAATGACCCCTATCTATATCTTTAGCTCTAAAAATTTAAAAGCTACATCACTGATGTAGCTTTTAAGCATGAGGATCATTGATTTATAAAGTGTTTAAATTCACTCGATTATTTAGTTGCGGCTTTATCCTCTACTTTTTTTGCTGTTGCTGATTTATGCGCAGCAGCTTGATGTTTTTTGGCATGTCCAGCTTTATGCTGTTTTTGAAGCTGATGTGTTTTAACTGGTTGAGATGAATGTTGTGCTGGTGTTGCTGCCATTGCAGAACCTGCAAAAACTGCTGTTGTAAATGCTGCAATAAGTAATGATGTAACTTTTTTCATGATCATATTCTCACTAAATAATTCGAGATCTGAATTAGATTCGATAGTTGTATATTCAGGCATTTGTATGGAAACATCATGAAGTGCTTGTAGCGAAAATCAGTATAAATGCAATGATATGGCGCGTGATGATAGAGAAATGGTAAGTGCTTTGATTTTTTAAGATTTATTTAATTTTAATTCGTAAAGTATTGCCTTCATTTTTGATCAATACTCCATTTCAATGAATGTATTGAAATAGGGGGGATGATGACCTGATGTATTTCCCTTCTTTGAACATCATGTCTGATTAGTGATAGCATGGATTGGAAAAAACAAATTGGTCTTCATTCAGAAAAATGAAAATATTGATCACCGAAAAGGTCTATTACTTTTTAAGCGTCTATGGATGGTCAACTGTTATTGTTGTTTTTATCAAATTGGCATTGTCTGATTTTCAATTATGGCAATATCATGATTTGATTTTACTGATTTTAGCTGTTCTCATTTTAGTTATTCATTATTTCATAAAAATAAAGCATGGTGTGATTGACACTTTTCTAGAAGAAAAGCGATTACCGATGAAAATTTATATTCCGATAAATAAAGCCAGTTTTATACGAATTCCTGATTTTATCGGCTTTGTTCTTTGGCTATTTGCACTATTTTCAGTGATGTTGCACTGGAATATTTGGCTTGTATGTTTTTTAATCAGCTTGATTGGATTACTCTTGATTGAGCATCCTCATGTCTGGTTTAAAGATTCATTTGATTGGAATCAACGTATTGAAAAAATTAAAAATCAGCATGAAACATGCATAGATGGTTTATTTCGCTATTCTGCCCATACAGATAGTTTTACTTTTTATAATGAAAATCAAGTTTATACTGTCAAATGGACTGATATCCAAAGGATTGATGCGGTAATGCTTGATCAATTCAGTCATCAGGAAGTGCGATTATTTATTTTGACGCCACAAAGAATTCACATGATTGATGAATCAATGGCGGGCTATACAAAATTTATTGCGAATTTATCTGAGCGCTTACCACTTATCAATGAGTATTGGCTATTTCTACTCATGGAAATGCCTGTTGCGACAATAGTGCCAATCTTTCAACAGGATTAACTCAAAAAAAACTCCGCAGATTTACGGAGTTTTTTTGGAAGAAACAATAAAAAATTAACCTTTGGTCATTTCTTCAAGTTGATCCCAGCGTTCCATTTTTTCCAAAAGCAGATCATCGATTTCAGCCAAACGTTGAGAGGCTTGAGTTGCAGCATCAGCATCTGTGACAAACCATGAACCATCTGCGAGTTTTTCTGAGAGTTCAGCCTGTTCTTTTTCCAATGCCTCGATTTCGGCAGGCAACTGTTCCAAAGCACGTTGGTCTTTATAACTCAGCTTAACTTTTTTGACGGGTGCTTCAACAGCCGCAGTCGCTGCCTCGGCTTTGGCAAGGGCTTTTTTAACATCACTCTTTTGGTCTACAACTTTTTGATCAGGGCGCTGTTCAAGATAGTCTTGATAACCACCAATATATTCATCAATATTGCCTTTACCATCAAATACCCAGGTTGATGTCACCACATTGTCCATAAAGGCACGGTCATGCGAGATCAACAACAAGGTGCCCTTGTATTCACTGAGCATTTCTTCTAGAAGTTCAAGTGTAACCATATCCAAGTCATTGGTTGGCTCGTCCATGACAATCAAATTGGCGGGTTTAAGCAAGAGTTTTGCAAGAAGAATACGGTTTCGCTCACCACCTGAAAGGGCTTTAACAGGTGTACGCGCACGCTCAGGAGAGAACAGGAAATCTTGTAAATAGCTGTAGATATGACGACGGCTGCCATTCACATCGACATGGTCTGAGCCTTCAGAAACGTTGTCTTTAACCGATTTTTCAAGGTCAAGCGCATTGCGTAGCTGATCAAAATAGGCGACTTCTAATTGGGTGCCCGTTTTAACTGAACCCGTATGTTCAATCTCACCAAGGATGGCTTTGACTAAGGTTGTTTTACCAACACCGTTATCGCCCACTAAACCGATCCGATCACCACGCAGAACCAAGGCAGAGAAGTCTTTGATGATTGGATAGCCATCATATTCAACCCGTAAATGTTCAATATCGAAGACCAGTTTACCTGAACGGTTGGCTTCTTGCGCCGCCATGCTGACTTTGCCCTGTTGTGAACGACGTGCTTTGGATTGTTCGCGTAAATCTTTTAATGCACGTACACGACCTTCATTTCGTGTACGGCGAGCTTTAATGCCCTGACGAATCCAGGCCTCTTCTTCAGCCAGCTTTTTGTCAAATAAAGCATTTTGTTTTTCTTCTGCTTCCATTTGTTGGGCTTTTAAGTCGAGGTATCTCGAGTAGTTGCCTTCATAACTGCGCAAAATACCACGGTCTAATTCAACGATACGGGTTGCAATACTGTCGACAAAAGCACGGTCATGTGAAATAAATAACAGCGTGAGATTATTTTGATCGAGTAAAAATTTTTCTAACCATTCGATACTTTCGACATCCAAATGGTTGGTTGGTTCATCAAGCAATAAAACATCGGGCTGTGTGAGTAAAGCCCGTGCCAATAAAACACGACGTTTACGACCACCAGATAAATCTGCCAGATCAGCTTCTGGATCTAGCCCCATTTTGCTGAGAATAGCATTGACTTTGGTTTCTAAAGCCCAGCCATCCAGTAGATCAAGCTTGTGCTGCAAGTTGCCCATACGGTCACAAGCATCCATATCACCTAATACACAAGCATCACTCGCTTCATGGTATTCTTTGAGGACTTGAGCAGCTTCACCTGCGCCCTCAGCGACAATATCCGCGACCTTGCCAGAATCCATGGGTACATCCTGAGCAAGCATGGAAATGGTGATTCCGTTTTGTAAGGCAATTTCACCTTGATCGGGTAATAAACTTCCCTCAATCAGTTTGAGTAAAGTAGACTTACCTTCACCGTTACGGCCAATCAAACAGACTCGTTCGCCACGTTCTAAATTGAAGTTTGCGCCATCGAGCAGGGCAGGTCCACCAAACGCAAGTTGGACATCCCTTATAGTAATATAGGCCATACGGTTTCCTAAACATCCCACAGTGAGGACTAAAAATGACTAAACATAAAAATCTTGATGATCAGGCGTCATTTTCCGCACCTATCGAAGATTTGCAAGTCCGAATTGCATTTTTAGATGATTTAGTCGAACAATTAAATGATCAAGTTGCGCAACAGGGCTTGGAAATTGCTGATTTAAAAAAACAAATGCAGTTACTGTATCAGCGGGTAGAGTCTGCTGATTTGTCAGAAGGTATTGCGGCTTTTGATCCAATGACCAATCGTCCACCCCATTATTGATAAAACTGAATCAGTGCTGAAAGCTGCTGATATGATTTTAACTGTTTTTGCATTTACACGATTATCCGTTAGGCTGGCAAAGGATTTGCATAACGTCATCATTCATAGATAAGGTCAAGATGGATCATGAACTTAAAAAACCTTGAAGCATTTTATTGGGTGGTGACTTTAAAAAGTTTCAATAAAGCGGCGACCAAACTTCAAACGACACAGCCGGCAATTTCACAAAAAATTACTGCGATTGAAAATGATCTTGGCTTTAAAGTGCTGGATCGCAGTGCCCGCCAGATTAAAGCCACTCATAAAGGAACAACTTTATTCAAATATGCTGAAAAATTCATGCGGCTTGAAACAGATTTGGTTGCTGAGCTGACTGAAAGTCAGTATTTGACAGGGACCATTCGTTTAGGTGTCTCTGAAACCATCGTACACACATGGCTAGTGGAATATATGGAACAGGTTCAAAAAGAATTTCCTAAAGTTTCTATCGAAATCGTGGTGAGTTTGACCCCAGACCTGCAAGAAGGTGTACGTGTAGGGGATTTGGATATGGCTTTTTTACTTGGACCTACCTTACCCTTTGAGTGTATTGAACGTTCACTGTGTGATTTTGAATTAAGTTTTTTAGCATCTCCTTCCTTTAAAGGAGGCATCGGTCAAATGTCATTCAGGACATTGATGTCTCATACTATTTTGACTTATCCAAGAATTACCTATCCTTACAAAGAGCTGAAAGCCCGCATGAAAGAACAGGGCATCGATGAGCCGCTTTCAATCACCAGTTATTCACTGGCAACTCTATTACGTTTGGCCGAACAGGGTTTAGGGATCGCTGTAGTGCCTAAATTGACCGCACTCAAAGAAATTTTAGAGGGGCGTTTGGAAATATTGGATACTCCAATTCAGCTCAAGACTTTTCATTTCACCGCAATTTATACCCAGGGAAATAATACCGCTTTAAAGGAAAAGCTAACGGATTTGGCGGTGTTGATCTCCGATAGAGCAATGAAAAAGTTGAATGATAAAATTAAAAATTAAGTAATCTTTGTTGGAATATCTAAAATTTATGGAATCAATTCAGCTTTGAAATTTTTTCAAAGCCTGCTTTTTTGATAATCAGAACTTATCGGAATCTATAAAGAATCATTATTATAACAATAATGTTAAAATAAAATTCATTAAATTCATTATGTTATGTTTTTATTGCCGATCTTTAAGGATGATTGTTCTGGTTCATTTCCTGTGCTTTTATTTCAAATATGGATTTGGTAGAGCACTACCAAAAAATCTTCAAGATTTAAAGAATAAAAGAATTTCATATTTTCAGAAAAAAATGATGTTCTTTGTTTAACTTGAAATAGCGTTGATTAAGCTCAAATGGATGAGGAACGCATACATGTCTTTATTGAAATCTTCTATATTATCTGACCGTCAATGGGCTATCGTTGCATCGATATTTATGATGGCAACGTCTGCAATGGGTCCGGGATTCCTTACGCAAACTGCTGTATTTACAGTGAAATTGGGTGCAGCATTTGGCTTTGCTATCTTGATTTCTATCCTGATTGATTATGTGGTTCAGCAAAACATTTGGCGTGTGGTGACGCTAACCCAAATGCGAGCCTCTGATATTGCCAACAAGGCTTTACCTGGAAGTGGCTATTTACTTGCATTTTTGGTCATTCTTGGCGGCTTCTTCTTCAGTATCGGGAACATTGCAGGTGCAGCACTGGGCTTGAATGCTTTGTTTGGTTTAGATACCAAAATTGGTGGCGTAGTCAGTGGTGCGTTGGCGATTCTTATTTTTGCTTCCAGAAAAGCCACATTGGTGATGGACAAAAGCATGATTGTTTTGGGCTTACTCAAAATTATTCTGATTGTCATTGTGGCCTTTATTGTCATGCCGCCCGTGGGACAGGCTGTTCAACAAACTTTTGCACCTGACCAAATTGATTTTGCGATTATTACCACAATTGTGGGCGGTACAGTCGGAGGCTATATCTGCTATGCAGGTGCACATCGTTTGCTCGATAAGGGTGCTGTTGGTCCAGAAAATATTGATGAAGTGGCTAAAGCAGCAACCAAGGGGATCGTTGTTGTTGGGATCATGCGTTATGTGTTGTTCCTGGCATTTTTAGGTGTGGTGGTGAGTGGTGCAACAATTGATTTAGCCAGCCATGATGCCAATCCAGCAGCACAAGCATTTCAATATGCGGCAGGTACGTTTGGATTTAAACTGTTTGGCTTGATTTTCTGGGCAGCAGGGATCAGTAGCACCATCGGCGCAGCCTATACTTCGGTTTCATTCGTTTCTGCATTTAAAAAGAATCTAACAACCAAGCAAACCAATTACATCACGATTAGTTTCATTTCATTGGCACTGTTACTTTATGTGATTTTAGGTGCAACACCGGCTGGATTATTGATCTTTGTGGGTGGGTTTAATGGTCTGGTTTTACCGATTGGTTTGACGATTTTTGTTTATGTTGCTGCATGCCGCAAGGATCTCATGGGCAATTATAACTATCCAAAATGGTTATTGATTTTAGGTGTGCTGACCTGCTTACTGACATGGTGGATGGGATATATGTCTTTTACTACGGTATTTAATTATCTCACCAAGCTGTAATCAATCTAACACTCAATTAAAAGGAACTACGCTGATGTTTGTCGATTTAAATAGTGATTTGGGTGAAAGTTTCGGCTCATGGAAAATGGGTAACGACGAGCAGATTTTACCTGTGGTCAGTAGTGCCAATATTGCTTGTGGTTTTCATGCTGGTGACCCATTAGGGATATTACAAACATTAAAGCAGGCTGTGCAATTGAATGTCTGTATCGGTGCGCATGTTGCCTATCCTGATTTGGTGGGTTTTGGTCGCCGCAATATGGATTTGTCGCGGGACGAGTTGATTGCCGATGTTCTCTACCAAATTTCTGCATTGGATGGGCTTGCCAAAGTGGCTGGTTCGACAGTGAAGTATGTTAAACCCCATGGCGCACTTTATAACACGATTGCCAAAGATGCAGTTCAGGCGGAAGCAGTCATTGCAGCGATTAAAATGTATAACCCTTCGCTGGTATTGGTCGCCTTAGCAGGGTCTAATCTGGTCAAGCAGGCACGTCAAGCAGGTTTAACAGTGGTGTCCGAGGCATTCGCGGATCGTGCTTATAACCGAGATGGCTCTTTGGTTTCACGCCGTTTGGAAGGTGCAGTGCTGCATGATGCTGATTTTGTAGCACAACGTGTGGTTTCTATGCTGAAAAACGGTGGGGTTGAATCGATTGATGGGGTATTTACCCCGATCCAAGCCGATACGATTTGTTTGCATGGTGATACCGCAGGTGCATTAGAGATGTCTGCTGCCATTAAAGCTGAACTGTTAAAAAATGATATTCAGATTCGTTCATTTTGTGCATAAAGGAAGATACAGATGTTCAAAAATATCAAAGTTGATCCATCGCAACTAAAAGCGACTCGGGAAGCAAGAAAGCAGATTCGTGCAGGTTTTGATCGACCGACTGCAGGTATGGCACCAGGCATGACACAGGTGAATATGATTTCTGTACCTAAAGATTGGGCCTATGATTTCTTGTTGTACGCCCATCGTAATCCTCAAAGCTGCCCCGTTTTAGATGTTTTGGAAGAAGGGGTATATGCCACAAAGTTGGCGTCTGATTCCGACATTCGAACAGATTTTCCGCGCTATCGAATTTGGAAAGATGGCGAGATGGTCGATGAAGTGACCGATGCGACTGAGATCTACAATGCCCATCCGGATCTGGTGACATTTTTAATTGGCTGTAGTTTTTCTTTTGAAACCGCGTTGCAAGATGCAGGTATTGAAGTCCGTCATATTCATGACAAAACCAATGTACCCATGTATTTGAGCAACATTCGCTGTGTGCCAGCAGGGCGAATGTCGGGCAATATGGTGGTTTCCATGCGTCCCATTCCTTCAGACCAGATTCCAGAAGCCGTAAAAATCACTGCCCGTATGCCGAGTGTACATGGCGCACCTGTGCATATCGGGCATCCTGAAAGTTTGGGTATTCAAGATATCAATCAACCTGATTTTGGTGAAGCATCTCGTATTGAAGCAGGAGAGATTCCCGTGTTTTGGGCATGTGGTGTTACACCACAAGCGGCAGTCATGAACTCTAAAGTTCCATTTGCAATTAGTCATGCACCTGGACACATGTTGATTACCGATATTCCAGATCGTGTCTGGATGGGTTAAAAAAGAAAGGATCAGTAAATGCGATTTTTATCAGTAAATTCCGATAGTTTCTTGATTGAACTGGTCAGTTTGCAAGAGACTTTGGCGTTATACAGCAAATTGCAAAATTTACATGTGAAAGGAATCAAAGATTTAATTCCAGCAGCAAAGACGATTTTGGTCTTTTTTGACGAGATCAACACTGACTTTAAAACGTTATCGGCTTTAATCGGTACCTTAAATATAGATTTAGATGTTCAACGACATTGCCAGCAAGTGATTATCCCCATCCGTTATGATGGTGAAGATTTAGCGCAAGTAGCTGAACTACAGGGCTTATCGGTCGCAGATGTAATTCGTAAACATCACCAAAGTACGTGGGATGTGGCATTTATTGGCTTTGCTCCTGGTTTTGCCTATATGAATAGTCCTGACCAACCGTTTACGGATATTCCGCGTTTAAAAACGCCCCGTAAAAAGATTCCATCAGGCTCTTTAGGCTTAGCAGGTCAATATTCAGGGATTTATCCAAAAGATAGCCCTGGTGGATGGCAATTGATTGGTACAACAACGGAGAAAATGTGGGATTTGGAGCGATGCAATCCTGCACTGTTAAGACCAGGAATGACTGTGCATTTTGAAGATGTGACACATCATCCTATCACTGTAGATGTACCAAAACAGATCGTCTCAGTACAAGCCACCGGTTCACAACTGCCCTTATTTAAAATTACAGCATCTGGATTGCAGACTTCGATACAAGATGAAGGGCGTTTTCAACAGACCAATATTGGTGTGGGGACAGCAGGTGCAATGGATACTGATTCTATGCACAGCGCCAATCGAATTGTTGGTAATCCAACCGAAACACCAGTGCTTGAGGTCTTAAATGGGGGCTTAAAAGCAAAAATGCAGCATTCAGCGGTTATTGCTGTGGCTGGTGCAATTTCAAATATTCATGTGAAATTCGCAGATGGTCAAGCCGCTGATTTTGAATGTTATCAGCCCATTGCATTAGATTGTGGTGATGAGTTTCACATACAAACTCCTCGCGCTGGTCTACGAAATTATCTTGCAGTTCGTGGTGGTTTCGACATTCAGCCTGTTTTAAATAGCTGTTCTTTTGACAGTTTAGCAATTCTTGGTCCACGCCCCTTAAACGTAGGGGATGTGCTTTACCAAGGTCAAGTTGTCCCATCCAATATCACGCTCAATGACGTGGCAAAAACCAATCTCCCTCAACTTGGTGACACGGTTGAACTGGATATTGTGATGGGACCCCGCACGGATTGGTTCGATCCAGACAGTATCGAGAAACTGTGTAATCAACCGTGGTTAGTCACCAATGAAAGTAACCGTGTCGGTTTGCGTCTGCTGGGTCAAGACCCGCTCAAACGTAAAGTGACCCAAGAGTTGGAAAGTGAAGGGACCTGTATCGGTGCTTTGCAAATCCCGCCTAATGGTCAGCCAGTATTGTTTATGAATGATCACCCACTTACTGGCGGTTATCCTGTGATTGCTTCGGTCGCTAAACATCATTGGAATCTGGTAGCGCAAATACCTGCAGATTGCCATGTCAAGTTTAGAAAAATTGCCGAATTTGTAGAGATAGAGAATTGAAATGAACAAGCAAAATTATGCCAATGAAAAACTATTAATCGCCAATCGTGGTGAAATTGCCGTACGTATTATCCAAGCATGTCGTGATATGGGTATTACGTCTATTGCCATGTATGCAGATGATGACATGGGCAGCTTACATGTTGAACTTGCGGATGAGGCATGGGGTTTAGCTGGAGCAACAGCCAAAGAAACCTATTTAAATATCGATGCAATCATTGATGTTGCAAAGAAATCCAAAGCCACGATGGTACATCCTGGTTATGGTTTTTTATCAGAACGTGCAGAGTTCGCTCAAGCAGTGATTGATGCTGGTTTAAAATGGGTCGGTCCATCTCCAACCGCGATTCAAAAGTTAGGGGATAAAATTGAGGCGCGTAAAATCGCAGCTTCAGTAGGTGCACCCTTGGTTCAGGGTACCCAAGATCCATTGAACAATGCAGAAGAAGCATTAGCTTTTGCCAAACAGCATGGTTTGCCTATTGCGATTAAAGCGGCATTTGGTGGCGGTGGACGCGGTCTCAAAGTGGTCTGGAAACTTGAAGAAGTGAAAGAACTCTATGAGTCTGCGGTTCGAGAAGCAAAAGCGGCATTCGGTCGCGGTGAGTGTTTTGTCGAGCAGTATCTGGACAACCCGCGTCATGTAGAAGCTCAGGTGATTGCTGATCAGCATGGTCATGTGGTGGTGTTGGGTACGCGAGATTGTTCTCTGCAACGCCGTAATCAAAAACTGGTCGAAGAATCTCCTGCGCCGTTTATCAGCGATCAGATTTATCAAGAAATTCTCAGTTCTGCAAAAAATATTTGTCAGGCAGCAGACTATGTTGGTGCAGGAACCGTTGAATATTTATTAAGCCAAAATGGCACATTGTCATTTCTTGAAGTCAATACTCGTTTGCAGGTCGAACATCCTGTGACTGAGGAAACGGCACAAGTAGACTTGGTGGTTGAACAAATCAGAGTTGCATTAGGTGAAGAACTGTCTATTCAAGACACGCCAAAAGCGCGTGGGCATGCAATTGAGTTCCGAATTAATGCCGAAGATCCGAGTCGTGGTTTTATTCCGGCATTTGGTACATTAAGTTTATTTGAAGCGCCATTTGGACATGGCGTGCGCGTAGATACGGGAGTGCGCACAGGCTCGCTGGTTTCAAGCCATTTTGACTCTTTAATGGCCAAGCTGATTGTGACTGGCTCAACCCGTGAGATCGCAATTGCGCGTGCAAGACGGGCATTAAAGCAATTTAAAATCGAAGGTGTTGCATCTGTTCTGGATTTTCATCGTGCTGTATTGAATGAACCTGATTTTACCGATGAATTTAAGGTACATACGCGCTGGATTGAAAATGACTTTAAGCAGGTACTCAAACCTGCACAGCGAAGTATTCCTCAACATCAGCAAGCGATGACTTTGAGCTATATTGAGATTGATGGGAAGCTACATCGTCTCGGATTACCCGCAGGCATGTTTGCTCAAAACACCACTTCTACTGCACAACAGTTGGAGCAGAAAGCAGAACTCGAGATTAAACCTGAACATTTGCCTGCACCCATCAATGGCGCCATCATGGCATGGAAAGTCCAATCAGGCGAGCAGGTCATTGAAGGGCAAGTGGTGGCGATTATGGAAGCCATGAAAATGGAAGTCCAAGTTTTAGCGCATCAAAGCGGTCAAATACAAATATTGGCAGAGGTCGGTACAACATGCCAGGCTGATCATGTGATTGCCACGATTCAATAGCCCCCATGCATGTGCAATTAAATCCGAACGTAAAAATTGGAAATTTATAGTTAAATTTCCAATTTTATTTGACCTTTTACTGAAAGCCCGTTGTAATGCACGCCACTGTTTAATCGCAAACCTTTGATCATGCCGCATACAGTTGTTCTTTTTGACCTTGAAAATAATATGCCCACGGCACACACGCTGGGCAAAATGGTAGCGCATTACACTACATTATATCTTTTCAATCGCACTGGACATTTTGATTATTCACTGGCTGATCTCACTGAGCTTTCCAGTTGGATCAACAGTGGGCAAGTGGTGATTTTAGATGTGCCTGAAGCGGCTCAAAAAGAATATGAATATGCCGTGATTGCAGGGCAATTGTTGGCGCTTTTAACGCCAGATACACAGATCGAAATTATTTCAGCTTCGCCAAGTTCTACAGTGCTGTTGGACATCATCCGGAATGTACATCTCGATTGCCGTCTTGTTCAAATCGAGTCGACAGGTCAATTGCCAAGTCAAAAACGACAGCTTCCGAGTCTTGAAACAATTCAAAAAAAACCGTATTTACAAATGGTTAAAAAATACTGTGATGCTTTGGGAAAGATGACAGGAAAGCCGAACACAGTTGTAAAATTACGTAATTCGGTTGCCAGTACTTTGCAGGTTGTGCCAGAAAAAGCCCAGCATCTTGTAGGAATGCTGATCAATTTAAGAATTGTGAAATGTTTTGATCAACAAATTTCCTATCGGAAAAAAGTCTTAAAGCAGTGGATCAGTCTAGATGTTGAAAATTCAAATTCTCCTGATCAAACGGATCAACAGTTCGACCAACAATCACATATCAAATTACATAAAATCGATCAAATTTTAGAAAGCTTACATGCGTATCCACAGCAGGTAGATGATCAAGAATCAATTGAAACAGTGCAGCAGGGGCTGTTTAAAAATTTTGAGCAGATTGATCCTGTTCAAATTGAAGTGATTCATAAACTGAATGATTTAAAAACATCGAAACCCAAAGATATTTATGCCTTGCGTGATCTATTGGAAAAAATGTTCCCTCAATCTGATGTTCGTTTATTGCTGAAAGAGCTGATTGAAAAAGGCTATATTTATTGGAATGGACATGAAGTGGTCTATAGCCATGAAATGTATTTGAATTGATGCTGTTTATTTAAATGGATGAAAGAAATACCACAGCGTATCTCTCTCATTTATTTTCTGAATTTATTGATTGCGACACTTTATAAATTGGCGACACCACCATCAATCAATAATTCAGTTCCCACAACAAAACGAGACTCGTCAGAAGCAAGATAAATAAAGGCGTCGGCAATTTCTGTTGCTGTGGCAAGCCTTTGAAGAGGGACTAAATTTTCAATACTGGTCTTTAATTGTTCGGCTTCAGCGGGACTGTCTGCAACTTTATTGAGTGCAGGGGTGAACGTTGGTCCGGGAGAAAGCAGATTAAAGCGTATTTTATGATTTAACAGTTCTCTTGAAAGTGTTTTGACCAGAGAGCGTAAAGCGATCTTTGAAGCAGCATATACACTGCTTTTTTCTAGCGCGATATGAATGCTGGTCGAACCACACAAAATCACTGAAGTATTAGGGTTGATCATCGGAAGAAGGCTTTGGATCAAAAAGAAAGGACCTTTGAGATTGGTATTGAATATCTCATCAAATTGTTCAACGTTCCATTGACCAAACTGCTGATGGTTTACATTGCCTGCATTGATATAAATCACATCGAAGCTCAAGGAGAATTGCTGTAATTTTTCGATAAAATCATGCTGAGAATTCAAGTCAGCATGATCACATGCAAAACCCATACTTTGCGATCCGAGTTGATGTTGGGTTTGGGTGAGTTGATTTATATTCCGTCCAGTAAAGATCACCCGAGCACCTTCTTCAATTGCCCGTTGTGCGGCAGCAAAGCCAATTCCACTGGTTGCACCTGTGATTAAAACAGTCTTGTCCTTTAATCTCATTTTTTCACTATAATGTCACTAAGAAAAACGTATATTGTGAAAATTTACCCGCAGATGTAAGAACTTACCAAATGGTAACTAAGTGGCTGTTCGGTTTGAAACAGGCTGAAATCAGCCTTGATAAATTGTAGCTTTATGTAAGGTGAAAAATGACAACTGTGCAATATGAGCAAAACTGTTCGATTATGCGATTCGTTGTAATCTTTTCCGGTAAGTGGGTCTTGCCGATTGTCTATCATCTTATACACGCTCAACATCCTGTACGATTTAATCAATTACAGAAAGCTTTAGCTCCGATTCCACAAAAGGAGCTTTCAAAACAATTGAAGCTTTTGGAAGAGTGTCAACTGATCTCAAAACAGATCTATCCGGAAATTCCGCCGCGTGTGGAATATCAAATTACTGCATTGGGAAAATCACTGGAAAGTTCGATTCGCGCATTGGGCGATTGGATGATGTTTTATGAAAAAAATAGAGATGAAAAATAAGACATTAAACTGACTTTAAACTTACAGATTCGTTGTAATTTTAATTTTAAACTTGCGTTTTATATTCAGCTTATGCAACTCTAATATAGGAATTAAAAGGTGAACTATGGAACACACTGGTCTTTGGGTTGCGCTCGTTATCATTGTTTTTGTTTTGGGCTCAATTTTTGGCTTACGCGTAAGCCCGAGAGAAAAAGCATTGGGTTTAATGCGAGAAAAAGCCCGTAAGATGGGGTTGCATCCGCGTTTGGTGGCTGCGCCAGAGTGGACAAAAATCCCGATGGCAACAGAATCACGTGCAAGTATGGTGGCTTATTATAGTGTACTTATTCCAGATGCACGTTTGGCGCTGATGCGTGCATGTGTCGAAGATGAAAAGCTTCATGTGATTCAAGGTGATGAGAAATTTAATGATTTTCCCATTGCATTAAAAGGGATTTATGCTATTGATATGCAGGCAAATTGTGTAGGGCTTTATTGGGACGAAGAATCTGACCTTAGAGCAACACAACTTGATGATATGAAAGCATATTTACTTAAATTGGCTGAAATTTAACTTTATAATAGGAACAGTGGTTTATTATGGCGAACGCTCCTCGGTCCACATCCAAAAGCACTACAGCAAACTCTCCTGATGCTGGTAAAAAGCGTGCATTAGTGATTGTGGAGTCGCCTGCAAAAGCGAAAACGATTAATAAATATTTAGGCTCAAATTACATTGTCAAGTCATCCGTAGGTCATGTCCGTGACTTACCTACAGGTGGTTCTGGCAAAACAGCAGAAAAAAAGCCTGCTACACGAACTAAATTGACAGAAGAACAGAAGGCTGAAAAAGCACAATCCGCTCTGATCAACCGTATGGGTGTTGATCCAGAACATGGTTGGAAAGCCAAATATGAAGTGCTTCCTGGTAAAGAAAATGTGGTTGCAGAACTCAAAAAGCTCGCCAAAGATGCAGATGAAATCTATCTTGCAACGGATTTGGATAGGGAAGGGGAAGCGATTGCCTGGCATTTAAGGGAAGTAATTGGTGGTGATGACAGTCGTTACCATCGTGTGGTTTTTAATGAGATCACCAAAAATGCCATTCAAGAAGCATTTAAACAGCCGACACGTTTAGATTTAAATCGTGTCAATGCACAACAGGCTCGTCGTTTCCTCGATCGAGTGGTTGGCTTTATGGTTTCTCCTTTGTTGTGGGAAAAAATTGCGCGCGGTTTATCTGCGGGGCGCGTACAGTCTGTTGCAGTGAAATTGGTGGTTGAGCGCGAACGTGAGATTCGAGCTTTTGTTCCAGAAGAATACTGGCAAGTTTTTGCGGATACAAAATCTAAAACAGATGAGATTCGTTTAGAAGCCGTCAAACAGGCAGGTAAGGCATTAAAACTGCAAAACAAGGCGCAAACCGATGCTTTGTTGAATATTTTAAAAGATGCTGAATATAAAGTTGCAACACGTGAAGATAAACCGACCAAGGTTAATCCAAGCGCACCCTATATCACATCTACACTGCAACAAGCAGCAAGTACACGTTTAGGGTTCTCTGTAAAGAAAACCATGATGCTTGCACAACGGCTGTATGAAGCCGGTTTTATTACCTACATGCGTACTGACTCAACTTTTTTAAGTGACGATGCAGTCAGTATGGTGCGTCAGCACATCGAAACAGAATTCGGTGCAAAATATTTACCAGCCAAAGCCAATCGTTATGGTAACAAGGCAAATGCACAGGAAGCACATGAAGCGATTCGTCCTTCAAATGTCGCTCTGAAAGGCGATAGTTTGGCTGGTGTAGAACGTGATGCACAACGTTTGTATGATTTAATTTGGCGCCAATTTGTGGCGTGTCAAATGACACCGGCAGAGTATTTATCTTCGACGATTTTAGTAGATGCGAATGGTGTAGAACTCAAAGCCAAAGGTCGAACTTTAGTATTTGATGGTTTTACCAAAGTTCGTGGTCAAAACAAATCTGATGACGATGTTTTATTGCCTGCGGTTAAAGTAGGTGAAATTTTAAAACTTGAGAAACTTGATCCTTCTCAGCATTTCACTAAGCCACCTGCACGTTTTACTGAAGCATCATTGGTCAAAGAACTTGAAAAACGCGGTATTGGTCGACCATCAACATATGCTGCGATTATTTCAACGATTCAGGATCGTGGTTATGTTAAACTCGACAACCGCCGTCTTTTCGCAGAGAAGATGGGGGAAATTGTTACCGATCGTTTGGATGAGAATTTCAATAATCTCATGAATTACGCTTTTACAGCGGATCTGGAAGGTCAGTTGGATAAAGTTGCAGATGGCGAGCGCAATTGGAAAGAGCTGTTGGACAGTTTTTATGGCGATTTTAAAAAGCGTTTAACCACAGCTCAAGGTGAGAATGGCATGCGCCGTAACTTACCTGTAGAAGTTGAGGCGGTACATTGTAAAGAGTGTGATCGCCCTATGCAGATTCGAACCGGGACGACAGGTGTATTTCTGGGTTGTTCAGGTTATAACTTACCGCCGAAAGAGCGCTGCAAGGGTACTTTGAATCTAACTCCTGTCGAATCACTGGCAGCACTTTCTGATGATGATGGTGCTGAAACTGCCGATTTGATGTCGAAAAAACGCTGTCCAATTTGCGGTACTGCAATGGACAGCTATGTCATTGATGGTGGTCGAAAACTGCATATCTGTGGAAACAATCCAGACTGTGATGGTTATGAACTTGAAGAAGGCGAGTTCAAAATCAAGGGCTATGATGGTCCAACCATTCCATGTGACAAGTGTGATGGCGAAATGCAGTTGAAAAATGGTCGATTTGGTCCATACTTTGCGTGTATGAGCTGTGATAATACCCGTAAAGTATTAAAGAACGGTCAACCTGCGCCGCCACGTGTAGATCCAATTAAAATGGAACATTTGCGTTCAACCAAACATGATGACTTCTTTGTTCTTCGTGATGGTGCTGCGGGTCTATTCTTGGCTGCAAGTAAGTTCCCGAAAGTACGTGAAACACGTGCACCTAAGGTGGCAGAATTGCGTTCAGTTGCAGATCAACTTGATCCAAAATATCAATTTATTTTGCAAGCGCCTGATCAAGATCCTGATGGAAATCCGACATTGGTGAAATTCAGTCGTAAGAATCAAGCACAGTATATTGGTTCGGAAACACCAGAAGGAAAACAAACCAAATGGTCGTTGCTTTATCAGGATGGAAAATGGGTTGAAGCCTAAGTTTTAAAACTGATTAAAAGATGCTCACAAGGTGGGCATTTTTTATATCAATTATGATTAGAAACTGTATGATAAATAAATGAATAAAAAACTAGAAAATTGGGGATGTTGTGGAAAATACTAAAAAATTTGCGGTTTTAATTGATGCCGATAACTCATCTGTGAACTCCATTTCTTCGGTATTGGAAGAGGTGGCGAAATATGGGATTGCCAGTGTAAAGCGTGTTTATGGGGATTGGAGCAGTGATTCCCTGAAAAAATGGAGAGAAGTGTTGTTGCCGCATGCGATTACACCCGTACAGCAATTTGCATATACCAGTGGAAAAGATGCTACAGATATGATTCTGATCATTGATGCGATGGATTTATTATACGGCGGCGCATTGGATGGTTTTTGTATTGTATCCAGTGACAGTGACTTTACTCCTTTGGCTTCAAGAATTAGAGAGAGCGGTTTAGTTGTTTATGGTTTTGGGCGTAAGAAAACACCTGAGCCATTTAAAAAAGCCTGTGACAAATTTATTTCGATAGAAAATTTAATTGCTGAAGAGAAAGAAGAAGACAAACAAAGTGTTGAAAATAAAAATAATGAAAATACCAGAAAAACTTCTTCAATCGAGAAAGAAGAAACTAAACCCCCATTGGATAAAGCAACTTTAAATTTGATTTACAAAGCGGTAAAAGACAACTCAGATGACAATGGTTGGGCATATCTAGGTTCTATTGGCACCTATTTGAGTACAGTCAAGCCAGATTTTGATACTCGTGACTATGGTTATACGAAATTATCGGGACTGATAAAAGCTGTGGAAGTTTTTGAAACAAAAATAGAAGGTAGTCAAATGTTTCTTAAAAAACGAAAAAAGCAGAGTTGAATTGAATGTGGAAAAAACTTCGAATTGCAATTTTATTGATGATCCTGCTGATGGTTGGAGTGAATGCTTGGCGAGATATGAATCAAGATTGGACAAAGCCGATTGTGGTTTTACTGCATCCGATCAATGCAGATGGACAAGTCTCTACGTCCTATTATATACAGCAAATCTCTGTCGATGATTTACAGGAGATGACGCATTATTTGGCGCAACAATCGTTGCTTTTCCGTGGACAAGCGACGTCGTTTCATTTCCAGCTGGGGCGTGAGTTGAAAACTCCTCCACCAAAATTTCCTGACTCTACAAGTATATTGAATACGATATTATGGAGTTTAAAGTTTAGATTCTATGCGTGGAAACAACATCAAGGAGAGGATGGTGCACCGTCTGTAACTTTATATTTGAATTATTATGACCCAAAGTTGCAGAAAGTTTTAAAGCACTCTACTGCCTTGGAGCGTGGACGTATTGGCTCAGTCAACTTATTTGCTTCACAAAGGCAGAGCTCCAGTAATCAAGTTGTTTTGGTGCATGAACTCTTACATACTTTTGGTGCACAGGATAAATATGATCTATCGACAGGGCAGCCGCTTTATCCGACAGGTTATGCAAATCCTGAGCAAGAACCGCTTTACCCACAGCAACGTGCAGAAATCATGGGAGGATACATTGCACTTTCCCAAAGCAAAAGCAAAACACCTGAGCGTTTAGCAGATACCATGATCAGCCGTTTAACCGCACAGGAAATGGGATGGGTAAAATAGTATCCAAGCAGATCCTTTAATTTTGTTTCTGGGGATGGTCGAATAAATTCTGTGCTTTAGATGCAGATTTTATACAGACAAGATGCTGAATTAGATCAACAATCAAATCAATGAATAACAAACAAGAGAAAAATATGCGTACAGTCGGAAATGATTTAGTTCGTCACCAACTCCATGAAAACCGCAAATGGTATCTTTTACTTGGGGCATTGTTGGTTATCTTTGGCTTGGTGTTATTGGCTTCATTGGGGATGGCAACACTCACAGTTATTGTACTGTTTGGTGCATTGATGATGATTGGTGGGATTTTACACCTCATTGCAGCATTTAAAATTTTTGATGGTGGATTCCGTTGGCTTTGGGCATTGTTTGGGGTGCTGTATCTGATTGCTGGATATTATGCATTTAAATCACCAGTGACTACCGCAGTGGTGCTGACCAATCTTCTGGCAATTGCTTTATTGATTGGTGGTTTTATTCGTATTTTTAATGCGTTTATGCTTAAGCCGATGTCTGGATGGGGGTGGACATTATTTTCAGGTTTATTGACTTTGGCAACTGGGGCAATTATTTTAGCATCACCAGATGCGCCTTTCTGGGTGCTTGGATTGTTCTTGGGCGTTGATATTTTATTTCAAGGAGTGAACTATCTTACTTTTGCCGCAGCAATCAAACATATTCCTCCGGCAAGTCATTAATTTAAGCGCTGCTCACTGCGATGAACACTAAAAATGCCTGATGTACTGCATCAGGTATTTTTATTTTGCTGTTCCAGTCTATGAAATTTGATCTTTATCAGACACCAGATCTAAAACAAATGTTTTCCACTTATTCAGGTGCAACGCGATATTGACTGGAAATTGCGATGCGATTCCATGTATTAATCACAATGGCAATCCATTCAATTGCGGTAATTTCAGCACTGGATAAATGCTGTGTTGCCTGTTCATAAGTTTGATCAGGAAAATGATGCTCGGCAATCAATGTAATTTCTTCAATTAAAACTAAAGCCGCACGTTCTTTTTCATTAAAATACTCGCTTTCACGCCACGCGCTGATCAAGGCGATACGATCGATAGTCTCACCTGCTTTAATCGCATCTTGTGTATGCATACGAACACAAAAAGCGCATTGGTTGATTTGAGAAGCTCTTAACTTCAATAAATGTGAAAAACCGATATCGAGTCCAGCTTGTTGAACTTTCTGCATAGACAAATTCTCCAGTTCAAGTACTGTCTTATAGAGTTCTGGTGCGGTTTTACCGAGATTTATACGTTGCATAGCGATGATTTCTTGTGTGTTAATTTTTCATTTAACAGTTTATCTACCCTAAAAAAATGGTTATGTTATTTTTTGAATCTCACCAAAATAAATTTTCTCATGACCAAAATTTTTGTTCTTGCTCCAGACTCATTTAAAGAAAGTATGACGGCTGATCAAGCCTGTTGGGCAATGCAACGCGGTATCAATACAGCGATTGCTGATGCACAGTGTATCCATGTGCCTATGGCGGATGGTGGTGAGGGAACTGTTGATGCACTCGTCTCTGCACGGAATGGTCGTAAAATACACTTTGAAGTCACGGGCCCTCTGATCGGTCAAAATATTCAAATTTATTTAGGTTTAATTGATGAGGGTAAAACAGCCGTTATTGAAATGGCGATGGCGAATGGTATTCACCTGATCGAAAAGTCCCAACGAAATCCTTTAGTGACAACAACAATAGGGACAGGTGAAATGATTAAAACTGCCTTGGAATTGGGCGTGTCCAAAATCATTATCGGTTTAGGTGGGAGTATCACCAATGATGCGGGTGCAGGTATGGCGCTGGCCTTGGGTGCAAAATTTTTAGATAAAAATATGCATATTGTGGATGTCTGTGGTGGGCAACTGGAGCAAATCGAGACCATTGATATTTCGCAATTGGATCAGCGTTTGAAGCAGACAGAGATTGTGATTGCCAGTGATGTGACGAATCCTTTATGTGGAGCATCCGGTGCTGCTTATGTGTTTGCCCCACAAAAAGGAGCAACGCCTGAGATGGTTGAAAAGCTGGATTGGAATTTAAGATATTTTGCGGATTTGGTGAAACAGCAATTAAATATCGATGTTGCCGATGTAGATGGGGCGGGTGCAGCAGGCGGTTTAGGCTTTGGTCTGATGGTATTTGCAGGTGCAAAAATACGTTCAGGCGTAGACATTGTGATTGAAGAAACTCAGCTGGCAGAAAAGATTGCGAAAGCTGATTATGTTTTGACAGGAGAAGGTGGTATAGATTTTCAGACCAAGTTTGGTAAAACTCCTTTTGGAGTGGCGCAAGTTGCAAAGAACCTGAATAAACCTGTGATTGCTTTTGCTGGTTACGTGGGGCAAGGGGTTGAGGAATTATACACCGAGGGTTTTAGCGCAATTTTCGGCATTGTTGATGGTGCATGTGATTTACAAACAGCATTGAAGCTGGGAGAGAAAAATTTACAGCGCTGCTGTGAAAATGTCATTCGGTTGCTCAATGTCTAGTCTGGTCTTGCAGATAGATTTGCTTTGGTATTTTAAAAATGCAAAGCATATTGCATTCTGTGGTATTTTTTGCATTGATTTAAACGTCAATTCATGACTTGATACGAGGGTTTAAATGCATATTTTAGGACAGCTCTGCTAAACTAACGACCATCCATACAATGATGAGTAAAAATGAGTTTAGCCAACCTGATTGATGAATTAAACCCTCAACAAAAACAAGCTGCTACGACTGGAACAAAGCATAGTCTAGTGCTTGCAGGGGCAGGTTGTGGCAAAACCAAAACGATTGTTGCTCGTGCTGCATATCTGATTGATCAAGGTATTCCTGCGAATCAAATCCAGATTTTGACTTTTACGCGCCGTTCTGCCAGTGAAATTGTAGCAAGAGTCGAGTTGGCGTTGGGGGATCAGGCGAAAGGATTACGGGCCTCAACATTCCACACGTTCTGTATGTATTTATTGCGCCGCGCACCCAAGGCATTTGGTCTGGATCAGTTTTCAATCATTGATCGTGATGATCAATTGATGTTGTTCCGTCTGATTCGCGGTAAAGATGATAAAAAAAATCCGAATGCTTTACCGAAACCACAACAACTTTGTGATTTATATTCTTTTGCTCGCAATACACGCCAAAAACTGAGTTTGGCTTTAGAAAAACAGTTGCCTGAGTTTTTAGACGATAAAGATCAAATTGCTGAAATCATGAAAGAGTATGAAAGCCGTAAACGTGCTCGTAGCTTTCTGGACTATGATGATATCCTTGCTGTTGTTGGATCGGCTCTGGCACAATCTGAAGGATTGGTTGAGTATGTGGCAAGTCTATGCCAATACATGCTGGTAGATGAAATGCAAGATACCAATCCCTTGCAGTGGGCAATTTTAGAACCTTTGAAAGAAAAAACCTCATTGTTTTGTGTTGGCGATGATGCACAATCGATTTATGGGTTCCGCGGTGCAGACTTTGAAAATATTCATCATTTTAAAGATCGAGTGGCAGATGCAGAGATTTTCAAATTAGAAAAAAATTATCGCTCTACCCAAGAAATTTTAGACCTTTCAAATTGGTTGTTGGAGCGAAGCCCAATTCATTATGATAAAAAACTTGAAGCTTACCGTGGCGAAGGGCTTAAACCACGTATGCATGTTTTTCCAAATGAGTTTGATGAAGCAAAGTGGATTGCAATAGATATTAAAGAGCGCCATTTGTTGCAAGGCTCAGCATGGAACGATCATATGGTCTTGGTGCGTTCGGCTTTTGCTGCCAGACATATCGAAGCTGCATTTATTCAAGCCAATGTGCCTTACCGTTTTATCGGGGGAATGAAATTACTTGAAACTGCACATGTAAAAGATCTGCTCAGCCTATTGCGTGTGATTGCCAATCCGCTTGACGATATCGCGTGGATGCGTTTTTTAACCCTGTGGAATGGCGTCGGTGATGTAGGCGCAAGTAAGCTTGCTCAACAGCTGTTACTTGATCCTGATATTGAAAGTATTACAGAGAAACTTGAGAAATTTGGACGTATTCCAGATCATACCTTGCTGATCATGAAGCAAATGAGTGTGTTGAAGACTGAAGTTGAAGCTTGTGTTCGGCTTGGTGTTGAAGCAATCCTTAACCAGTTAGAAGAAAATTATGCTAAAAAGGACTGGCATAAACGCGTGGGTGATTTTGATCTGGTGAAACAGCTTGCTTCTAAACATACGCAATTAAGTGAGTTTTTAGAAGAGTACGTACTAGACCCCGTCTCGATTAGTGAGATCGAACGTCAGTCACAGGATGATGTGGTGACAATGATTACGATTCACTCTGCAAAGGGGACTGAACAAAAAGTCTGTTATGTTGCCAACGTATCCGCAGGACAATATCCGCATGCACGCGCACAAGGTAATTTTGATGAAGTTGAGGAAGAGCGTAGAGTCCTTTATGTGGCACTCACCCGTGCACAGAACGAATTGATTTTAACCAAGCAGAATTTAAACTTTTGGGCACATCGTCAGACGGATGAACAGGGAAGAGAAATCGAAAGTTATTTCTTCAATGATTTGACTCGAAATTTATGTACAACAGAAACCCATTACAGACAACGCGAGCAAACAGTTAAAAGTGCTTTAATTGAACGGCAAGCGATTAATTTAGATTTTGGCATTGATCTGGATTAAACTATGACAATTGTGTTTTCATTCAAAAAGTAGGTAGGCGAGTGCTTTTTGATGTTTTTTGCCTCGTTTATATTTAAGGTTGTGAGATGAAAATTTTAGTTCGTAATTTAGAACGTACTGTGACCGAAGCAGAATTGCTGGAACTCTTTAAACAGTATGGTGCAATTGATTCATGTACTTTGGTGTTGGATACAGAAACAGGTAAGTCAAAAGGCTTTGCTTTCGTGGAAATGCCGAATGGTCGTGAAGCAATTAAAGCGATTAAAGGGTTGAATACTTTACGTTTACATGGTCACGGGATTCGTGTGAAAGCTGCGGAAGAAAAGCCAAAAACTTAATCTAACAAGGAGCAGGAATGCTCCTTTTTTATATAAAGTGATGGTTGAATAGATCACGATCAATTTATTTGTGTTTTCTGTATGGTTGAGTGAACTATTTTGATGAGCTTCTTGCTATTCATTTTATTGACATTCAACATGGATAAAATTTATTGTGATTTCTGTGCAATAAAGATTAAGCTAAGTCGAATATGTTGACACTTCACAGATGCTTGCGACAGTGGACATTTTTTCATGCCTTGTTTATGTCGTTTCAGTCGATAACGCAAGGTATGGTTGCAATCTCAACAGACGCTATGTAATAAATGCCAAAATCTTAGGGAACATCCATGTCACGTGTAGCTCGCTTTCATGCAGACCGTACCAATCAAAAACTTTATTTTGCCCGTCTCTCATGTATGCAGGCAGAGCAGACAGAAAATGTTCAGCAAGCCCAAGCGCAGCGTGAAGCAGCGGTATTTCATCTGCATGGTGCGGTTCTGGCTTTTTTACAGGAACTGGTTCGCTATTATCGATTAAATGATTTATCTCCTACTTTGAAGTCGATTGAAGAAAACATGGCTGCCAAAGGGCAGGTATCACCTGAAGTTTTGGTGATGCAGAAGTTGGCAAAGGAAGGATTTATTGCAGAGCTTAAAAGAGCTTATCGTTTGTGCCAATACGCACCTGAACCCAGTGCACCGGAACCAGAGGATGAAACATCATCTAATTTAATTATTAAAGTGACGCAAACACCACAAGCTTGGTTGCCTGATACTAAAATTTTGAGAGAATGGCACCGTGATTTATCACAGCTTATTGATGGTTTTCGTAATGAAATGGTTGAATTCTGATCTTTTTGATCAGATTCACTTGAAATTTTGTTTTAAATGACTATATAAAATATCTACAAGATGCAAAGTGCATTCAGTGCTTTGCCCCATGTTGAGCATGGAGGATTTATGTCTATTGAACAGTTAAAAGAGTTATTTGGGAATCAAGAAGCTATTTTGGAGTTAGTACAACTCGAAGGTGGTGAGTTGGCATTGCGTAATGCAGGTTCTGAGAAAGATCCATTGGTCACGATTCAGTTTAATGAGGAAGTGAAGGCATTATTGGGTGACCAAACCCCAGCGATAGCTCAGCAAATGATTCAAGCTGCATTGTTTGCCTTGCTTGAAAAGCAAGCGGATGAGTGGCATGCAGAAGTTGTTGATGTGCAGCCAAAATATATGAGCTAAAGTTTGTTTTGCTAGAAAAAGTACAACAAAACGCACTTTAAAGTGCGTTTTTCTTGGTCTTGCTTTGAACTCAGCTAAGATCTCAACAAAGATTTAATGCGTCGGCTCATGATGATGTGCAATTTGAATTTGATTTAAAATATGGTTGCTCATATTTTTAGCCATTTCCTCTTTTGCATAATAGACTTCACCGATATTGTCTTTACGAATGACCTCAGCTTCTTCTTTATTCTCAGCACAAACCAAAACTTGAATTTCTGGATTAAGTAATTTTGCCGTGTCGACAATTTTATGGATATCGACAATATCCATGGGTGAAATAACCAAGAGTCTTGCATGTTGAATATGGGCTTGAATGAGAACACTCGGTTCAGTGGCACGACCAGAAACCGCAGCGATGCCTTTTTCACGCAAGTTTTCTACAATTTCACGATTTTCTTCTGCAATCACCACCTTAATACCATCTTGCATAAGTGTCTTGGTAATGCGACGTCCGACTTCACCATGACCTACGATCACCACTTGGTCACGTAAGTAAGCCTGATCGACTTCATCAGGAAGCATTGCCAATGGGTCGCCACTGCGTTCAAGCAAGCGCGCTAAATGTGAGCGTTCACGAATCCAGTTCTGTACAGGCTCAATGGCTGAAAACAAAAATGAGTTGAGGGTAATCGAGAATAATGCACCTGCCAAAATCAAGTTTTGTGCTTCAGGGCTCAATAATCCAAGTGATAAGCCGAGCGTGGCAAGGATGAATGAGAATTCCCCGATTTGTGCCAAACTTGCACCAACAGTCAAAGCGGTATTGATCGGATAGCGGAAGAATAAAACCAAGGCCATTGCTGCCAGCGTTTTACCAATCATAATAATGGCAATAACCACTAAGATATGTAAAGGTTGTTCAATAATAATGCGTGGGTCAAACAGCATTCCTACAGAAACAAAGAAAAGAATCGAGAAAATTTCTCTCAATGGTAAGGTTTCTTCTTCCGCACGATGGCTAAAATCTGATTCTTTTACCACCATCCCGGCAAAGAATGCTCCCAACGCCATAGACACGCCAAAGATCGCGTATGAGCCATAAGCAATTGAGACTGCTGCTGCAACTACAGTGAGGGTGAAAAGCTCTCTAGAACCTAAACGAGCGACATATTGCATGATCATAGGAACGAGTCGTTTGCCAACAATCAGCATAAAGGCAATAAAGCCTGTCACTTTTATGAGGGTGATTCCCAATGTCATCCAAATGTTCTGATCTGATTCATGTCCTGCGATTGGATGTCCGCCGAGAAGTACTGCCGTCGCTGGTAGTAAGACCAAGACCAACACCATAACCAGATCTTCAACCAATAACCAACCCACAGCGATTTTGCCGTTTACTGAGTTTAGTAAGCCTTTATCTCCCAGTGCCTTGAGTAAAACGACGGTGCTGGCACAAGACAAACTTAAACCAAAGACCAATGCAGACCCAAAACTCCATCCCCAAATCAAGGAAACAGCGATTCCCAATAATGTTGCAACTGCGATTTGTAAAATTGCCCCTGGTAAAGCAATTCGTCTGACTTGCATTAAATCATTGAGTGAAAAGTGCATGCCTACGCCAAACATCAAAAACATCACACCGAGTTCAGCAAGCTGATTGGCAAGTGTAATGTCTGCGACAATTCCAGGTGTATTGGGACTAATGATAATCCCTGCAATTAAATAACCAATCAGAGGTGGAAGGCGTAAACGTGCAGCGATATAGCCAAAAATGAGGGCTATACCAAAACCGACTGCAAGTAAAATAATCAGATCTACGTCATGAGGCACTAAATACTCCTTAATATTGAGGAGAAATCATTCAAAAAATCATTTCTAGAAGGGTATGGTTCGTTGTGAAACCATAGAAAATGCACGAATAGTGCCAAATTTATTGAAGATTTTAACAAGCTGAAGAAAAAAAAGGCAAAAAAAACGACCCAAATGGATCGTATTTTTTAAGAAAACTAAAATTATTTAATTTTAGCTTCTTTAAAGATAACGTGTTGACGGATTTTTGGATCAAATTTTTTGATTTCCATTTTTTCCGGCATAGTACGTTTGTTCTTAGTAGTGGTATAGAAATAACCTGTACCAGCAGTAGAAACTAGGCGAATTTTATCACGCATGGTTCAGACTCCTTAGATCTTTTGACCTTGAGCACGTAGGTCAGCAACAACCTTTTCAATGCCCAATTTGTCGATAATACGCATACCTTTAGTGGTTAAACGAAGACGTACGAAACGTTTTTCGCTTTCTAACCAGAAACGGTGGTGATGCAGGTTCGGCTCGAACCGGCGTTTAGTTTTGTTGTTGGCGTGTGAGACGTTGTTACCAACGACTGGACGCTTGCCGGTAACTTGGCAAACCTTAGACATGGTGTAACTCCATTGATTTAGCCAACAGCAAATCTGTATGGCCAGTCAAAATAAAACGGATTGAATTCATTCAAGGGGCGTTTTATACCAAAATTCCGCTTAAAAGACAAGCGGAATTCGTCAAAACGCAATCTGATCTATTGTGATAGATCATGCCTTGATCAGTTAGCGTAAGAAAGTTTTCTCTAAAATTTTATTTAGGGGTTTATCGTAAGGCGCTAAGATGAATTTTAAGCTAAAGAGCTTAGGAATAGACATCACTGAACGTTCATGTGATAAACCAAAGAAACCTTCTGGGCCATGATATTTGCCCATACCCGAAGCACCAACGCCACCAAATGGTAGATCGTCTTGTGCAACATGGGTCAGTACGGCATTTTGACCGAAATGTCCTGAATGAGTACGTTGAGAAACGTATTCAGCACGAGCATTGTCAAAGTCGAAATAGTATAAAGCAAGTGGACGAGGTCTGCCATTAATAAAGTCAATCACATCGTCGATTTGATCATATTCCATGATTGGAAGGACTGGACCAAAAATTTCATTCTTCATAATATCCATCGTAGGCAAGACACCTGTTAAGAATGTTGGGGCAATTTTTCGGACTGTAGTTAAATCCTCATGATTAGGATTAATCTCAGTAAATTGAGCACCTTGTTGACGTGCATCTTCTAAATAACCTTGGATGCGATTGTACTGTTTGTCATTGATGATACTGGTGTAGTCCTGATTGTCTCGCAAGGTCGGGTACATTGCTGTCGCGATTTCTTTAAATGAATCAATAAATTCAGCTGTTTTACCTTTAGGCAGGAACATATAGTCAGGTGCAACACAAGTTTGACCTGCGTTCCAAAGCTTGCCAAATGCAATTCGTTCAGCCACCAATTTTAAATCACTGGATGGGTGTACAATCACTGGCGATTTACCACCCAGTTCAAGAATGACAGGCACAAGATTCTCTGCTGCTGCACTCATGACTGTTTTACCAACATTGGTAGAACCTGTAAAAATGATTTTATCGAATGCTAAATGCGAAAAAGCATCGGAAATTTGCCCACCGCCGTTCACTACTGCAACCAACTCTTGTGGAAATGCCTCTGATAGTGCATTTTCAAGCACATAACCAAATTGAGAAGATGAACTGGAAATTTTTAACATGGCGTGGTTACCCGCCGCCAAGGCGCAAATCAGTGGTCCAACGGACAGTAACAACGGATAATTCCATGGCGCGATGATTCCGATCACGCCTAAAGGTTGATATTGCACCCATGCTTTACCAGGTTGGTGTAACATAGACACATGACGCTTAGATGGCTTCATCCATGCTGTTAAATGCTTGCTATAATATTTAATTTGCTCTAAACAGGTAAGTAGTTCACCGATTTTAGTTTCACTGATTGAACGATTGCCGTAATCTTGGTTGATTGCATCTGCAAATTGATCTTGATATTTTACCAAAACTTTTTTCAAGCGAGCTAAACGTTCAATACGCTCTTTTGCAGTAGGCACAGGATAACGCTGATAGGCAGCTTTCTGTTGCTCAAGAAGATCATGCATACGTTGAACTTCAGGTGAATAGGAAGTCATTGAATCTGTTTTTGTATGACTGTTCATGACAAACACCATTTACGAATAGGTTAATATAATATATTTTTTAGAGTAAATACTCTAAATAGTCAAGTCACTTTATGTTAGCTTGTGCTAACGGTTAAAAATGGTAATAGGATGTCAAGCTCCAAAACTTTGAAAACGAAAGATCGAATTTTGCAGATTAGCCTGCAACTTTTTAATGAACGCGGAGAGCGTGCTGTTACGACCAATCATATTGCAGCTGAGCTTGGGATTAGTCCTGGAAATTTGTATTATCATTTTCGAAATAAGCAAGAAATCATTAAAGAGTTGATGGAGCAATATCAAAAAGAAACTTTGGATATGCTTTCATTACCCGATGACCGTATCGTCAATGCCAATGATAAAATCCGTTATTTCCAAGTGTTGAGCAGTCAGCTGTGGGAATACCGTTTTTTACATCGTGATGTCTATCATTTAATTGAAAATAATGAAGATTTTAGAAAAATATATCCCCGTTTTGCCGGTAAAGTGATGCAGCAGGGACAAAAAATTTATCATGCTTTTGTTCAAGCCGGATTGATGCAGATGACAGCATCTGAAATTGAAGCATTGATTATCAATATTTGGATTGTGCTTACCAACTGGACGAACTTTCTTTATATGTCGGGACATTTGAGTGATTCTAATCATTTGGATGAAAAATGGATTTGGCAGGCTTTACGCCAAATGGTGTTTTTAGAAGGTCCTTACTTACGGGGTGAAAGTCGTGAAACCTACGAGCGCTTGTTGGAAAGTTTTGGTTCTTCAGAATTATTTGCAAGTTTATCGGCAGTAAAACACGATTGATGCCGAATCAAGATTGAAAGCTGCTAAAAAAGCGTTAGAATACTCGGCTGTTTTAAACTAATTTATAAGTGATATCCTTCAACATGAACATGACTACTGCCAACACAGCACGTCTACTGATTACTTGTGAAGACAAGCCAGGAATCGTGCAAGCTGTATCGAGCTTTTTGTATCATCAGGGCGCAAACATCACCGCGCTTGATCAATACGCAACTGAAGCTCAGGGCGGGCGTTATTTCATGCGTGTTGAGTTTGAGCTAGACCATTTGCAATCTCGTCGTGAAAGTTTGATTCAGACTTTCGCAAGTAATGTTGCTGAGCGTTATGCGATGCATTGGCGTTTAAGCTTGGTGAGTGACATTAAGAAAGTCGGCATTTTGGTTTCTAAAGTTGACCATGCGCTACTGGAGTTGTTGTGGCGCCATTCGCGTGGTGGCTTGCCTTGTGAAATTACTCAAGTGGTGTCAAACCATGAAGATTTGCGTGAGTCTGTAGAGAACTTTGGCATTCCTTTCCATGTGGTTCCAGTCAATAAAGAAAATAAGCGTGAAGCATATGCGCAGATTGATGAACTGATGCAGGGCAATGACTTGTTGGTGCTTGCACGATATATGCAGATTCTTGATGAAGAGTTTGTACAAAAGTGGGAAATGAAGGTGATCAATATCCACCATTCATTCTTGCCTGCGTTTGTAGGTGCAAATCCTTATAAACAAGCCTATGAAAAGGGTGTGAAGTTGATTGGGGCGACTGCACATTATGTCACGGCTGATTTGGATCAAGGTCCGATCATCGAGCAGGATGTAGAACGCGTTAACCATGATTTTACAGTTGAACAATTACGTGAATTGGGGCAGGATGTCGAGCGTAATGTGCTGGCAAGAGCTGTAAAATGGCATCTTGAAGATCGTATTATTGTCGATGGCAACAAGACTGTTGTATTTCAATAATATGTGAATGTTGTTTAATTTTTTTAAGATGAAATTGGGATGTTTTATGCATCCCTTTTTATTTTTTTATTTGTAAAAACGATAAAAAACGCAAAAAAAGCAGTTGCAAATGAAAACACTTCTCATTTATGATTGTTGCACTTTAATTGTTCTATCCGATGAGCTTAATCTGTAAATTGATTGTTTTACAGTTTACTCAATTTTAGGTATTTAGATTCTTATGAGTCAGTCTTCCTCTGCACCACTTCAAACGCCACCACCGATGAAGAAAAAAGTCCTTGTTGCTGTCTTGGCAGTTGTTGTTGGACATGTTGGTGTATTGTGGGGAATCAGCAACATGAAGGCTTTTGAATTACCTCAAATAAAGAAAGAACCTTTAAAAATCAAATTTTTAAAGCTGAAAGAAGATGCTCCACCACCGCCTCCACCTCCTGTTGAACAGATCAAGCCTAAAGTTAAACCAAAGCCGGTAGAGAAGAAAGTCGAACCGAAACCGGTGGTCAAGCCGAAAGTCATTGAGCAGAAAAAACCTGTGGAAAATGATGATCGGGCAAGAAAGCTTGAAGAGCAAAAACGTCTGGAAGACCAGAAGCGTTTAGAGGATCAAAAGCGTTTAGAAGATCAAAAACGCCTAGATGAGCAAAAGCGTTTAGAGGATCAAAAACGTTTGGAGCAACAGAAGCGTGAACAAGAGGAACGTGACCGTCAGCGTCGTGAGCAAGAACAACGGAATACGCCACGTAATGTCAGTGACGGACAGGTATCTTGGAGTCGCAGTCCTCGAATTGCAAAAGAACAGCTACTTAAACTGATGTCACCAGAAGATGGGACAAAAGTTGTGAATTTAGAAATTACTGCAGATGCAAATGGAAATATTACCAATGTCCGTATTATCCAATCGAGTGGTAATTCAAGTTTAGACAGTTACGTTGTTAAACAGACACAATCTGCAAAATTTAAAGCCTACAAAGAAAATGGCACTGGTGTACCATTTAAAATTAGGCAGGATTTTGCGTTGTCAGTCTCTAAAAAATGATTTTTTTTAAGAATTAGGAAATGTGCATATGAACTTTTCAGTTTATTGGCAACATGCTGATGCGGTCAGTAAAACACTGTATTTCGTGTTATTGGCAATGTCTATTGCAACGTGGACTGTGTTCATTTTGCGTATTTTAGGCACGCGTCAACTCAAGCAGGTTGCTCAAGACCATCTCGCTCAAGCGTTGAGTGCATTAAAGGCAAAACTTGCACCACTTAGTTTTGACCAGCGTAAAGCAGTTGCAGAACAAGCTTTGTTACGTCAAATCTCGGTTGAAAAAGCCAGTGCTGAAAAGGGTGTCTCTGTTTTAGGTACGATTGCTTCACTTGCACCATTTGTTGGTTTGTTTGGTACAGTGTGGGGGATTTTCCATGCTCTGGTTGCTGTCGGTAAAAGCGGTCAAGCGGGTCTGGCTCAAGTTGCAACACCTGTTGGTGAAGCGTTGATCATGACGGGTCTTGGTCTTGCAGTCGCAATTCCTGCGGTATTGGCATATAACATTTGTGTGCGTTTCAATCGTACTTTGTCAAATGAATTACAAGATCAGGCACATGGTCTATTGATTGATACAATGTTGCAGCAAGAATCTTCAACGAAAAAAGTTGAAGCTGAGGCGACAAATAAAAGTTTAGTGGGAGGTCAAGCTTAATGGCTTTTCAACTGGGAGAAGACAACGATTCTGGCATGAATGAGATGAATCTCATTCCGCTGATCGATATTATGTTGGTATTGATGATCATCTTCTTGGTGACAGCAACCGTTGCTAACCCATCGATACCGTTAACTTTACCGAAAACCACAGCTGAAGTGAATGCTCCACCTCCTGAAGCCATTACGATTAGTATTAATCAGCAAGGCGAAGTGGCTTGGAATGATCAAATCATCACTTTAGATGAATTATCGAAACGATTTGATGAAGCTGGACAGAAACCTGTTAAACCCGCTGTTCAGTTAAGAGCTGATAAAGAATCGCGTTATGACACTGTTGCACAAGTAATGTCGCGTGCAAGTGAGGCAGGACTCAATGATCTTGCATTTATGAGTGATAATTAACCAAAATTAAGATATTTAAAAAGTTTTTGAAACCTCCCTGATGGGAGGTTTTTTTATACGGATTTAAATCCTCTAAATTTAAAAAAACTTAATCTTTGAGCAAGTCCTGGAATTGACTGTGTAATTTAAGTAACTTTGGTGGAATGGCAAAATTACAATATCCCTGCGCAGGATTACGGGCAAAGAAATTTTGATGATATTCTTCTGCAGGATAGAACGTTGGAGCAGGGCTTAACTCTGTAACTATATTCAGCCCGTCCGCTTTGAGCTGTTCAATAAAGCTTTCAGACTCAACCTTTTGCTGATCATTGAAGTAATAAATGACAGAACGGTACTGTGTACCAATATCATTGCCTTGACGGTTTAACGTGGTAGGGTCATGTATCGCAAAAAATACAGTGAGCAGTTGCTGATAACTGATTTGCTGTTCATTGAAATCAATCAAAATCACTTCAGCATGATTGGTATCTCCATTGCAAATCGACTCATAGGTAGGATGGGTTGTATGCCCGCCAGCATAACCGCTTACGACCTTTTGAACACCTTTAAGCTGTAAAAAAACGGCTTCTGTACACCAAAAACAGCCACCACCGAATAAAGCCTGTTGCATTGAGGAATCCTTTTATTATTGAATGGGAAAAAATATGATCTAAATGATCATAGCGTGAAAGCTGTGATTATGTCATATCACTATTTCAGAATGGATAAGACGACAACCTGATTAAGTTGATCGCTCAGGGGAAATTGTAGCTAAATTTAGAATCAAATAAATATAAATAAATTGTCAAAGCTTATGGTATTCGTGTGAGTAAAAGGCATTTAAAAAGAATGTTCTTGATATTTCAACCCAATACAAGGTTGAGATTTACCTTATATTTGTCATTTTGATTTGTGCAAACTACTGATATGAAATCAAGAAAAAAATAATTCATGATACTTTTTTGAATTGAGTTAGGTCTAAAAGCTATTGTTTAGCCTGAAATCTGTTGTATTGGATCGACTCGGAATTAGGTGGGGTTTCACACAGACTTAAGTTAATTCCATTCTAAATAATGAAGATTTTTAAGTGCGTTATTTAATTTTCTTTGCTTCTCACTATTAATTAAATAAGGGTGCTGACTATTTATTAAAATCGGATAATCTTCTTCAATATCATCAGTATATGTTGCTAACCATGGTGGATTTATACCAAGAAGCTTTAATCGTTTAAGTTTTTCTTCGTGCCTACAATGGATTCCACTAATCCATCCCCCCATTTTATTTTTTAGTGGTGTCCCAATAACATTTATATTTAAACCTAAAGTTTTGAACAATTCTTGTGTTAGAAGTTCTGGTGCTGCAGTCACTATGATGATTTTTCGATCAGCTTTTAAATGTCTTTTTAATTCAGAAATACCTTCATCAAACCAATATAAATTTGTATTAGAAGAACTATTAACTTCAGTCGAGAAGATTTTGAACCTTTCTATCAGTTGATTTCTATTCAGCCCGAATGTCGCGATCCATAAAAAAAATGAAGCTCCAATAGACTTATATTTCTTAACTTTCATTAGAGGAAGCGCTATAGGCATAATAGAAATTGCCCCAATAAACCTGAGAGGATGTGATTTTAATTGTTTCATTAACCAGACTCTTGTAGAGTCTGTTGAGAGAAGTGTCCCATCTAGATCAAAAACAACAAATTCCATAGTTTGTTTTATATCCATTTCAGTTATTTTTCTAAATTAACATATCACATTTTATGTGATGGATTTTTTCTTTTTGAATCAATATGATGAATTAAGCCGTTCTAAGGCTTGGCGCTATAGAACGGCTTTTTTATGATTATTTACGTTCGACAATCTATCAATACGCAATGCTTCTCAACGATATTTATCTTAGTGAAACGATTATTATTCGTCGTCTAATAAGTCCATTTGTTTGGCAATCTGGTAAAGATTATTTGAACGATTGCCTGTACGACAGAACATAAGGACTGGCTTTGGAAGCTCATTAAAACGGTTTGCAAACGTTCTCACATCTACTTCTGTAATCTGACCTGCAACCACAGGTAAAAATACATAATCTAATCCCGCGGCACGTGCTGCTTCTTCGATTTGTGCACTGGTAGGCTGTTCTGGGCCACCCTCTAAATCAGGGCGGTTATTGATCACAGACTTAAACCCCTTTTCTGCAACTTGAGCAATATGTTCTGGACCAATTTGACCTGCGAAACCAACATTTTCACTCATTTTGTCACTCCTATATTATTTAGAATCAAATATGCTATATATAATAGCATTAAGCTCAGAACTGAGTTTGGACTACAAAAGATTTATAAAAGAAATATCTATAAAAGATAACGCAATGGAGTGTGTATGTACGCATATACAGTTGAACCACTGTATGTCCCCATCGGGCAAGAAGTTATAGCCGCAGATTTTTATCGTCCTAAAAATTTAAAGAAACCTGCTGTAATCATTATGGCACATGGCTTTGCTTGTCTTAGACAATTCAAATTGATTGCATATGCACAAAAATTTGCCCAAGCTGGTTATGCTGTTGTGTTGTTTGACTATCGCTTTTGGGGGGGGAGTACAGGCTTTCCCCGTGAACTTATTTCTTTGCAAAATCAGATGGAAGATTGGAAAACGGTTGTTAATTATGTGGCAACGCAAAAGAAAATAAATTCTAAGAAAATTGTATTGTGGGGAACATCGCTGAGTGGTGGCTATGTACTGAGTCTTGCCAGCGAAATGAAAAATGTTCAAGCGATCATGGTGCAAGTGCCTTATGTAGACGGTGCGGAAACGGCAAAATCATTCCCGATTCAACAATTACCTAAAGCTTTAAAAATATCCAGTCAAGATTATATGGGCGCAAAGGTAGGAATGCTTCCTAGAACTCTGCCTGTGGTGCATCCCTTTGATTTATGTTTTATTCCGACCAAAGACAGCTACCATGGTTACATGTCGATTGTACATCCGGACTATTTTTGGAGTGGCGAAGTTCCTGCACGTGTTTTCTTTAATTTAATTCGTTTTAGACCGATTCAGACGGTAAGACGTATAAATATTCCAGTGTTGTTTATTGCATCTAAAAAAGACAGTTTTATTCCGATAGAATCCAGTCGTGAAACGGCAACAAATATCGCACCTTTTGTGCAATATCATGAGTGGGATATGGCACATTTTGATATTTATCACGGGAAATGGTTGGAAAAAGCAATTTTGACCCAATTAGACTTTTTACACCAACATATAGGAGTAAGCTAGATGATCATTGTATGTCCATCATGTGGCGCAAAAAACCGTGTTCCTGAAGATAAGTTGAATGCGCAGCCGAGTTGTGGGCAATGCCATCAAAATCTTATACCTCTTGCTCCAATTGAATTGAATGAACAGAATTTTAGCAATTTTGTGAGTCATAGTGACCTGCCTATTCTGATTGACTTATGGGCTGAATGGTGTGGTCCATGCAAAATGATGGCGCCTCATTTTGCGCAAGTGGCAGGGAGTAATTCCAATGTGGTTTTTGCCAAAATTGATACAGAAGCGAATCCCCGATTGAGCAGTGCATTTAACATTCGAAGCATTCCAACCTTGGTTTTAATGAATAAAACTACAGAAGTTGCTAGAATTAGCGGTGCGTTACGGGCTAACCAAATACAAGAATGGTTAGATCAACAATTGAATGCCCTTAAGTAATTCACGGGCTCGGAGTTATTGTGTCAGATTCTCATGTAAAACCTGAAGGTACACTGTCTTTACAAACGATTGCCATGCCAGCGGATACAAACTGGAGTGGAGATGTTTTTGGTGGTTGGATTGTTTCACAAATGGACTTGGCTGGCGCAATTCATGCAGAACGTTTTAGCAAGGGGCGTTGTGCAACGATTTCAATTAATCAGATGACTTTCCTTGTTCCAGTGAAAGTTGGTGACGTGATTAGTTGTTATACCAAGATTTTAAAAGTAGGCAATACTTCAATTCAAATGCAGATTGAAGTGTGGGATAGTCACGACAGCTCTCGCGCTGCCAAACGTGTGACAGCAGGTGTGTTTACTTTTGTTGCTGTAGACGTTACAGGCAATAAACGGCAAATTCCTGAGGATGTAAAACAAAAGCATCTCGCATCACAAACGGCCTAATGACTATAAAAAAAATCCCAACATGTTTGGGATTTTTTTATAGCCTCGGAAATAGAGCCGCTGTTTTAAAACATGGTGTTTTGATTGACACTTGTCTCAGGAACAGGTTGCCGTACATCCCAGTGTTCAACAATTTTGCCTTTTTCGAGTCTAAAAATATCGATGATCGCAACCCCACGATCTTGTGTATTCAGTGTTGAGTGTACGTGCAAGAAAACTAAATCTCCTTCAGCAACTGCTCGTTTAATGACGCTTTTTGCTTCAGGATTGTCTTGGAAATATTGTGTAAAGTAATTTACAAATGGAGCTTTGCCATCAGGAACACGTGGATTGTGTTGAATATATTGATCACCAATATAACGATCAGCATAGGTTTTGACTTGATGTTTCTGAAACACACCTTCATAAAAATCAGTCACAATGGCTTTGTTTTTTTGCGCCTGTTGAGTTGCAATCACAGATGTCGAATTGTTTTTAAGATCAGCTGAGACTTGATTTTGAGCGCATGCTGTAAAAAATAAAACAGGGCCCAGTATGACAGACAGTACAATTAATTTATGAGGGGTATTGGGTTTCATGATTATTCTCAATATTTCAAGATGATGTTCAAACATCATCTTGATGAGTAAATATTGATGAATATAGTGATTAATCGTCTTTCGTTCGGGGGAATTTAGTAAATTCTATACTTACTGAACAGTAAGTTTTATTTACATTTACTTATTTTTCAGGCGATCTTTAGATACCCATGCCCAAACCATTTGGCATTCTACAGGCTCTTTTCCAGATTCATCCATAATCGTAACTGGAACTAGCGTTTCACCCTTTTCAGAAGTTTGCATTTCTAAAATCTGTTCAGGACTTAGGGTTGCTGTTGCTGTCATATCACCTTTAGATGGACGTTTATAGTCAATATGCATACTTTTGATCAATACAATTGAGCTATCAGGAACATTCATTCCTGTCACAAAGCCTGTTGCTGTTTCTGCAATTAATGCCATCGCCACAGCATGTAGTTGACCGATATGATTTTGCATAGCGCGATGGTTCTTGATTTCCACCACAACTTTTGAATGGCTGACTTCCAAGTATTTGATGTTGGCGGTGCCTACCATAGGAACAACCCGACCAAAGGCTTTACTCCAGAGCGTACTACGAATGCCTTTCGGGAATTTAGAAGTCGCTTTTACAAGTTTAGATAAACGATTGGTCTGAGTCATGTCGTAACCTATAAGGGCTGTTAAAGAGCTTAGTCTTTGAAGTTATTAAATTGTAAAGGTACACCGAACTGTTGTTCTTTTAAAAAAGCCATAACTTGCTGTAAAGTATCGCGCTTTTTATCCGTTACACGGATCTTGTCACCTTGGATAGAAGATTGCACTTTGACACCACTTTCTTTAATGGCTTTATTAATTTTTTTTGCGGTATCTGAGTCAAGTCCATCTTTGAGTTTGATCACTTGAACAACATTTTTACCGGAAGCGGTCATTTTTTGAGGATCAAGTGCCTGAATATCTACTTTACGTTTAAAGAAATGATTTTCAAGCATGCTGTAAACCTGCTCACATTGGAAATCACTTTCAGTTGAGATTTTAATCTCTTTGGCTTTTTCATTGATTTCGATAGAAACATCCTGACCGCGGAAATCAAAGCGTGTTGCGATTTCTTTTTGGGTGTTTTGAACAGCATGATTGACTTCAAAAATCTCTAATTCTGAAACAATATCGAAAGATGGCATAGTTTAGACCTTTACAAATAGAAAGAATATCTGAGATGCTAGGGATGTTTTCTTCATTTGCCAAGTGTTGTTTACATCAAAGGAGTGCACAATGATCCGTAAATTAGAAATTACAACATTTGAGTTCCCAGAAAATGCCGTAATCTGGGATGTTCGTGACGCAAAAGCCTTTGCCGAAGGTCATGTGAAAGGTGCTGTAAATCAGCCCATCGATAGCCTAAATGCAGAGATTTTGACTCAAGTGAATTCGGATCAGTCCATCTACATATTATGTGGTGGTGGAAGTAAGGCACCTCGTGCTGCTGAAAAATTAGAAAGTCTAGATGGTTCTCGCGATTATGTCGTGCTTATGGGCGGTACTCGCGCTGCACGTGATGCAGGCTTACCATTGGAACAAGGTTCGTAAAAAAGCGCCGAAAGGCGCTTTTTTATTTCCAGTAAACCTATAGATTGATCAGCATTATTTTGATTTGAAGTATGGCTTTTTGGTTTTTTCTTTTTTATTGAAGCGTTTGACATCCAATTTTTTCAAAAGCATTTCCGGCACAGGGCAAGCTTCGTTTAAAATCATGGCAATTAAAACTTCACTACACAGCGGTGCAAATAAAAAGCCTTTAGAACCCAGTCCTGAAAAAGTATAAATTTCTTTATCGTTATCAACTTTTCCAAGTAAAGGAAAATAATCCAGACTTTGTGCACGTACTGAAGCACGACCATGCCATTGCTCTACTGGCAGGAGTGTTTCTGCATATTGTGGAAATACACTGTGGATAAGATCATAGTTATGCACATGGTCTTCAGTCAATACTTCACTATCTTCCCGTTGTGGATAGAAAGAAGCACCCAGAATCAATTGTTGGTCATCAAGCTGCATGCAATAACCACCATAGCTATAAGCATGTTTGGGATTGAGTTTATTTGAACTGTTGTTGAGCCAGCTCACTTGTCCGCGGATCGGTTTGAGAATGGGAAAGTGTTCAAAAAATTGCCGGCTGTTTTTGGCACAGCAAACAATCACATGATCAAAATCGCCCAGATGGCTGTGCTGATGATCGCATAAGGTCAATCGATGAACATTTGATTGAGTAATGTTTTCGATTTTTGCATATTTTAACTGAATCAGAGGATGTTCAAGAATTTGATCTTTGAGTTGCTGTGGATAGACTGAACCTGCTTGAGTCAGCTGTAAACTTTTGAATTGAGTGTGCAGATCAAGTTGTTCCGCGGTTTGCGCTTTAAGTAAATTTTGAGGATATTCATTCGCTAATTGAAGTAATTCATCAGGATTTTTTTGTGCGAGTTGCTGAACGGCAATCGGACGAAACGCGTTAAAATTTCGATAATGACGAAGTGCATGTTGCCAAGACAAAGTCATTAAATGTTCTGCACTCTGTTCAATCGGGCTGAGTTTGGGATTGAGTAGGGCCAAAGGGTTACCTGATGCACCTGCTAAGGGGGCTGATTGCTCATAAATCGTGACTTGATGTCCGCGTTGGGCAAAACCCCATGCACAACTTAATCCTGCAATTCCTGCTCCGATAATTGCAATTTGACGTTGATTGGAAGATTGCGATGGATGCTGTCGATAGTCTTGTTCTATACGCTGAATGGAAAAATCTTCAGATGCATTCCAAACAGCTTTTAACATCTCGCGTTTATGTCCAAAACCACGTGGTCGCGAAATGCTGATGCCATGTTCTGTTAAACCGCGTTTCAATACACCTGCAACACTGAACGAGGCAAATGTAGTCCCAGGATCAGAAAGTCTGATGAGATGATTTAACACATTGGCTTCCCACATGTCAGGATTGCAGGAAGGTGCAAAACCATCTAGAAACCATGCATTAACGGGGTGTGTTTTGGCAATAACGGGAAAAACATCATGCGCATCACCTAACCAAAGATCAATTGAAAACCGTGATTCGGGAAAGTTTAAACGATGACATCCTGCGATCGGCAATGGATATTGTTCAATTAATTGCTGTGAAAAAACATCGAGTTCCGTCCAGACCGCTAAAGCACGGCTTAAATCTGGTTTAGACAGCGGGAACTTTTCTACACTGATCACATGTAAGTGGCTGTGATTATCAGGGCGTACCTGTTGCCAAAGTTGCCATAGCGCTAAAATATTGAGTCCGGTACCAAAACCTGTCTCACCTACACAAAAATATTCAAAGTCACACAACGCTGCAAGGCGTGTTGCAAGATCATTACCATTTAAAAATACGTGTCGTGTTTCAAGCAGTCCATTATCTTTTGAAAAATAGACATCACTAAATTGTTTAGAAATTGGAACTTCAATTCCATCAATGCATTGCCAATCTAGATCGGCAGTTTGAATGGCATTTGACAACGTAGATTACCTTTTTAAAGTTGAATTGCTAGGAGTTGATCTTTTAGATCATGAATATTTTAATGGCTCAATTTTACGACAATCGATGGCATATCGACTTGATCGTTGAGAGTTTGATTATAAACGCAATGGACTGATTTAATTAAAAAACGAACACCATGGCTGTCAAAAATACCCTGTAGCTTGAGAGTCTTGTTTAAAACCAGCATACAATCGAAATGAACTATTTTGCCCAAAACGCAAATATCAAAAGTTACTGTAATAAGATTTTGATCAGGATTTTATCTCGTGATCTATCTGATGATATTGGAAATATTTGAGCAAAACGTATCAGGTCAATAATTTACCACTGGCGACGACGTTTGGTGTAGATATAACTTGCAATTAAAAAGCCAAGTAATACCCCAACGGCAATCGTTGCTGCACCATATAAAAACATTTGCGCACTTTGTTCGCTTTGTAAGACTTGAACTTGTACACCAAGATTATCATTTTTCAGCTGCAGTTCTTGGTTTTGCGCCAATGCTTCTAAATTGGCTTTTTCAAGCTGCTGTAAACGTGTTGCCTGGTCTTTGACTAAAGCCTTGACTCTAGCTTCTTGGGATGCTTTTTCTTTAACGATTTGTTCTGCTGTTAAAGGTTTATTTTCTTGCGCCTGTGCTTGGGTCTGAGTCGTGGCATTTGCACCAGCAACAGCAGGAATAATATTCGGTTTAGGAGGCGCGACAGTTGGATTCGCCTGAGAGGAAGGCGCTGCTGCCGTTGCTTGAGTTGTGGGTGCCTGTGTTGGCTCTGCCCATAACATAGGGGAGAGCAGTATCGTAGAACTTAAAGTCAGACGAAGTAAGCTTTGGACGACAACGCGCATTTTGTTATCCCTTAGGTAAGGCTTTATTGAATGGCTTAACATCGATATGACGATAAATTCCTTCTTTAAGGAAAGGTTCGTCTTGTAACCATTCATCTAGAGCCTCACGGCTGTCAAAATCAAGAATCATCGTACTGCCATAAAAACCTGCCTGTGGATTTTCACGATCAACAGGCATCGCTCCAGCAACAATAACGCGACCTTCTGCATCTAATTTTTCTAGTCGAGCCAAATGCTGTGGACGTATAGCAAGACGTTTTTCTACTGTACCTTCTTGATCAGTACACGTAATTACAAATAATGGCATGATATTTCTCAATTTTTCTAAAACACTTTATTCGTCGCCTGACTTGAAGTGTTTTCGTAATATAACAAACTGGATAATGATAAAGGAAAACATCACAATCATGTCACCAAATGCTGTAAATTCTCCCCAATATTTGCCACCTGCAAATAAAAAAGCAAAGAAGACATGTAAACCTGACATCACAATGAACATTGCTGCCCAAGCAAAGTTTAAATTTTTCCACCCTTTTTCAGTCAGCTCTAAAACAGGACCAAATAATCGTTGAATGAGTGGTTTTTTATCTTTACCAAAATAAGGTGAAAGTAAGAAAGCGCCTGCAAAAACTAAATTTAAAATCGCAGCTTTTAAGCGAATATAGAAGTCATCACTTAACATTAAAGTGATTCCCCCAAAAATCACCGTCATGAACAAAACAAACCATTGTTGTTTATCTAAGCGGAACTTTTGTGAAATAAACAACGCACCATAGACAACAAGCATTGAAATAATCAAACCTGTTGTTGCGACGAGAATGTTATTGTTATTTACACCACCTGTTGAGCCGATCAACTGGAGTAAGGGATGATCTACATCTTTAGGATCAACCGTTTTGTATAAATAAAAGAAAATTATGAGGGGCACAAAGTCTAAAAGTGCTTTCATGTTAAAGTATCTAGTCTGTTCAGGTTGATGGGATAGTATAAAAGATGCAAGGCATAGATTTACATACTCACAGTAATATTTCTGATGGAACTTTAACCCCTGCATTGCTGGTTGAAGCTGCCATCGAGAAAGGCATACACACGCTTGCATTGACGGACCACGATAGCATGGATGGCTTAATACAAGCTGAACAATTTGCAAAAAATCAACCAATTCAAATCATTTCAGGTGTAGAAATCTCGAGTCAGTGGTCTAGACCTGCCACAAAAAAGAGCTATGGTGTGCATATTGTTGCACTCAATATGCAAAATCCTGAACCACTGCAACAGCTTTTAACTGCGCAGAAAAAGATTCGGGCTGAGCGGGCAAAGGAAATCTGTGATTTATTGATTCCTTTGATTCAACAAGATATTTATGCCGATGTTGTGGCAAAAGTAGATGGAGAGCCTGATCGAATTACACGCACGCATATTGCCAAGACTCTGGTTGAAAAAGGCATTGTACAGCGTGCCCAGCAAGCATTTGATAAATATATCAAGGAAGGCAAGAAAGCTTATGTGAAGTTTGATGGTTTAGGTTTGGCAGAAACCATTCAGGTGATTCATGAAAGTCAGGGCTTCGCGGTATTGGCACATCCAACACGCTATGATTTATCTGCAACCAATATTCGTTTTTTAATTGAATTATTCGCTCAACATGGTGGCGATGCGGTGGAACTTCCACCTGCGATTGAAAGTGCTTCTACACGCCAAATGGTTGATCGAATGATTGCAGAACATGGTCTCAAGGTTTCAGTCGGGAGTGATTTTCATGGAGAGAACATGCCTTGGATTAAATTGGGCAATATTCCACGCGTAAAAGAAGGGCAGATCGGGATATGGGAAAGTTTTCGATAATAGCCGGGTCTGAAAACTTAAATATCCTGATGAGGATTGCTTTGATGAATTAAAAAATCCCTCTCGTGAGAGGGACTTGATTTTGATTGAACATCAATCTTCTTTTTCAGTATAGGGATTTTCGAAGCCAAGTTTGTTTAAGATCTCGATTTCCAATGTTTCCATCTCTTCAGCATCTTGATCTGAAGTTTCATGATCATAGCCCATCAAATGCAATGTTCCATGAACCAACATATGGGTAAAATGTTCAATCGGTGTTTTTTGCTGCTCGATGGCTTCTTGCAATACCACCGGGATACAGATGATTAAATCACCTAAAGGTAATGCATCCAACAGAGGTAGGACCTCTTCAGGGATATCACTTGGAAAAGACAGCACATTGGTAGGTTTGTCTTTTTTACGATATTCAAAGTTCAACTGATGGCTTTCGTCATGATCTACGCAAGCGATTCCAATTTCACAATTTTGATCAACTTCGATATGACGTAAAGTGGTCTCAATGACTTTCTTTAAATAGGCACGTTTGAGCACCAGAGCAGGTGCTTCAAACGATTGTTGTAACGATAAGCTAAGTTTCAAAAACAGTCCTTAAACATTTTCCTGATTTGGGGCAGTTGCATCTTGATGTTGAGCATCTGCCGCAGAATCGTTTTCAGCAATTAAGGCTTCTTGACGTGCTTTGCGTTCAGCACGCGCTTCAGCACTTAAACGGTATTGCTCACTGTCCCATCCTTCATAGGCTTCGACAATCTTTTGTACCAACTGATGACGAACCACATCACGAGAGTGGAAGCGAGTAATATGGATTTCTTTGATTTTTTCGATGATACGTAAGGCATGTGCGAGACCAGACTGTTGTCCTCGCGGTAAATCGACCTGTGTAATATCACCAGTGATGACTGCACGGGAGCCAAAACCTAAACGTGTCAAAAACATTTTCATCTGTTCTGGTGTGGTGTTCTGCGCTTCATCTAAAATCACGAATGAATGGTTTAACGTTCGACCACGCATATAGGCAAGCGGTGCTACTTCAATGACTTGACGTTCAATCAGTTTAGCAACTTTTTCAAAGCCAAGCATCTCGTAGAGAGCATCGTAGAGTGGGCGCAAATAAGGGTCGATCTTTTGACTTAAATCACCGGGTAGAAAGCCCAGTTTTTCACCGGCTTCTACAGCAGGGCGAACCAAAAGAATACGCTGAATCTCGTTGCGTTCGAGCATGTCGACAGCGGCAGCAACGGCGAGATAGGTTTTCCCTGTACCAGCTGGACCAATCCCGAAAGAAATATCACTTTGCAAAATGCGTTGTACATAACGCTTTTGATTGGCACCACGAGGATTGATTCGACCTTTACGGGTTTGCAGCCAGACTTCATCTAAGCCTGTATGCTCATTGTCCGAAAGGTCTTCTTGTAACTCACGGTCAGTTTGACTGCCTTGAATCATTAAATGGATGGTATCAGCACTGATTTCTTGAGAGAGTTCGGCTTCTGCATGCAAGCGCTGCAATAAACCCTCTGCTCTCTCAACTGCCTCTAATTCACCATCAATATAAAAGCTGTCACCACGGTGTGAAATACTGACATTTAAACGTTGTTCGATTTGTTTCATATGACCGTTATAAGCACCCAGCATGCTTTTTAAACGTTCAACAGAAATACCTGGAAAAGCTACTGTACGTCGAATCGCTGCAGTCAAGAGATATCCTTTTTAAAAGTAAAGTCTATACCCTTACATTACGCCACGTCAGGCTCAAGATTCAAGAGTTCTCCGTAAACTAAATTTAAGGTCTTAATCTCCGTAATCTCAATCTCTGCAAAGCGTCCGACCCAAGAGGCATCACCTACAAATGTTACTAAACGTGTATTGTCGGCTGTACCCACCAATAAATTCGGATCTTTGTTAGATACATTTTCAACCAAAACGCGCTGAATGGTACCTAACATGGCATCTGTTTTACGGATACTGGACTGTTTAATCCAATGTTGAACTTTGGCTAAACGTTCTTTTTTTACTTCGTCAGTTGTATCATCGGGTAATTCAGACGCAGGTGTACCGGGGCGTTTTGAATAAACAAAACTATAAGAATGGTCAAAGTCTAGATCTTGGATAAACTGATAGGTCTCTTCAAAATGAGCATCCGTTTCCCCTGGGAAACCAATGATGAAATCTGAAGATAAATGCATGTCAGGGCGAACTTTACGAAGTTTGGCAATTTTTTCGATATAAACATCAATGGTGTGGTTACGTTTCATCGCTTGTAACACATCATTTGAGCCACTTTGCACCGGTAAATGCAAATGTGAAACCATTTGTGGTAAGTCGCGATAACACTGGATCAAATCATCATTAAACTCGAGCGGATGTGAGGTGGTATAACGTAAGCGACCAATACCTGGAATTTCTGCAACAAGACGCAATAAATCTGCGAATGTGCAAATTTCGCCTTCAAAAGTCTCACCACGATAGCCATTCACATTTTGACCCAACAGGCTAATTTCACGCACACCTTTTTCAGCCAAACCTGCAATTTCTGCCAAGACATCATCCAGAGGACGAGATACTTCTTCGCCACGTGTATAGGGAACTACGCAAAATGAACAATATTTCGAACAGCCTTCCATGATTGAAACGAATGCTTTGTAGCCCTCTACGCGCGGTTCAGGCAAAAAGTCGAACTTTTCAATATCTGGGAATGAAATATCTACCAGCTTGATTTTATCTTTTTTGGGTTTTTCGATTTGATCAACGTGTTGATCCAACATTTGCGGTAAACGGTGCAAAGTTTGTGGACCAAAAACCATATCCACATAAGGCGCACGTTTTTGGATGTTGTCGCCTTCTTGTGAAGCCACACAACCACCAACACCAATCACAAGATCAGGATTTTTTTCTTTGAGTTTGCGCCAGCGTCCTAATTCAGAAAATACTTTTTCTTGCGCTTTTTCACGGATTGAACAGGTATTCATCAGTAGAATATCTGCATCACTTGGATCGCTTGTGAGCACATAACCATGTGAGTCGCCTAAAAGATCTGCCATACGGTGACTGTCATACTCATTCATCTGACACCCTTGCGTTTCGATATACAGTTTTTTAACTGTACCGTCGGCTGGGGTGTGCTGTGGCTGGGTTACAGTGTTTTCTGAGGCAGCTTTGGCACCATTTGGAATGAAGGTTTGAACCGTCATGGAGGGGTCTATCCTATGAATAAAGGGAATTTAAAATTCGCATTGAGTTTGTTATTTTAACAGACTCACAAAAGGCGCGCTATTTTACAGCATTTAAATGGGATTCAGGGAAATATTTAAGCAAGATTGGTATGTTAGCAACAAGGGAGAGGGCGTAAACAAAAAAATCAAAAAAAGGGATAGATTATTAATGATGAATCATAAGGTTACATAACACAACAGTAGAAATGGATTAGAATAATTAAACTAGGCACAAATAAGTGCATCAGCAAGTCAAGGCACATCATGCAGGTTGAGAGAAAAACGGTGTTAAAGCAGCAACTTAAGCAAAATAAATTAAAACTTTATCTTTTAGGCGCAGTTGCATGCACAAGTCTGCAAGTGGCTTATGCGGCTGAAGAGCAGTTCAATGATGCTTTGCGTAATGCGAATAATGCGAGTGCTTTAGAACAGTACCGGGTTTCAATGCAAAATGATGCTTTAGGTTATTATCCTGAATATTGGATGCTGAATGCTAATCTTGCTTTTCAACCTGCTGGCAATATTATTAGTTTTGCACAGCGCTACCCACAATCGGCAATGGCTGAAAAGTTGGCAGCAGATTATGTCGAAGAAAAAGTCAAACAAGCTGACTTTTCAAGTGCCCAACCTGTATTGCAATATGTAACAAATCCAGATCAGGCAGAACGTTGTGCCGTTGCTCAAGTTCGTGCCAAAACTGGGGATTCATTGGTTTTTGCAGAGTTTAAAGATGTTTGGCTTGCAACCAACACTCAACCTGAGTCATGTAATGGTTTGGGGCGCATGATGCTGTCTAGCCCACTCATGACTACGCAAGATCGTCAACAACGCCTTTATGCACAATTAAGAGCAGGGCAATCTGGTCTAGCGATTGCGACAGCCCAATCAATCGGTATTAATTTATCATTAACGCAAATGAACCAGATTCAAGCGAATCCGCTCAACTACTTATGGTCAGCGCCGAAAACGAATGTGCAAGATTATGCTTATTTGGTTTATGCATTGGGACGTGCCGCAGATACGGATTTAACCAGTGCTTTACAGTCTGTGCCCAGGTTGGTTCAAGGTGTGCCTGAAGATGTGCAAAAATATCTTTATCGTACGGTGGGCTATATTGGTGGCACAACCGTCATGAAAAATAATTTTAATCGTGAAGTGTTGCAAAATTTTGATGCCAGTTATGGTGTGCCTTTTAGCGCTGAAGAAGCTGAAGTTTATGCACGCCAAGCGATACGATTTGGTTCGTGGGAAAGTGTAATTCGTGCGATTGACAGTATGAGCGTAACGCAGAAGCAAGAAGATCGTTGGCAATATTGGTTGGCTCGTGCGTCTGAACAACGTAATGATGCGCAATCGAAAAGAGCGGCACGAGAGATTTACCAGCGTTTGGCAATGTCGGGTGATGACTATCACAATCTACTTGCTAAAGATCATTTGGGGCAAAAATATAATGATAGCCCCGCAAGAGAGCAGCCCTCGACAGACGATCAACAACGTTTAAATAGCGATATTCATTTCCGTCGCGCGTTTACTTTACGCAATATCAATGCACCGGCAACCTATACCAATAGAGAATGGAATTGGGCAGTACGTCAGGCATACTTGAAGCATGACGATGGATTGCTGCTTGCTGCAGCAAAACGTGCAACAGATATGGGGTGGTATGATCGAGCAATCTATGCCGCTGAACGTACAGAGAAAAAGCATAACTATACCTATCGTTATGCAACGCCACATCAATCTCTAGTCGTAAGTCACAGCCGGAATGCAGGGATTGATCCTGCTTGGGCATACGGTTTAATGCGCCAAGAGAGTCGTTTTGTTACAGCTGCCCGTTCACATGTTGGCGCAGGCGGTTTAATGCAGATCATGCCAGGCACGGCAAAATTAGTGGCGAGACAGATGGGTGAAACGTATAATCCGGCTGCACTCAGTGATGCCAATACCAATATTCGTTATGGTACTTTCTATCTGTCGATGATTCATGGGCAATTAAGTAGTAACCCTGTGTTGGCAACAGCAGGTTATAACGCAGGACCAAATCGTGCTAAGCGTTGGCAACCTGATTATCAAAATCTTTCAGCAGATCAGTATACGGAGTCTATTCCTTTGAATGAGACTCGTGACTATGTAAAAAATGTGATGACCAATGCTGCGCATTATGGAATTTTATTAGGGCAAGGACCTCAAGCCATTGAAAGTCGTATGCCTGTGATTCCAACTCGTGTATCGCAATAATCGCTTTGAACTTGGATGAAACTTTGTTGGTAAATCAATGATTTTCAATATCTTGCGTAAATTAAAGAAGTTTTGCATAGCATTGACCGTATGCTGTGCAGGATTTTTTTTGGTCAATGTGCCGTTACATGCAGCACCGCAATTACAAGGTTATGTGATGCAGGTGCAATTGACGCCAGCGGTTTGTGCATTAGATTCGTCAAAGCAAAGGCAACGTAAGTGTCTGGAAGGCTATTCATTGACCATTTCGGGTTTATTGCCTGAAACAACTGAACGCAATTGCACAACCAATAGTTCTGCCAGTTTAACGCCATTACAGGCAAAAGTTGTTGCACGAGTAATGCCAGAGGAAAATGCCCGTATCCAGCTCTGGCGGAGTGTGGGCGGTTGTGTACCGATGAATGCCAGTCAGTATTTTAGAACAGTTATCAATTTGGCTGATCGGCTTAAAATTCCTGCAGATTTAACCAGTTCAGAAAGTAAAAGCGTTCAGCATAATGCCTTAAAAACACAATTTGTGAGATTAAACCCGGGAATGAACAACGATAGTATTCGCTTTACTTGTCAGAGTTCATCATCAAATCCTGTATTAACTGAAGTTCAAGTGTGTTATCGGGTCAATGGGCAGTACAAACAATGCTCGAATCATATTGTTTCAAATTGTCCAAATACATTCTCCATCAAAGGGACATACTAGTCGCTGTGGGTATTTCATATTACGGGTCTTGTTATCGCTAAAAAGCAGATATAGTCACCCACACAGCTGAATTGTCGATAGAACCCATTCTTTTTGAGATATTTTATTTATATTTCCTATCATACTTTTGTTGAAATTCATTCTCTTTTACATGCAAGTGTCAAAGGATTGGAGTACAATCTTTGCCGTTTATGATAATTCGATTAAAACGGATTTAACCGTTTAATCACATTAACGATCCTCATTGGAGATAATTACATGAAGCAACCTGTTCGCGTTGCCGTTACTGGCGCAGCTGGTCAAATCGGTTACAGCTTATTATTCCGTATTGCTAGCGGTGAAATGCTTGGTAAAGACCAACCCGTTATTTTGCAATTGTTAGAAGTTCCATTTGAGAAAGCTCAAGCTGCGCTTAAAGGCGTAATGATGGAATTAGATGACTGTGCTTTCCCATTATTGGCTGGCATGATCGGTACTGATGATCCAAAAGTTGCATTTAAAGATGCTGACTACGCGTTATTGGTTGGTTCACGTCCACGTGGTCCTGGTATGGAACGTGCTGACTTGTTGAAAGTGAACGGTGAAATCTTCATTGGTCAAGGTCAAGCACTTAATGAAGTAGCAAGCCGTGATGTAAAAGTTCTTGTTGTAGGTAACCCTGCAAATACAAATGCTTATATCGCAATGAAATCTGCTCCAGACCTTCCGGCGAAAAACTTTACTGCAATGTTGCGTCTCGACCACAACCGTGCGTTAACTCAAATTGCTCAAAAAGCTGGTGTTGCTGTAGCGGACATCAAAAATCTTACAGTTTGGGGCAACCACTCTCCAACAATGTATGCTGACTACCGTTTTGCAACTGCAAATGGTGAAAACTTGAAAGACAAAATCAACGATGCTGACTGGAATGCAAATGTATTCCTTCCAACAGTTGGTAAACGTGGTGCTGCGATCATTGAAGCACGTGGTCTTTCTTCTGCTGCTTCTGCTGCAAATGCTGCAATCGACCATATGCGTGATTGGGCGTTAGGCACAAATGGCGAATGGGTAACTATGGGTATTCCTTCAGACGGTTCTTATGGTATTCCTGAAGGCGTAATCTACGGTGTTCCAGTAACTTGTGAAAATGGCGAATACAAACGTGTTGAAGGCTTAGAAATTGATGCATTCAGCCGTGAACGTATGGACAAAACCCTTCAAGAACTTGAAGAAGAGCGTGCTGCAATTGCGGATATGCTTAAATAATTAAAAATTTAATCTGTTTCAGATGAATTTTGAAAAGCACTCTATTTAGAGTGCTTTTTTATTGGTTAAATCCGGCACAGTACAATGCGACAATGTGCGTTAAAGCATATTTTGATTGATTTTTAATCACAATTTGAAACAAGAAAACTAAAATTGAAACTATCTTTTATCAGGTCTTTCTTATAAGTTAATTGTATATCTAATGACAAATAAACTTATATAAGGAGGGCGATATGCTCAGGACGAACAAACCATCCTTAGAGTTACTGTTTTCTCAACTGGGTTTAGCCAATAGTGCAGCAGCGATTGAACTTTATGTGCGTACCCATCAGCTGCCTGCAAATGTTTCATTGCATGAAGCGCCATTTTGGAACAAATCTCAGCGTGATTTATTAATCAGTCATTTGGTGCAAGATGATGATTGGGCAATTTGGATTGATGAGTTAAACCAGCAACTCCATTTAGATGCATATAAACTACAAACAGCTTAAAGCTTTTAACTTTTCCCAAGCGCAACAAAAAGATGGCTACAATAGCCATCTTTTCTTTTGGAGGGTTGCGATTTTATATCATGTCATGAATGACCATAGACCCAATGCTTAGTGCAATTTATTTTGAATCATTTGACTAAACCAGGCTTCATTTCTGACAGGTTTGAAAGCATGATGTTGTCGAAGTAGCGCTAAATCAAAATCTGCGGTTTTGATATATTTATTTAACCAATGACGGGTTAAGGCAAAATCTTGCTTACTTACACAGGCATAAGCCAACATAAAGTAAATATCAGCATGCTCATGTTGCGTCATCGGTTTTAAAATTTGTTGAGTGATCAAGGCGTAACGCGATTCTTTGGTCAGTTCAAAGTAAATCATATAGGCTTTGGCCAAATGCAAAGAAAGCTGTATGTACAATGACATTGGCATTTCTTCGTATTCCAAACGCGCAGTTTCAAGTAATACAATCGCTTCTTGTAGGAAGTGAATTTGTTCCTGCTTTGAATGACTTTGCGTGACTAACTGTAAACGTAGATCACCACGTTCAAGTGCAAGTTCAGGGGTATTGCCTGACAAATACAATTGATCAGTTTCACCAATTCGCGAGATGATTTGTTTTGTATTATCAAACATATGCTGAATCCTCTTAATTTCTACACTCTATTATGAGGTCTATTTCAATAATTTAAAGCTGATGGATTTGAGATAGAGCGTTGCACTATTGAACACTCAAGACCAAAATGTCGAAATCTATTCAATAAGCCTACAAGCTTTTATAACCCAAATAACCGGCAATATGGCTGATCTTTGGACTAAACAAACTAAACAATTTACAGGATATGAGAGTCACTTCTGAGCCATGCGGTAATTGAAAGTCGTTGATGTTTAGCTTCAAGGACTTCATGTAATAAGTCACTTTGGAACAAGGCGATTCGATTAGGTTTGGGTTCTAAAATATGCCATACATTGTTTTTGTCTAGTAAATGTAATTTGCCCCCCCAGTCATCCTGCCATTCATCATGCAAATAATAGACTGTAGAAATCATACGACCATTTTTGCCTTGAGGATTATCTCGATGCAAGGCGTAAAACTCGCCTGCGTTATAGCACGCAAAATGTGCTTCAACCTCTTTAATTCCCATATAAAATGCAGCATTGAAAATTTGAGAGAGTTGCTGAAGCGTGTGGATATGATGTTGAGCAATTTCTAAATCCTTGTTGATCCATAAAATATGATCACTGCGAATCTTGCTGATTACACCATTTTGAATTGCTGCATCACGGAAACGATTTAGATTTTCAGTACACTCTTTAATCAGTTGTTGTACATAGTCTGCTGGGTATGCATGGTCAATAACGGTAAATCCATGTTGATCTAAATCATCAAGAATTCGATCAACATTCCATGACTTTGGGAGAGAAAGAGCTTCCATAAATGACCAAAAAAATAGTGTTTGAAGGGCTGTCGCTATATTAGAACAAACGATGGGCAGTGAAGAAATATTTTTTCGTGTTAAAATAACCATTGAACTCAGGAATTAATCGAAACATGAATTACCGTCACCATTTCCATGCAGGCAACTTTGCCGACGTCATGAAACATGTGTTATTGCTTCAACTATTGACACGTCTAAATACTAAAGACAAACCATATCGTTATATCGATACACATGGTGGTGCGGGCAAATACGATTTATCCACATCAGAAGCGCAAAAATCAGGTGAGTTCCTGACAGGTATTCACAGGCTCGTTAAGCTTGATGATTCAATTAAGCGTAATGCCCCAGAAGGTGTAAAACAATATCTGAAAGTGGTTGAAGATATGCGAGCAGGTGCTGGAAAAGGCGCTTATCCAGGTTCACCCTGGTTCGCACTTGAAGCAATGCGAGATATAGATAAAGCGACCATTTTTGAAATGCAGCGTGATGTGTTTCAACAATTGTATTTCAATATTCGCGATAAACGTGCGGGTTTACATGAACGTGATGCATATGAAGGTCTTTTAGGGGTAATTCCACCGAAAGAAAAGCGTGGTTTGGTCATGATTGATCCACCGTATGAGCTTGAACGTAAAGATTTTCCACAGTTGGTTGAATTAATTGCTGCTGCCCATAAAAAATGGTCTACGGGGGTATTTGCAATTTGGTATCCAATCAAAGATCGTGCCATGATTGAGCGTTTTGAAAAAAAAATGATCAAAACGGGCATCCGTCGTCAGTTGATTTGCGAAGTTTGTGTATGGCCTGATGATACCCCTGTCGGCTTAAATGGCTGTGGATTGTTGGTCATCAATCCACCATGGAAATTCTCTGAAGATGCTGATGAAGCACTACAATGGTTATTCCCTCATTTACGTATGAGCGAAAATGGTGGACATGCAGCAGTACGTTGGTTGGTGGGCGAGTAATTCATTTATAGCGATAGCTAGAAAAATGATGCGAATTACAAATTATGACGAAATAATTTGAGTAATTCGCATCAATTTCACTTAGAAATGAATGTGATAAAATCTTAGGTGAGATATCAACCGCTCCAAAATAAGAGCCATAGATAGGATTCAACAATGACAAATATAAATAAACCAGAAAGCCCAAACTCTTCGAGCCAGGACCTTGGATTCGATGGCATCACTTTTGAGGTTGAAGAGGAAGAGCATACCCATGAAGGTCAAAAAGTAAAACGTCGCGGAATCTATTTGTGGCCAAACTTAATTACAACTTCAGCGTTGTTATCGGGTTTCTATTCAATCATAGCCAGCATGAATGGTGATTTTACCCAAGCGATTTATGCCATTTTCCTTGCAGCATTATTTGATGGTCTGGATGGTCGTGTGGCGCGTGCGATCGGGGCTCAAAGTGCTTTTGGTGAGCAATTTGATTCACTCTCGGACTTACTGGCATTTGGTGTCGCACCTGCTATTTTGATGTATAGCTGGAGTATGCATGATTTAGGTCGAATCGGTTTGGCAGCTTGTTTTGTTTACACAGCCTGTGCTGCATTTCGTTTAGCACGTTTCAATGTGCAAATTGGTGTGGTCGATAAACGTTATTTTATTGGTGTTGCCAGTCCATTGGCTGCGATCATTATTATTGCATGGGTTTGGGTTGGGCAAGATTTCAGATATATTTTTGATCTTAAAGATAGTGCTATTCAGGCAACGAATGCTTTTGTCATCATTGCGGTTGGTTTACTGATGATTTCCAATATTAAATATTATTCATTTAAAACCGTGGATCGTAAAAGGGTCCCTTTCTTTGTATTGCCGATCGCTGTATTTATCCTTGCTGCAATGACTTATAATATTCCTGTAGGCATCTTGGTGATTTCAATTATCTATGCTATTTCTGGTTTTGTAACCACATTTTTGGCAAGAAAGAATAGCCTTGAATAAAATATAAAATAAAACTTAAGGTCAGGAGCTTGATATGCGTTTGTTTCAAGATTTCTTAGATCAGTCTAAACAACTGAATCAAGCTCAAGAGCCGATTGAACTTTTTTATCATCCATCCAAAGATAAATATAAAATTACCCACCAGAAGCTGGTTCTGGTTAATCTCCCTGCACCCTTGCACTATCTCAATTTTTTTAGTTTGATTGGACAGCCGAATAATTCTGTTTTTTGCAATCAAAATGAAATCCTCACCACAGCTTTAGATACAGCTACTTTATTGGCCAGTACCAGTGCGCATATGGTGGGGCAGTTAAGTACATATTCCATTCAACACGATTGCCAGTTTCAAATCGATGATCAGTGCAAAGTAAAATTTGAGTTTGGTCAAAAAGAACAGGTCTTTGGGAAAATTCCAAATTTTGTCATGCAAAGACAGGATAGTGAATTGAGTTTTGATTTAAAAATAACCACGTTGCCTTTGGTTTCACATTTCATTCACTTGAAGTTTGGTTTTGCTGAGCATTGGTCTTTGGTTGCGCATTGCGAAGGTTGTATTCAATACAAAGATCAAAAATATGCTATTCAACAATATGCAGCATTTGAATATATGCGCATGGTGAATTTTCCATACCTTCCTTATGCGCTTTATACTTATCAATTGATTCAATTAAGTGACGAACTTCAAATCATTTGCGTCTATAGCTGCGATCAAATGAATAATGTTTTACAGTCCCGTATCTATATGCGTAATATCCAGACACTTGAGGCCAAAATGTTTGATCGGCAAGTGGTATTCAATATTCAGCGTGTTTTTCCTAAAGTTAAAACTGTAAATCAACAAGAAATGTATTTGCCTAGAGAGTTTGAGTGGCAATATCAAGATGAAAATATTTCTATCAATATCCAAGCCCAAAGTCGGGGAGATTATAAATTTGGTTTGGCAGCAGGTTATGTAGGAAGTTTTAGCTACCAAATACAACTGAATGGGCAAACATACCAAGGTGAAAGTGGCTATTGTGAATATATCGATTGCCGTCCTTTAAAGTGGCAGGAAATCGATAAAGAAAATAAATTATCCAGTAAATCGAGCCAACCTGCGCTCATTATGCTTAAAAAATAGATAAAAAAGCCAAAAAAAGGGTGGATTTGAGGAAAAAACACCCATCCGAACACAAAGATTAAAAAAAGGGGTTGTGTTGGTTGTTAAATGCTGTAGAATGCACATCCATCGGCGGTGATGAAGATTAAAACTTCTGATAAAACAATGACTTGGTTGAATTGATTAAGTTGGGTTTTAGAAGGTAGGTTTAGAAAATAATTTGAAATCACAGTTGACTTTCTGGAGATAGAGAGTAATATAGCCGACCTAGCTTGATGCTGACGAAGCATGAAGAAGATCATTAAGAGAATATGAAGAACAACTTGTGTGGATTTTTACTGATTGATT